>CAYUYC010000138.1:0-8800 GCA_964448945.1 uncultured Burkholderiaceae bacterium
GTCATGTTCTGACGATAGGGAAGCGACTGCGGACGCGTCGCCTCGCCGATGATGCGGATCTGTTCGCTGTACGGCCCCTGGAAATTGTTGACGACCACGGTCACGACCGGATCGCGGATGAAACGGCCGAGCGCCTTTTCGATTTCGCGTGCCAGATCCTGGGGATTGCGGCCGGCCGCCGGCAAATCCTCGACCAACGGGGTCGAAATCCGGCCATCAGGACGCACCGGCACCGTGATGGACAGGTCGGGGTTGCGCCAAACGATGATATTGACCGTGTCGAGCGGTCCGATCACGTACCGATAATCAGCGCTGTCGGCCACGGCGGGCGCCGGCGGATGACTGCCCAACGAACCGCAACCCGTGAGCACCGCCGCAATTCCCAGCGCACCGAGGAGCGCACCGCGACGAAGAATCTGGACCAACTTCCCGAAACCCATGACATCCTCCCATCGAGACGCGATCACGATCGACCGCGCGAAATATTCAATCCGCTGCTGTTTTGCAGTCTAACCTAGGGGGTTCCACCCACGCGGTCTCGGCAATCCGCTCATTTGACCGATCCGCCCTAGATACTCACAAGGAAGTATTTCACGTCGTCCTTTTCCCTACATCGCGCAGCATCACGCGATCCTGGTACAGCCGAGTCCCTGGGACAGACATCCGGCGGGTTTGTGAACTATTTCATATCTTTGTCGTGTGGAAGCTCACACCATTCGGCCGTGTCGCGAAATTCCTAGTCGAGTACTTCCTGTTTTTCCTAGGTGAGTCGCCACCCCCACCCTTACAGGTGGAGTGCGCCCGACGGTCTTTGGGCTTTCAGCGCACCCCTGCTGCCGGGTCTGGCAGAGCCGCCCTCAAGCGACAAATCAAGATTGCGCCCGAATTCGGGCCAAAACACAGATTCGGAGCCGTACCGATGATTCGCGTCTTCCGTCACCACATCCAGCTCGGCACACTGGTCGAAGTCGGTGCCGACATCCTCATGTGCTTCCTGGCCGTATTGCTCGCGGTGTCGTTCCAGACCTTCCCGAGCGAAGCTGCATTGCCGCAAGCGAGTCTGTCTGGATTGCTGTTGCCCGCAGCAGCGTTTGCGACCCTGATGGCGGTTCTCTATGGCGCTCTGGGGGTCTACAAGCGTCATGAAGCGCTGAGCTTCACCTCCATGGTGGGCCGCGGTCTGCTCGCCATCGCACTCGGTTGCCCGATCGCCTACCTGATTTTCGGCGCCCTGCCCGACGGCGAGCGCGCCCAGGCCGCCATCGGCTACACCCTGCTTTATCTCTTCGGCGGTCTGGTGCTGATGCGCCAGGCGCTGTACTCGGCACGCAAGTCCGGCATCGGCGTGCGCCGCGTGCTGATCGTCGGCGCCGGCAATGAAGCGCAAAACGTCGAAGCCGACTTGGCCAAGCTCGGCGGCGCCGGCTTTCGCGTGGTCGGTTTCTTCCCGGCCGGCGCCGACAAGGTCGAAGTCGACAAATCGCGCCTCGTCGCGGCCGATGCCGACATGCACGCCCTGGTGCGCGATCACAAGGTCGACGAAGTCGTGGTCGCGGTGCGCGAACAGCGCGGCGGCAGCCTGCCGATGGAAGCCTTGCTCGATTGTCGCGTCAAGGGCATCCCGGTGATCGATCTGGTGGGCTTTTACGAGCGCACCCGCGGTGAGATTCCCATCGACCATCTGAAGTCGAGCTGGCTGATCTACGGTCATGGTTTTGCACAAGACACGCTGCGCTCGGTGGTCAAGCGCAGCTTCGACCTCGCCGCTTCCGGCCTGCTGCTGGCGCTGACCTGGCCGATCATGATCGTGGCCGCGATCGTGATCCGCCTCGAGTCGCCGGGGCCGGTGATCTTCCGTCAGGAACGCACCGGATTGGGCGGTCGCGGCTTCACCTGCCTGAAGTTCCGCAGCATGCGCAAGGATGCCGAGAAGAACGGCGTGGCCGTCTGGGCGCAGACCAACGACGCACGCGTCACCCGGGTCGGCAAGTTCATCCGCAAGACCCGCATCGACGAACTGCCCCAACTTATCAACGTCCTGCGCGGCGACATGAGCCTGGTGGGTCCGCGTCCGGAACGTCCCACCTTCGTCGACCAGCTCAAGCAGGAAGTGCCGTACTACGACATCCGCCACAGCGTGAAGCCGGGTCTGACCGGTTGGGCGCAAGTGCGGTTCAGCTACGGTGCTTCGATCGAGGATTCGCGTCGCAAGCTGCAGTTCGATCTGTACTACGTGAAGAACCACTCGCTGTTCCTCGACATGCTGGTGCTGTTCGAGACCATCCGCGTGATCCTGTTCCGCGAAGGTTCGCGCTAGACGAACGCGCAGTCCCGCACCCAACGATCAGGCCCGCGACATGCGGGCCTGTTTTTTTTATTGCGCCGCGCGATGCGATTCACATCTGCTTGAACAGGTGGTTGAACGATCGGCTGACTTCGAGCTTTTCGTTCGAGCCTTTGACCAGCACGCGCTGGCGCCCGGTGACATCGCGCGTGACGCCGGCGATCGCCTTGGCATTCACCAGCGTCGAGCGATGGATCTGCCAGAACTGCTCGGGATCGAGTTCGTCGATCAACTCCTTGATCGGCTTGCGGATCAGCGCTTCCTGCGCAGCCGTCTGCACCCGCGTGTACTTCTCGTCGGAAATGAAGAACAGCACTTCGTCGACCGGGATCATGCGGATCTCGCTGCCGACGCTGGCCTGGATCCATTGCAAGGCGCGTTTGGGCGCCGCCGACGTACCGCCGAGCTGGGTCTGGATTTGCGAGGACAGTTGCGCGAGCAGGGCCGACAGATCGGGCACCGGAGAAGACAGCCGCGACTTCAAGCGCGCGACGGTCGCAGCCAATCGCGCCGACTCGACCGGCTTGAGCACGTAATCCACTGCGCCATGTTCGAACGCCTCGACCGCGTACTCATCGTATGCGGTGATGAACACCACATGGCAGCGTCCGGCGATCGCCTTGGCGGCATCGATGCCGGTCATGCCCGGCATCCGGATGTCCAGAAACACCAGATCCGGTCGATGCGCGTTCACGGCCTGAACCGCCTCTTCGCCATTGCGCGCTTCGGCCACGATGTCGAGTTCGGGCCAGACTTCGGTCAGCCGCGCGCGCAACTGCTCGCGCATGAGGCGTTCGTCGTCGGCAATGATGGCGCGTGCGGTCATGAGCGGTGGCGGGCGGCGTTTGAGATGTGCGCGATGCTAGCCCAAGCATTGCCTGACCGACAGCAAAGACCGGATCGACGACCGATCACGCGGCCGGGTGCGACGCCCCCGACGGGCGACGCGATCGCCGCGCCAGCCACCACACCAGCAAGCCGATCAGTGCCACCGGCCACAGCAGCATGCCGGCCACGCCGAGCACCGCAAGCACCGCCACACCGGCCGCGAACATCACTGCCACCGCGGTCACGATCACCGTGAACGGCAGCGCGAGCAACATCACCAGCATCACGACCAGGAACACGGCAGCCAAGGCCATGCCCGCCACCACCAGACCGCCCACGCCGAGCTGGCCGACGTCGACCGTCTGTCCATCGACCTGGATCACGGCATCGTGCAGCACGTCGACCAAGGCCCAGGCGCCCCAGATCCCCAGGCCGACGAGCACCAGCAACACGATCAAGAGGGTTCCCAGCGTACGCATCGCAAACCTCCATCAGGCCTTGGCAAAGGTGTAAGGCAACTCGATCGCCACGACGGTGCCGCTCGGCACATTGGCCGATACCGACAGCACGCCCTTGCCGTCGTGCAGCAACGCAAGCCGCTCGCGGATGTTGGTCAGACCCAGCCCCGTTCCGCGCGTCGCGGTGTTGGCCGGATCGAACCCCAGCCCGGTATCGGCCACCGTCACGCGCAAGCGCCCATCGACGATCTCGGCCGCGACGCGGATCGATCCGCCGTCGGGTTTGGGCTCGAGCCCATGCTTGATCGCGTTCTCCACGATCGATTGCAGCATCATCGGCGGGAAGGCCGCAGAGCGCAGGCCATCGGGCACCGCGAACTCGGTATGCAAACGATCTTCCATGCGCACCTTGAGGATCTCGAGGTAGGCGCGGACCAGATCGATCTCGCGGCCCAGCGTGGTCGTGCTTTCGCGCATCTTGGGCAAGGCGGCGCGCAGGTACTGGATCAGATTCTTTTGCATCGCCGATGCCCGCGGCGGATCGGTCTCGATCAGATGATCGATCGACGCCAGGGTGTTGAACAGGAAATGCGGCTCGACCTGGGCCTGCATGGTCTGCACGCGCGCCTCGGCCAACTGACGCTTGAGCTGCTCGGCCTCGGCCAGTTCGGTCGCTTCGGCGACGCACACCTCGACCTTGACGCGCCGCCCGGCCTCGACCTTCATGATGACCGAGAAGATCACGAAGAAGATCGAGAAGGTGTGCAGCACTTCGCCCACCGCACCGCGCCGCGAGGCATCGGCGCGCTCGTTCGCCAGATCCTCGAGATCGCTGATCGCCTCGCTCAAGGATTCCTCGATCTTGGCCCGGCTGGCCTCGCGCGCCGCCAGATCGGCCGCGGCTTGTGCGACACCATCGGCGCCGGGCAATGCCGGCGGCTTGGGTGGCGCCGGTAACGCTGGGATCGCCGGCAGCTCAGGAACGGCCGGCGGCGGCGAAGCTGGCGCACCGGCCGTCGATGCCCCCGAAGGCGCGCGCTCGATGCGCACCCCTTCCTTGTCGATCGTGATGCGCTTGCGCTCATTGCCGTCGTGCGCATCGATGACCACGCCCTTGGTGGTCACGCTCACATTCGCCTTGTTGCCGGGCTTGTCGCCCAGTTCCGCTTCGGCGATCACGTCCGGCTCCGCGCCCTCGCGTTTGGCGGCTTGCGCGTCCTGCTTCGCCTCGGCGGCGGCTTGCTCCGCTTCGCGCTTGGCAGCGGCCGCTTCCTTGCGCGCCGCGTCGGCGGACGCCTTGGTGTTGGTGCGGCGTTCGGCCGGGGTGATCGAGACCGCACCGTTGTCGTCGACATGCACTTCGTAGCGCACCTTGGCGCTCGCGCGTTCGGCCACCTGGAAGAACGGCATCTCGGTCAGGATGCTGACCGCGGCGATGAACAGGATCGCCAACAGAAAGAATCGCCACCACGAGATCGAGGCCAGCCAATCGGAATAGGCGCGCAGCAACCGGCCCGCGCGGGCGAAGAAGACCGCCATGGTCTCCTTGCTGATCGTCGGCATCCATCCGGCGCGCGGGCCCGCCCCGGCAGCGCCTGACCCGGTGGTCGGCTTCGGGGCGTCGGCGCCCGACGGCGGCGGCGAATTGGAGGTGTTGGTCATGATCGAGGCGTGTTTCCGGTGGATGGCCGCCACTCTAGGGGGAACACGCCCGTTGCGCGAACGCGCAGGCGACGAATTGCGGATTTGGAGGGGTGGGCCGCAGGCGGCGCCGACGCGCCGCCCCGCGGCCGGAGGTCAGAACGTGTAGCTCATCCCGAACATGAGCACCGGCCAGTTCGATGCGCTGGATACCGAATCGCGCAGCTTGGCCTCCTCCTGGGCCTTGTTGGCCTGGAAGGTCGGATCGCCGGTGACGACCGGATCGGCGTCGATCGTGATCGACGCCTGCGGATTCTGATGGACGATCCCGACATCGAAATGAAAGCCCAGCCCCTTGCCCTCGTTCGGCCGACTCGAATACCCGATACCGATGTAGGGCGCGACTTTCTTGCGGCCGAGATCGACCTGCGCGCTCGCCGCGTTGATGCCGCTGTACGTGACCCCGTTCATGGTGAACGTGCCGCCGGCACCGAGTTGAGCGGTCAGATCGAGTTTATTGGCGCTGTAGATCGCACCGCCCGAGATGCGGAACCCGCCGGCCACGTAGACATCGGCAAGCGCCTCGATCGACGAGAACTTGAGATCGGCCGAATAGCGATTGCTCTCGTAAGTGTCGTCGCGCGAGTAGTTGAAGTAGTTCGCACCCACGCGCGCCGCGATGCGCTCGGTCACCATGGTCGAATAGCCGAGCCCCACGCCCATCGACCCGCCGCGGATGTACATCTGATTGCCGTCGGCCTGCGCCGCGGTCGCCGCAGCCGCAAGCGCGGCCGCCAAACATGCGTATCGAAGTTTCATGAGCGTGCCTTCCACAAAGGTGAGTCGGGTCGGCACGAGCGTACGCCGCATCGGCGGCAAAGCGAATACGAATTGCGCTGACACGCGGGGCATCAGGTCGCCTGCGATGTCAACCCTGATTACCCCGCCCGCACGTGGGCGTTCTTGCGCGCCGACATCGGCGAAATGCCGAAGCGCTTGCGAAAATCGCAGGAAAACGCGGACGCGCGACGATAGCCCACCGCCTCGCGCACTTGGTGGATCGGCCAGTCGGTGCTGCTCAGCAACTTGCTGGCCTTTTCAAGCCGCATCTGGCGCAAGTACTCGATCGGACTCACGCCGCGGAGCTTTCTGAACGCCATCTCCAACGACCGCCGGCTCACCCCCGACGAGTCGACGATGTCGTTCATGCTCAGATCCTCATGCAGATTGGCCTCGATGTAACGCCGTGCCCGCTTGAGATAGGGCGGCTCGGGTTGCAGGTGTTGTGCACGGCTGGCCGCGTTCGATTCCCGAGCCTGATCGCTCGCTCTGACCGCGATCGGCGAAATGGCCGAAGCGACATGCACATTCGATCGTTCCAGATTGGTCTGCAAGATGCTGCAGTACTGCAGGATGTGCGCGCACGCCTTATCGAATTGACGGTTGGACGAATACGCCTGCGCGATCTCGAAATGCGCGAACGCCTCCTTGTGCAGCACCGCTCCGGATTTGGCGCGATCGATCGCGCGTGTCAGCACCGCGATCGATCGATCGTAGGCGCCGGCCCAGCGATACGCCTGCCCTTCCATCATCAGCGTCGTCACCGGCCAGCTGCTTGGATTGGCCATGCGGACCGCTGCAAACGCCGCCGCGATGCCCGCGTTCTCGTCGGAGATGCAGCGCGCCCACGCCAAGGTCAGCGGCAAGGCGACATGCCGTAGCTTCGCAATGCCCGACGCGCGCCACACCGCCTCCAGTTCGAGCGCGACTTCCGCAGCCAATGCCCGCAAGGATTCCCGGGAGCGGATCGGCGGCGAATGCGCGCAGTTCTTGAGCGCCGTAGCGATGCCCGCCTCGGAGAGCGCGTTGAACAAACGGTTGCGACCCAATGCGGCCAGACCGGCCAACACGTCCTCGTCCAGCGCCGTGGTCTTGCACAAGTGCGCAAAGCTCCCGACGAGCGCCCGTGCATCGCGCAATTGCAGCGTCTGTCCGATGGTCAGTACCGCCGGAATTCCTGCGCGAATGCGCAGCGGCGCCGGAATCGATTGATCGTCGAACACCTTGATCGCGGCAGCGATCGCCGATGCGAAATCGGCGCGTGCCACCAAGAGATGCGGGCGACAGACTGCCAACAGCCGCATCTGGTCCTTGCGACCGTTGACGGTAAAGATCTCCTCGGCGGTGTCCAGGCGTTCGAGCGAATCGTGCGCGTGATGCTCGCGATCGATCTGGGAATTCGTCTGAACAAGAACTTCGTTCGCCCACTCGAGTGGGTGAAACATGCTGCGATGTGAACTGCGCTTGCTCATGACTGGCATCAAGACGTGCGGTGACCCGCGTCTGCGCACGTAACCGAGTTCGGAACACGCCTTGGTACGTTCGACGAAGCGGCGACCGCTGAGCCACCTAAATACCAAAATGGTTGCGCCAAAAGGCTCAAATGCTAGGGAACTGAAACGTTGGAAGATGCGGTAGAACAAATCCGCGCAAGAACACCTTGCCCATGCGCGGCGCGATCGCATGTTGGCCGCAAACGCATGCCGTTGCGTGAATCCGCAACCTTCGGCCGCAACGAGATTGCGCAATTTCGCAACGGCGTGCGTTGAGCCGAAAACCAGCGTCGAGGAAATGGGAATTGGCGTCATTGTGGCCGCCAGATTTCGGCATCCGCCGATCGTCGATCCAACTACAACACGTTTACGCCGCCAGCGCGCTCCATGGGTATCGGGAGTCTGCTCTGCGCGGCAGCGTGAACACCCATACCACCGTGAGTCGTGATGGACCTCCGTCCGCTACGACCACGCCCCCAATCTTCTTGTACGGAGCACCAGCGTCATGTTTGCAAATCTGAAAATCGGGGCGCGATTGTCCCTCGCCTTCGGGGTCGTGCTGGGCCTGCTCGCCATCATGGCGGCAGCATCGGCCTGGCAGGCCGGCAATCTCGCGGCCAACACCGACTACTACGCCGACAATCTGATTCCAGCGTTCAAGGTGGAGCACGAAGTCGCGATGGACCTCGGCAACATCCGGCGCTGGGAGTATCGCCATGTACTCGTGGACACGCTGGCGCAAAAGGACGAAGTCGAAGCCAAGATCCGCGAATATCAGAACACCATCTCCGCCAAGCTCGATCAGTACACGCGTGAGCTGGCCTCCGGCGAACAAGATCGACGTGCGGCAGAAAGCGCACGCACCGCGATCGCCGGCTATTACGCCGAATGGGAGAAGGTGCGTGCCGTTTCCCGCCTCGCGGCACAAGACCGCAGCAAAGCTGCGGAAGTCGTGCGCGAGATCAGCGGCAATTCCGTGGTGGCCTATCAAGCGGCCCACGAAGCCGTCGCGAAGTGGTGGGACGTCAACGTGGCCTTGTCGGACGCACAAAAAGCGGACGCGCACGATACCTACGTCAAGGCAAAGCTGACCTTGGGCATCCTCGTCACCACCGCCCTGGCGTTAGGCATCACGGCCGCACTGATCATCACGCGTTCGATCACGGTACCGATCCAGCAAGCGGTGCAAGTGGCCT
>CAYUYC010000139.1:0-8768 GCA_964448945.1 uncultured Burkholderiaceae bacterium
GCAATTGCCGCAACAGCGCCTGCGCTTGCTGGGTCGGTTTGGCCTGCGGCTCGAAGTAGCGCCCGATCCAGTCGAGCGCCGCCTGCAGATCGGACCGGAACCCGGCCTCGTTGCGCGCCAGCAGTTGCAGCCGCGCGTTGAGCAGGCGCAGCTTGAGGTTTTCGCGTGCGAAGTAAGCCTGGGTCGGCGACAGCAACAGCGCGTCGGGTGCGCCCACTTCGCGGATACGCACCAGGCCGCGCAATTCGTGGCCGAGGCGATCGAACATGTTGCGCCACCAGGGCGCGGGGGCCTCGGCTGCCGCGGGCTTGTCGGCCGCGGCCGCGCGCGCCTTGCCTGCAGGCGCAGCGACCGGCGCGGGCTTTTCGTCGATCAAGGCCGGCATGGTGTCGATGATGCTGACCGCCTGATCGAGCTTGACCGCCATGCCCGACAGATCGGTGCTCGGCAAGGCCTTGAGGCGATCGATGTCGCGCGTGAGCGCGCGCCGCACGCCGATGAATTGCGGCTTGTTGATCCGCGCCAGACGCGCATCCGCGTTTTGCAGCGCGAGCAAGGCCGCTTGCACATTGCCCGTGAGCTGCAATTGCTGGGCCGCCGTGGCGATCGACTGCTCGATGTCGGCCAGTTGGATCTCATCGCGATTGCGCGACAACTCCTGGTACATCTGTTCGAGCGCGTATTGCTGGCTTTGCGATTCTTCGAGCTTGGATTCGAGCACCGCGACTTGCTTGAGCGCATCGACCAGACGATTGGCCGCGTCCTGCGCAGTCTGCGTGGCGGCCACCGAACGTGCGTCCGATTCGGTCACCCGACGCGTCAGCTCGCGCTGTGTGAACGCGATGTCGGCGCTGCTGCGCCACCACAGCACCCCCACGGCGACCGTCAGCAACGCCACCGCGACACCCAGCACATGGATGCCACGCACCCCGCGCAAAGCACCCCAGATCCCTGCACGGGATTGCGCTACGGGCGTGCTGCTGGCAGCGGTGGAATTCGAGTCGCTCATGAGAATTTCAAACAGGAGGGCATGCGGATTCTATCGTGCGCACCACCGCATCGTCGTTGGGTGCCGAGAGAAATACCTGCGCAAAACCCAGGGTGCGCGCGCGTTGCGCCACGCGAGCATGGGTCACGACGATGGGCGTGCGCTTGGCCCACGCGCCAATCGCGTCGTAAGCGCCCAGCATCGTGGCGAGGTTCTGCGCGCCTTCGGAACTCGTGACCACGAACACCGTGGGGTCGGGCTGCGCCGACAAGGCGCGAAGCATGCCGGCCTGTTCTTCGGTCAGGCGCGGGCACAACCGTCGATACACCGCGACGCCCTCGACCTGGGCGCCGGCTTCGGTGAGCGCCTGGGCGAGCCAATCGCGCCCGCCGTCGCCCTTGACCAGCAAGGCGTGCAGTCCTTCGAAACCCGCGGTGAGCCTGGCCTCGAGCGTGACCATCAAGGTCTCGGAATCGAGCGCGGTCGGCAACACGGGGGCAAGTTCCTGGCCCGGCGTGACGATTTCGACCGCGTCGTCGCGCACCCAGGGCGCCACCGCCGCGCGGCTGCCCGGGCCCATCACTGCGATCATCGCGCCGGGCTTGAATGCGGCGCCGGCCGGACGATGCTCGAAGAAATGCCGGATCGCGTTGGCGCTGGCGAAATGAATCAGATCGAATTGCCCGATGCGCGACCAGACGCGCGTGAGTGCCGCGGGCCGGGCCACCGGCGCGATCTCGAACACCGGCAGCAGCACGCTGGCAAATCCCGCGCGTTCGAGCGCCGCGGCCAAGGAGCCGGATTGCCCGGTCGGCCGGGTGATGATGCCGGTGCCGCGCACGGGCGCCGGACGCCCCGCGGCGGACATCACGCCGACGCGGCCGCGGCGAGCAAACGTGCGGCGCCGCGCGCGAGCAGATCGTCGGCCATGCGCTGGCCCAGGGCTTCGGGCGCGTCGGCGGGGCCGCTTTCCTCGCCGGTCAGGGTTTCGGCGCCATCGGGCGATGCCACCATCGCGCGCAAATGCAGCGTGGCGCCGTCGATCGTGGCGTAGGCCGCCAAGGGCGTCTGGCAACTGCCGCCCAAACCGCGCGAGACCGCGCGTTCGGCCAGCACACAGCGCGCCGTGGTTTCATCGTGCAACGGCGCCAGGGCCGCGATCACATCGGTGCGATCGGCCAGGGTTTCGATGCCGAGCGCGCCCTGCCCCACGGCGGGCAGCGATTGTTCGGGCGGCAGCACGGCGCGGATGCGCGCAGCCAGGCCCAGCCGGCGCAACCCCGCGCAGGCCAGCACGATGGCGTCGTAATCGCCGCGGTCGAGCTTGCCCAGGCGGGTGTCGAGATTGCCGCGCAAGGATTCGATGCGCAGCGTCGGGTAGCGGTGCTTGAGCGAAACCGCGCGGCGCAGACTGGACGTGCCGACCACGGCGCCGGCCGGCAGCGCATCGAGGCTTTCGTACTTGTTCGAGACCAGCGCGTCGTGCGGATCTTCGCGTTCCATGATGGCCGACAGCGCAAAGCCCGGTTCGAGCTGCATCGGCACATCCTTGAGCGAATGCACGGCAAGGTCGGCGCGGCGTTCGAACAGCGCGACTTCGAGTTCCTTCACGAACAGTCCCTTGCCGCCGACCTTGGACAGGCTGCGGTCGAGGATCTGATCGCCGCGCGTGGTCATGCCGAGGATGCTGACCTCGCACGCTGGATAAAGCGCGCGCAGGCGGTCGCGCACATGTTCTGCCTGCCACATCGCCAGGCGCGATTCGCGCGAAGCGATGACGAGTTTTTGCGGGGGATTGGTGATAATGGCTGTCACGGCGGCGGTCGCGGCGATACGCGGTTGTCGGTCGTGCCGATGGTAACACCCACCTTGCCTGCGCCTGTGCACGCCCTGCCACCGACCGCCATGCCCAAAACCGCCGCCGCTTTGCGTTCCGCCAAGGACGAACCGCTGTTCGACGACATCCGATTGCTCGGCCGCGTGCTCGGCGACGTCCTGCGCGAACAAGAAGGCCAGAGCGCCTTCGACACCGTCGAGACCATCCGCCTGACCGCGCTGCGCTACCGGCGCGACACCGACCCGCAGGCCGCGCGCGAACTCGACCGCTTGCTCAAATCGCTGGAGCGCGAAGAGACCATCTCGGTGGTACGCGCATTCAGTTATTTCTCGCATCTGGCCAACATCGCCGAGGATCGCCACCATGTGCGGCGCCAACGCGCCCATGCATTGGCCGGGGCCGCGCCGCGCGCAGGCAGCTTTGCGCATGCGCTGGCGCGGCTCGATGCCGCCGGCATCGACGCGAACGCGATCCACGCGTGCTTGCGGCGCGCGAGCATCGCGCCGGTGCTCACCGCCCACCCGACCGAGGTGCAGCGCAAGAGCATCCTCGACCTGCAAGCCCATGTCGCGGCGCTGCTGACCGAGCGCGATACCCCGCTTACGCCCGACGAGATCGAACACAACCTCGCGGAACTGCGGGTCATGGTCGCGTCGCTATGGCAGACGCGCATGCTGCGCGCCTCCAAGCTCACCGTGGCCGACGAGATCGAGAACGCGCTTTCGTTCTATCACGCGACTTTCCTCGAACAGATTCCGCGCTTGTACGCCGACATCGAGCGGCAATTGGCACGCAAGCTGGGCCGTCGTCGTGCCGCGCCCGAGTTGCCTGCGTTCTTGCGCATGGGCAGTTGGATCGGCGGCGACCGCGACGGCAATCCCAACGTCACTGCCGCCACGCTCGCGCACGCCGCGCGGCGGCAGGCGTCGGTCGCATTCGGGCATTACCTCGATCAGGTGCATCGCCTGGGCGCCGAGTTGTCGATGTCGCAAGGACTGGTCGGCGCATCCGACGCCTTGCTCGCGCTCGCGCAAACCTCGCCCGACGATTCGCCGCATCGCATGGATGAGCCTTATCGTCGCGCGCTGATCGGCGTCTATGCCCGGCTCGCGGCCACGGCGCGCGCGCTGGGCCTGGCCGCGATCGAGACGCGGCCGGCGCCGGCATCGGCCGCGTACGGCGATGCCGGCGAATTCGCGGCCGACCTGCGCACGATCGAGACCTCGCTGATCGATCACCATGGCGCGCAGATCGCGGCGCAACGCCTGGCGCCGCTGCAACGCGCGCTCGACGTGTTCGGCTTTCATCTCGCCACCATCGATCTGCGGCAAAGCTCCGATGTGCACGAGGCGGTGGTGGCCGAACTATTGGCGCAGGCGGGCGTGACGCCCCATTACGCAACGCTCGACGAAGCCGCGCGGGTGGCCTTGCTGAGTGCCGAACTCGCTCAACCGCGGCCGCTCATCACGCCGGTCGGGGTGTACAGCGAACGCACGCTGGCCGAGCTGTCGGTGCTGACCACCGCGCGCGATACGCGCCGTGCCTTCGGCGAACGCGCGATCGAGCTTTACATCATCTCGCACACCGAGACCTTGTCGGACTTGCTCGAAGTCGCCTTGCTCCAGCGCGAGACCGGCATGTTCCGGCATACCGCCGAGGGCACGCGCATGGACCTCATGGTCGTGCCCTTGTTCGAGACCATCGCCGACTTGCGCAACGCCAGCGCGATCATGCGCGACTTCCTCGCCCATCCGCTGATGCGCGCCTCGATCGCCGCGCGTGGCGATGCCCAGGAAGTCATGCTCGGGTATTCCGACAGCAACAAGGATGGCGGCTTCCTCACCTCGAACTGGGAGTTGTTCAAGGCCGAGGTCGATCTGGTGGAACTGTTCCGCGCGAACGGCGTGCGCTTGCGCCTCTTTCACGGCCGCGGCGGTACGGTCGGGCGCGGCGGCGGGCCGAGCTATCAGGCCATCCTCGCGCAACCGCCGGGCACGGTCGACGGCCAGATCCGCCTGACCGAACAAGGGGAGATCATCGCGAGCAAGTTCTCCAACCCGGAGATCGGGCGGCGCAACCTCGAAACCCTGGTGGCGGCAACGGTCGAGGCCACGCTCTTGCACGACCGCGCACGCGTGCCCAAGTCCTTCCTCGAAGCGATGGAGACGATGTCGCAGATCGCCTTCGCCCATTACCGCGGACTGGTCTACGACACGCCGGGCTTCACCGACTATTTCTTCGCCGCCACGCCGATCAGCGAGATCGCCGAACTCAACATCGGCTCGCGGCCGGCATCGCGCAAATCGACGCGCCGCATCGAGGATCTGCGTGCCATCCCCTGGGGCTTTTCATGGGGCCAATGCCGTTTGCTGCTGCCGGGCTGGTATGGCGTAGGCCGTGCGATGCAGGCTTTCGTCGAACACGGCGGGCACAGCGATCGCCCGGACGGCGAACGCAAGAAAGGCCAGCCACGCGGTGCGCGCGAACGGCTGGCCTTGCTCAAGCGCATGGCGCGCGATTGGCCGTTCTTTGCAGCGCTGTTGTCGAACATGGACATGGTGCTGGCCAAGACCGACCTCGCGGTGGCGCAGCGTTACGCGCAACTGGTGCCCGACCGCAAGCTGCGCGCGCAAGTCTTCGCCCGCATCGAGGAAGAACACGCGCGCAGCGTCGAATGGCTGCTCAAGGTGACCGGCGCCAAGGGCTTGCTCGACGGCAATCCTTTGCTCAAGCGTTCGATCCGCAACCGCTTCCCGTATATCGATCCGCTCAACCACCTGCAGGTGGAGTTGATCAAGCGGCACCGCTCGGGCGCGAGCGACGAGCGCGTCAAGCGCGGCATCCATCTCACCATCAACGGCATCGCCGCGGGTCTGCGCAACACCGGCTGAGGCCGCGCCGGCGGTTGCGCCGTGTGCTCAGACGAGGTTCATGTCGCTCGCCAAGGTGGCGACGCCGATGACGGCAAACACCACGGCGCAAGCGATGTGCACGATGCGGATCGGCAGCAGGCGCGCCATGCGCTCGCCGAACAGCACCACCGGCACATTGGCCAGCATCATCCCGAAGGTGGTGCCGGCAACCACCGCCGCATAACTGGGGAACTTGGCCGCGAGCGCCACAGTGGCCACCTGGGTCTTGTCGCCCATCTCGGCGAGAAAGAACGCGATCAGCGTGGTGACGAATACCCCATGCGTCGCGCGCGGCTGGCCTTCATCGTCATCGAGCTTGTCGGGGATCAGAATCCAGACCGCCATCGCAATGAAGGACAGGCCCAACACCCAGCGCAGCGCTTGCGGTCCCATCCAATGGGTGACCCATGCGCCGACCGCGCCGGCCAGGGCATGGTTGAAGATGGTGGCAACGAAGATGCCGAGGATGATCGGCCAAGGCCGCTTGAAGCGCGCGGCCAGAACGAGCGAAAGGAGTTGGGTTTTGTCGCCGATCTCTGCCAGCGCGACGATGCCCGTCGAGACGAGGAAAGCTTCCATGAATGTGTGCTCCGGACCGGACGACGAGACGATTGATCACACCGTGCCCGGCCCGCGCCAGACGGCATGATCAAAGGTCTCGCCAAGCCCGAAGGCCGCCTGCACCATGCACACGGTACGCATGCAAGTCTGTTGATGCAGGCCTCTTTCCGATGAAGAGCGGCTACTCCCCGATGACGGGCGCGATTGTACATGCGCCGCATGCCCGCCATGCGGGGGTGTGCTTCAAGACGCGGCTTCGAGCGCCGGGTAGTCGATGTAGCCGCGCTCCGCACCGCTGTAGAACGTGGTGGTGTCGGGCGCATTGAGGCCGGCGGTGCGCGCAAACCGCTGCGGCAGGTCGGGATTGGCGATGAAGGCCTTGCCCCAGGCGACGGCATCGGCCGTGCCGGCCGCAAGTGCTGCCTGCGCGGAGTCGAGCGTAAAGCGTTCGTTCGCGATGTACACGCCACCGAAGGCCGCCTTGAGTTGCGCACCGATGGCATCGGGCCCTTCGTATTCGCGCGCGCAGATGAAGGCGACACCACGCCGCCCGAGCTCGCGCGCGACATAGCCGAACGTGGCGAGCGGATTCGAATCGCCCATCGAATGAGAGTCGCCGCGCGGCGCGAGATGCATGCCGACGCGCTTGGCGCCCCAGACCGAGATCGCCGCATCGGTCACTTCGAGCATCAGCCGCGCGCGGTTTTCGATCGGACCGCCGTAAGCGTCGGTGCGCTTGTTGGAACCGTCCTGCAGGAATTGGTCGAGCAGATAGCCGTTGGCACCATGGATTTCGACACCATCGAAACCCGCGCGTTGTGCATTGAGCGCGCCGCGTCGATACGCCTCGACGATGCCCGGAATCTCTTCGAGATCGAGTGCGCGCGGCGTGACGTACTCGCGTTGCGGGCGCAGCAGGCTCACATGTCCGGCGGGCGCGATGGCACTGGGCGCGACCGGCAGTTCACCGTTGAGGAAATACGGGTCCGAGACGCGGCCGACATGCCACAACTGCATGAAAATGCGCCCGCCCACGCGATGGACCGCTTCGGTCACGAGCTTCCAGCCCTCGACCTGTTCCTCGGACCAGATGCCCGGCGTGTCGGCATAACCGACGCCCTGGGGCGTGACGGCGGTGGCTTCGGTCAGGATGAGCCCGGCCGATGCACGCTGGGCGTAGTACTCGGCCATCAAACGGTTGGGCACGCGGATCGCTCCGGCCCGGCTGCGCGTGAGCGGCGCCATGACGATGCGATTGGGGAGTTCGAGATCGCCGACGAGAAGCGGATCGAAAAGCGAAGGCATGTTGTTCCTTTCTTCCAGAGTGACTGCTTGGGATGACCGCACGCAGCCCGCGCGCGGTCAGATTCAAAGATCCGATTTGAGCGCGCCGAGAAATTCCTTGATCGTCTTTTCATCGCGCTTGTAATAGACCCATTGGCCGATGCGCGTAGACACGACCAGTCCCGCACGCTGCAGCGTGGCCAGATGCGCCGACACCGTCGATTGCGAGAGCCCCGCACGCGCATAGATGCGACCGACGCACACGCCGTTGTCGAAGGTGTGCTCCTGCTCGGCAAAGTTGGCCTCGGGATCCTTCAGCCACGCGAGGATTTCGCGCCGCGCGGGATTGGATAAGGCGTTGATGATTTCGTCGATGTCCATGCAATGACCGGCATTTGCGCGATGCCCCGGCGCCGGGACGGGCGCTTGAGCATCGTTATTTCTGAATATCTCAATATCGCAATATTGCGATATGACGAACTATAGCCCGAAGCCCGCGCGCGGCACAAGCCTTGGGTGGAACGGCTGTAGGGGAATTGGTGGGCCGTGCAGGACTTGAACCTGCGACCAAGCGATTATGAGTCGCCTGCTCTAACCGGCTGAGCTAACGGCCCGGAGGGTGCGAGCATAAATGAAACGGGCCGCACCGATGGTCGATCGGTACGGCCCGCGGATCATGCCTTTGCCGCTCAGTTGCCTTCGAGGAAGGACTTGAGCTTGTCGCTGCGGCTCGGATGGCGCAGCTTGCGCAGCGCCTTGGCCTCGATCTGACGAATGCGCTCGCGCGTCACGTCGAACTGCTTGCCGACTTCTTCGAGCGTATGGTCGGTGCTCATCTCGACGCCGAAGCGCATGCGCAATACCTTGGCTTCGCGCGGCGTGAGCGAATCCAGCACTTCCTTGGTCACATCGCGCAAGGACGAATACTGCGCGGCGTCGGCCGGCGCGAGGGTGTTGGTGTCTTCGATGAAATCGCCCAGATGCGAATCGTCGTCGTCACCGATCGGCGTTTCCATGGAGATCGGCTCCTTGCTGATCTTCATGATCTTGCGGATCTTGTCCTCGGGCATTTCCATGCGCGCGGCGAGGGTCGCGGGATCGGGTTCGGCGCCGGTCTCCTGCAGGATCTGACGGCTGATGCGATTCATCTTGTTGATCGTTTCGATCATGTGCACCGGGATACGGA
>CAYUYC010000140.1:0-8761 GCA_964448945.1 uncultured Burkholderiaceae bacterium
AATGGCAGGGCATGTTGCGCGGCTATATCGATCTGGTCTTCATGCATGCCGGCCGGGTCTACATCGCCGACTACAAATCGAACGCGCTCGGCACGCGGCTGGACGACTATCACGACGCCGCACTCGAAGACGCGATGCACGGCCATGGCTATCACTTGCAGCATCTGCTCTACACCGTGGCGATCGATCGCTGGCTGCGCGCACGCATCGCCGACTACGATTACGACCGGCATTTCGGCGGCGTGCGCTATCTGTTCCTGCGCGGCATGTCGCCCACCGCGCCCGGGCGCGGTGTGGTGGCGGTGCGCGCCGCGCGCGAACTGATCGCCGCGTTGTCGCGCTTGCTCGACGACGGAGCCGCATCATGACGCGCATCGATCTGGCCACGATGCTGGCGCGGCCCGCCGCGCGCCCGGGCGAGCGCGAGGCCGAGGCCTCCGCGTTCGGCACCGAGCCTGCCGGGCGCAGCGCGGCGCGCGGCGGCGATGCGGTGCGCGCACTCGCGCTCGCCTTGGGCAATGTGCTCGCGCATCGGCATGCCCAGCATGGCGGCGATGCGGCCTCGGGCGCAGCGCTGCGCGAAGCCGCGGCGGCGGTGTGTCTGGCCGATGCCGCGGGCCATGCCTGCTGGCCCTTGGCCGAACTCGCCACCGCACAGCACGATGCGGCAGTCTGGCGCGCCTGGCTCGGGTCCAGCGCGATGGTCGCAGTGCAATCCGGCGCCGATGCGCAGACGCTCGCATCGCGCCCCTTGGTGCTCGATGCGCAAGACCGTCTGTACACCCAGCGCTATTGGCGCGCCGAATGCGCGCTCGCCGCGCGCTGGGCGCAATGGCAGCACGACGCGCCGGTCACCACCGACACCGCCGCGGCGCGCGCCTTGCTCGCGGCCTTGTTCCCGGCCGGCGCCGACGGCATCGACGCACAAAAGACCGCGGTCGCGCTGGCCTTGTTGCGGCCCGCGCTGGTGTTGTCGGGCGGGCCGGGCACCGGCAAGACCACCACCGTCGTGCGCTTGCTTGCTGCCTTGGCTGCGCTCGCGCCGACGCTCGATGTGGCGCTGGTGGCGCCGACCGGCAAGGCTGCGGCGCGCATGCAGGAATCCTTGCGCGATCAACGCGCGGGCCTGCCCATCGATGCCGCGGCGCGCGCGCGTCTGCCGCAAGGCGCGCGCACCGTGCACGCCTTGCTCGGCATCGGTGTGGGCGGCACGCGCGCGCGCCACTATCGCGGCAATCCGCTCGCAGCCGATGTGGTGATCGTCGACGAAGCCTCGATGCTCGGCCTCATGCTCGCGGCGCGTTTGTTCGATGCGCTCAAGCCCGGCGCGCGCATCGTGCTGGTCGGCGATCGCCATCAACTCGCCTCGGTCGAAAGCGGCATCGTGCTCGCGACCCTGGCGCAGACCCAGCGCTATTCGGCGCCGGTCGCACAAGCCCTGGCGGCGCTCGGCGCGCCGGTGCCGGCGGCGTTGATCGACGCGCAGGGCGCGGCGCACCCGGCCGGCGCCGCGCACGCGGGCGACGAGCAGCACGCGAGCGACGACCGGCGCTCGGCCGCAGGCGCGCCCGCGGCGGCGCTGCCCGCGCGCGACGCGGTGGTGTGGCTCACGCACAGCCATCGCTTTGCCGGTGCTTCGGGCATCGGCCGGGTCGCGGCGGCCATCCATGCCGGCGATGCGCCGGGCGTGATCGCGGCGCTGGGCGCGCACGACGATGCGCAATGGCGCGGCGCGGGCAGTCAGGCCGAGATCGTGGCCGCGGCCTTGTCCGGGTATGCGCCTTTCCTCGACGCGGTGCGCATGCGCGCGGCACCGTCGGAGGTGCTCGCCGCCTTCGATCGCCATCGGGTGTTGTGCGCCTTGCGGGCCGGGCCGCGCGGCGCGGCCGGATTGAACGCCGCGATCGCCGACCGCGTGCGCCTGCAATTGGAGGCATCCGGCCAGGCCGCCTGGTACCACGGCCGTCCGGTGATCGTGACCCGCAACGATCCGATGCTGCAGGTCTTCAACGGCGACATCGGCGTGTGTCTGGCCGATGCGCACGGGCGTTTGCTGGTGCATCTGCGCCGCGCCGACGGCAGCGTGCGCGCGGTGGCGCCCGGGCGGCTCGACGCTTGCGAAGACGCTTATGCGCTCACGGTGCACAAGGCGCAAGGCTCGGAGTTCGATACGGTCGATGTGGTCCTGCCCGGCCAGCCCTCGCGCGTGGTGGTGCGCGAGCTGATCTACACCGCAGTCACGCGCGCGCGGCGCGGTTTGCGCGTGTGGTCGCCCGAAGAAGTGCTGCAGGCCGGGGTGCGCGATCTGACCACCCGCCATTCGGGTCTGGCCGATCGTCTGCGCGAGGCCATGCCGCGCTGAAGCCGCGCCGGGCGCGCACGGCTCAATCGGCGAAGAACCCGATGCCGACCAGGGCGAGCAGGGTGAAGCCGATGGTGATCAGCACCAGACCCAGGACGATGGAACTGATGCGCATCGGCCGCGAGGGTTGATCGACCAGGTATTGCTCGAGTTCGCCCGCGGCCACCAGACGTTCGTATTGCGCCGGGTGATCGCGCCTGAATTCGTCGAGCGACAGCGTGCCGGTGAACATCACGATGTCGGGCGGCGGCAGTTTGTCGGGCCGGAAATGGTTGTTGAAGAAGTGCACGGTGAACAAGAACACCGCGGCGAGGAAGGCTTCTTCGCCATGCACCAGGGTGCCGACGTTGAACACCCAGCCCGGCAGATAGGTCGCGGTCACATGCGGGAAGGCGAGCATCAGGCCGCTCCAGCCGATGATGTTGACGCCCCAGAACACCGCCCAGTAATCGAACTTCTCGAAGTAGGCCCAGCGATCGAAATGCGGACGCGGGCCGCGGCCGACGAACCATTTGAACATCGCCCAGCAATCGGTGAAGTCCTTCCAGTTCGGGATCAGCGAATCGGGGCCGAACCAGCGGAAGGTCTTGGAGCGCAGGAGCTTGGCCATCACATAGACGAAGTGGACCATGAAGATGCCCACGAAGAGCGCGGCCGCGACGCGATGGATGAGCCCGAGCACCTTGGGGCCGCCCAGGGCCTTGGCCACGATCGGCGCCCAGGCGCTGTCGGCATACATCGCGGTGGTGCCGGTGAGCACCAGGGTCATGGTCACGATCGCAAACACCAGATGCGCGACGCGCCAGCCCCAATGGAAGCGCCGGAAGTGCTTTTCGGGCGCATCGCCCAACGCGGCGGTCTTGACATGCACGCGGGTCGCGCCGGTCTTGCGGTCCTGCCATTCGCGGTAGTACCACAGGCCCGAATGCAGCCAGAAGAAGGCGAACACGCCGATCAGCAAGGCGATCATCGACTTCGATGCGATCCACATTTGCGGGTACTTCGCAAAGTCGTGGGTGTTGGCATGCGGGCCGAAACTCACGAAGCCCGCGGTCGCCGGCACCATGCCCGGCTTCTTGGTGTTGTGGCAGGTCGCGCAGGTCTTGAGCCGGTTGTCGGGATGTACCTTGGACGCCGGATCGCTGACCTTCACGATGCCGTGGCTGCCGTGGCAATCGGCGCACTTGGCGGTGTAGGTGTAGCCCAGCTTGTTGACCTGGCCGTGATAGGTGTCGCGATAACTCTCGAGTTCTTCCTTGTGGCAGCCGCCGCACGACAACACGTTCTTGAGCTTGAACACCTCGGCCGATGAGCCGGTGATCTCGTGCGTGGTATGGCAATCGGTGCAGACCGCGCCCTTGGGGTCGGATTGGCCGAGCACCAGCTGGCCGTGCACCGAGTCTTGGTAATCCTCGAGTTGTTCTTCATGGCACTTGCCGCAACTCTCGGGAATGGTCATGCGCCAGGCATCGCGCTCGGGCGTGCCGGCCTTGGGCACCGCAAAGTCGTGGCTGCCATGGCAATCGGCGCAGGTGGCCTTGACCTTGCTCGGGTCGTCGGCATCGGGCCGGGCGTGGAAGGATTGCCGATAGGCCGCGATGTTGAGCGCGACGACTTCGAGCCGGCTGGTATGGGCGCCGGCACCCGCTTGTCTGGCGCGCTCCCACAACGCGGTATGGCAACTCGCGCAATCGGGCGGCGCGACGCCGACGACCTTCTTGTGCGCGGCCCGGGCATCGACGATGTCGGTATGGCATTGCACGCATTGCATCTTGGCGTGCACGCCTTTGGCCAAGGCCGCGGCCGAGACCGGGGCCAGATCGCGCGACCCGTCCTTGGTCGTGACGGCCAGCTTCTTGTGGCCGTCGTGGCAAGCCAGGCAGGCGGCGTTGTCGAGTCCTGCCGGCGCATCGGCCGCGCGCGCGGGCCAGGCCGGCGCGCACCATGCCGCGATGGCGAGCATGCAGGTCCACAACAGTCTCCTACCGCGGCTTGGGGTCGTGGCGGGCATGGTCCGGGGCGGCGTCAGAAGCGCAACAGATAACGCGCGCCGACGAACACCGCGTTTTGCGTCATCGGTTGCGAGACCGTGGTGTTGTCCGAATACAGGAAGGGCACGCCGTTGTAGCCCCATTGCCAATCGTCGGTATGGAAGTGCTGATAGATCACGTCCACCCGCACGTCGGAGCGGTGATCGAGGGCGTAATTGCCGAACAGCTTGAGCCGGTCGGTCTGATACCGGATGCCCGGCAGATAGTTGCCCGGCAAGCTGCCGAAGCCCACGATCGCGCCGTTGACGCAGCTGGCACTCGGCGCGCAGATGTTGGTGAAGGTGGTGTTGTCGGTGGTCGTCATCAGATCGGCGCCCACGTCGAGCTTGCGCGTGAGCTTGCCGGTGACGGTCAGGCCCGCGGTGTGCGAACGGTTGCGCGTGTCTTCGTACAACGAAGCCTTGTTGACGTTCCAGCGATAACGGCTGAGCGTGAAGTACCCGCTGATCTTCCAATCGTCATTGAGCCGATAGGTCGCATCGAACGAGGCCGAGTCGACCGAGATCGTGCGCGCGCCCGGTACATAGGGCGCATTGGCGACCGCGAATTCGCGTTGGTATTCCTCGACCGAATGATCGAGCACCATCTGCAGATCGAGCATGTCGAGCGGCGACCAGTCGACCGTGCCGCGGGCCTTGGTGCGGTTGCGGTCCATGTACATGTCGGCCAGCACGCGGTTGAGCGTGGCCGGGTTGACGGTGACCAGGGCGTTGTTGGTGCCGCCGGTCGTGACCCAATCGCCGTCGCCGCCGCGGCGGCGTTTGTATTCGACGCCGAGCGAACCGTTGAGGGTTTCGGACAGCGCCCGGCGCATTTCGGCGCGCACGCCGTATTCATCGAGCTGCGGGCGGAAGAACACCTGGTTGGCGAAGATCGCCGAGTTCACCACCGGCAGCGGGGCCTTCTTGCGTTCCCAATCGAGGCCGAGCACGCCGGTGTAGCCCTGGGCGAAGCGATAGGTGCCGTCCACCGCCAGGGTGGTGCGGGTCTGGGTGGCCGACGGCCAGTTGGTCGAACCGTTGAGCGCACTGCCGGTGATGCCGTTGAGGTTGTAGACATGGATCGGCGTCTTGTCCTTGCGATCCTCGTAGCGCAACCGGGCATTGAGCGTGAGCGCCTTGGTGATGCGCGAGCTCAGGCTCGCCTGCGCGAGCAAGGTGTTGAGTTCGCCGCCCAGATTGCCGGGCGCTTGCGCCGAGGGCACCAGGCCTTGTGCGGCAAAGCTTTCGTCCTGGGTCGCGTGGGTGTACGAGAGCTTGAAGTTCGAGCGCGTTTCTTTCGAGTACGCATAGGTGCCGCTCACGTACAACTGATGCGCCTGGTTGTCCGGTGCCAGCGCCACGGTCGACGATGCGAGTTGCGCGACCGTCGATGCGCCCGCCGCGGTGTTGCCGCTCCACAATGGGCCGCGGTTGAGGGTGTCGGGCACTTGCGGCGTGAGCGCGCCGAAATCGTTGTTGGAACGAGCCCGTATAGCCGCCGGTGATCGAGAACGCCTCGCGCTGGAAGCTGATGCGGCCTTCGAAGATGTTGGTGGTGGACTTGATCGGCTCGGGCGTGAGCAGCACCGCCCAACTGCCGCGCGGATTGGCCACGTTGTTGGTCGGACGCAGGCTCATGTCGCTCGAATCGAGCCCGGCGCGGCCGAACAGCCGCGCGCCTTTGCGCTCTTCGGTGCGGGCGCTGCCTTCGACCAGCCATTCGGGCGAGATGCGCTTTTCGGCGCTCACGCCGAACGCGGTGCGCTTGATCTTGAGTTCGACATCCGAGCCCGCGACGCCGGGATCGGCGACGAGGAAGTTGGCGGTCGCCCAGGCCGCGGGCATGGGCGGCTTGTCGATCAGACGGATGACGGGACTGGTGGTGCCGATGCCGGTCATGCCGGTATGGATGACATAGGGATCGCGGCGGGTGATCTCGTTGTAATCGACGGTGTACTTCCAGTTGCCCTGGCGCTGATGGGTGAAGCTCAGTTCGCGCGTATCGAGGCCGAGGTCGCGGCCTTGCAGGATGAGCCAGGTGCCGGTCGCATCGTCGCGCTTGACCATGTCGAGATCGATCAGGCCGTAGGCATCGCCGCGATGCATGCCGTTGTATTGGCCGAAGCGCTTGGCGTCCTCGTCCTTGTTCACCGCGCCCACGCCGATCGCGGCCGAGCTTTCGGGCGTGATCAAGGCCTTGACCTCGTCGCTCACCTGGGCCTGGGCCGGGCCGTACGCCACCAGCAGCGCAGCGGCGATCGGGAGCAGTCGCAATCCTTGGTTCGCATGCATGTCGGTCGCTCCCAATCAACGCAGGAAGAACGCCGGGGGCAGCAGATTCGCGCCGCCGTCGGGGTTGTTGCTGCCGTGGATGTCGGTATGGCAGTTCAGGCAGCCGCGTCCTTGCTCGACGAAGGTGTTGACCTTGGCCGAGGTGGTGGCAGGCGGGGCGATGCCCGCGATGCCCGGGGTGCCGTGGGCGCTATGGCACTGGTAACAAACCAGGGGCGGGCGCGCTTTCAGGAGGTTGTCGGCCACGGTGCCGTGCGGCATGTGGCAGTTGCCGCAATCGTCGTTGACCGGCTGATGGTTGTGCACGAAAGGTCCGCGCTTCTCCATGTGGCAGGTGTAGCAAGTCTCGAC
The DNA here is from genome assembly GCA_964448945.1 of uncultured Burkholderiaceae bacterium. Classification (GTDB taxonomy): domain Bacteria; phylum Pseudomonadota; class Gammaproteobacteria; order Burkholderiales; family Burkholderiaceae_E; genus CAXBRX01. The sequence goes on from CAYUYC010000140.1 coordinate 7,038, forward strand.
CACGCTGTCGCGCTTCATCAGCTTGGGACCGGCCGAGCCATGGGCGTTGTGGCAATCGGAGCAGGCCACCTTGCCTTCGAGCACCGGGTGGTGCGATTGCTTGTTGACCTGGGCGCGCTGTTCCTTGTGGCAGGCAAAGCAGACCTCGGGCTGGGTGCGCTTGTCGCGCACCGCGTCATGGGCGGTGTGGATGCGGTGGCAACTGGAGCAGGCGACGTCATGGCTTTCATGCGCGCTGCCGAGCCACAGATGGCGTCTGCTCTCCTGCTGATGACAGCTCAGGCAGGCGTCGTTGCGCTCGACGGCCGTCGTTGCCGTGCCTTTGCCGAAGGTGCGATCGGGCTTGGGCGGTTTGGCGCTGCCTTTGTAGCCCACATGCTCGGCGCTTTCACCGTGGCAGCTCACGCAGGAAGGCGTACGTCCATCGGCGGTCACGCCATGGCGGGTGCGACCGACGGCGAGCAATTGCGGCGAGTCGGCCTCGTCATGGCAGGCGGTGCACACCGCATCGCCGCGCAACACCAGATCGGTCGCGCCTTCCTTGGGTGTGTTGGCGGCCTGCGCCGCGCCCGCGAGCGCGAGGTACATGCCAGCCAATGCGATCCATCGCTGTCCGAGCTTGCTCATGCCGGCTCTCCCCCGAAGACGCGCGCGACCGATGGGTCACGCGCTGGCGTTCAACGACCGGTGACGCGCACTCACATCGAGAGAATCCATTGCGCCAGGTTCTTCAGCGCCGCCGGATCCTTGGTGTCGATGATCTTGTGGTCCTCTTCGCTGCCGTCCTCGAGCTTCACCTTCGGGCCGGTCGTGATGTTCTGGATGATCTTGGTTTCGCCTTCGGCTTCCTTGCCCTTGTACTTGGCGGCGATCTTCTTGTAGGCCGGGCCTTTCTTGGTCTTGTCGACGGCGTGGCACTTGAAGCAATCGTTCTTCTTGGCCAGGGCCTTGGCCGCGTCTTCGTCGACGGCCAGGGCGGGCATCGACCACCATGCGGCGATCACGATCGATGCAAGAACGGCAATGCGCGTACGGTTCATGGCTCACCTCCTGGCATGGCATCGGATGCGGCGTGCCAGCAATCCCGGCTAACTCGATGGCGGTAACCAAATGCCAAGGATTGCGAACACTTGTAGGGATATTCGGGGCCGCCCCCCGATGCGCACCATCGGCAAGGGATGAATGCAGCCATCGGAAAATTCCGATGGCCCCCGCACGGCGCGGAACTCAGAGATCCATGGGCTCGACCAGGCGATGCGTGACCGCATAGCGCACCAGCGCCGCGGAATTGGTAAAGCCCATCTTGTGCAGGATGTGGGTCTTGTGCGTGCTGATGGTCTTCACGCTCAGGCACAACTCGGATGCGATCTCGGTCAGGCCTTTGCCCGCGACGATCATGCAGAAGATCTGGTACTCGCGATCGGACAAGGATTCGTGCGGCGCGCGCGCGGTGTTGGGTTGGATGCCGTGGATCATCATCGCCGCCACGTTCTGCGTGACGTAGACGCCGCCGGTCGCGACGCGCCGGATGGCGCCGACCAGCACTTCGCTGTCGCTTTCCTTGGTGACGTAGCCCAACGCGCCCGCATGCAGCGCGCGCACCGCGTACTGCTCTTCGTGATGCATGCTCAGCACCAGGATGGGCAGCCCGGGCTTCTCGTCCTTGATCACGCGGATCAGATCGAGTCCGCTGCGTCCCGGCATCGAGATGTCGAGCACCAGCA
>CAYUYC010000141.1:0-8750 GCA_964448945.1 uncultured Burkholderiaceae bacterium
GTGTGTTGGGGCGCATGCCCGGAAGTTCAATCGCCGCCGCCACCGCCGCAACCGCCTCCGCAGCCTCCGCCGCCGCCATCGCCGCTGCCATCCCCGCCGCCCGAGCCATCGCCGCCACCGCTCGAATCGCCGATCAGCCCGGAGCCGGAGCAGGCAAATGCGTCATAGCCGACATACGCGGCATCGGACCCGCCGGTGCTGCCGGATGAACCGCCGCCGCTGTCTTCACGCGCAGACGCCGCCGCGATGGGGGTCAGCGAGTACCGCTGCCCATCGGGCACATTGAGTTTTTCGTCGATCGCGAACAACAAAGGCTTACGTGTCGGGCGCCGCGGATTGATGTTCTCTTCGCGGCAGGCCTCGTACCAGGTTCGGCGCAAGGCGCTGTCGGCGCGCGGGTCGCGGCCCATGCGCGCCACCGGCACATGGTGAAGGTACTTGCCGAAAGCCTTGCGACAAAAGACGTGGTACTCGCGCGAATCGAGGATGAAGGCATGCCACAGCGCATCCACCGCCTTGGACGGCATGCCGATCATCAAGGGCTTGGTGCGCAGATGGATCAGGAAGAACTCGCGCAAGGCGCGCGCGACCAGATGCTCGTCCTTGAGTTCGAGGTGCGGATAAGCCTGCCGCAACTGATCGAGCAAATGCGTCGGAAAGACATAGCCGCGTATGTGCTGCTCGCGCTTGGCATCGCGCGCCACCGACCAATTGATCCAGCCGAAGAACAGCGCGCCCAGGGTGAGCGCACCGCCGAACACGAACAGAAATGCCATGAAATCTCGCGTGAGGGTCGATGCCGAGGACGGTGCCGCTTCAATGCTTGTCGGTCTTGCACCCGCGCCCTTCGCAGACGAAGATCGCCTCGCGCTTGAGCTTGGGGATCCAGTCGAGCACCTTGCGCTCGATCGCCGCGATGCGCTCGGGCGTGAGGGTGCGGATGTACTTGGCATCCTGGCTGAACCATTCGCCCTGGTAGCGCCCCATTTCGGCGATCGCGTCCTCGATGCTCATGCCGTTGAACACACGATAGGCCGCCACCATGACGCTGGTGCGATTGCGCCCCGCGCGGCAATGCACGTAAATCGGCTTGGGCTGCGAGCGCGTGATCGCGATGAACTTGGCGATGTTGTCGTCGACCTTCTTCGGCGCGATCACCACCAGCGGCTCCCAATCGACCACCCGGAAGTACTCGATCTCGCGCTTGCCGGCGTCGGCCAGCGAGGCGTCCTCGAAGGCGTCGATGTCTTCGTGCAGCCATTCGAGGTTGACCACGGTCTGAACGCCCTGCTCGACCAATGCGGCCGCGGCGGCCTTGGTCGGCTTGGCGCCGCGCCACAGCACGCCGGCATCGACGATGCAGGAGTTTTCGATGCGCGCATCGAGCGGCGTCTTGCATGCGGGCGGTTCCGCGGGGGTTTGCGCGTGGGCGCCGTCCATCCCCAGGGCGCAAACCCAGATCGCCGCCGCCCACCAGAAAGAAGATTTCGACTTCGACATTCGCAGCACTCCGTCAATCGCAACTGCCACTCACGCCCACGATCATCCACGACTGACCGAAAGGCGCGAACGAAAAGCCATGCACGCACGCCTCGTTGGACCAATAACTCACTTCGGGCCGCCCCTCGTCGTTGCGTTGGGCCGAGGCCGACCAGGCTTGCGCGCGCGCCATGTAGTCGGCGCTGCGCTCTACGCGCACGATGGCCGGCGCATCCTCGCCGGCATCGTAGCTCGACGACACGATCTGCTGCGGCATGTGCTTGAGCACCAGGCGCTCGACCGCCTCGCCGTCGCGGCACAGCATGGCATCGGTCAATTGCCACAACAATTCGGGCTGATGCCCGCCGGCCAATTCGATCATCTGCGCCTTGAGCGATGCGCGCTCTTGCGGCGCGCATGCCGGCGCATACGAATCGCCTTGCACGACCAAAGGTTCCGGCACCTTCGCGGCAGCCGCAACGCCACCGGCCGCGGACAGCAGCATACCGAGCAAAACCGCCTGCGCCTTCATTGCGGCACCGCCGGCAGACTCACCGGACCGAAGGCCGCAATGCGTTGGAACATCCCGCGCGCGGCATAGCGCTGGTCGATCTTCGGGAAATCGGCCTTGAGCTTGCCGGCGCACTCATCGTGCACCCGCCCCGAGATGTCCATGGGCGCGCGCTGACGATCGGCGCCGATGTAGTTCGGATCGAATACGCCTTTGCTCTCGATCGTGGCGAACATGAACATCAGCTTGCCGTTCTTGACCTGGATTTCTTCCTTGAAGGCTTCCTTGAGCAAGGGGCCTTCATAGCTCAATCGATGCTCGATGCTGCCGCGCATGTTCTTGAAGAACGCGCGCATCTGACGTTGCGCCTCACGCAATTGCGGATCGTTCGATTCGGCTGCGTCCGAGCTTTTGCCGGCCAGATCTTCAAACGAATATTCGGTCTCGGGAATCCGCTGCGCGGGTTTGAAGCTCAGCATGCATCGCACCGTGCGCGGACGATCGCTGCTCAAGGTCGCCAGCCCCGAAAACGAATCGAACGCCTGGGTCACGACATAGGCATCGATGTCGGCCTGTCCCCAATCGAGCGTGAGGTCGAAGTTGCGCTCCTTGGTGCCGAGCAGCGCATCGAGTTCAGGCGCCTCGTCGATGAACACCAGTTGGGCCTTCCAATTGCGCTCGCCCGCATAGCCCTCGAGCTTCTTGGCAATCTGCTGCAACAAGGCCGGCGGCAATGCCGCTTTGCCGACCACGCGCAACGCATTGCGATGCGTGGCCTCGTCGTACACCACCCGCAATTGCTCGCGCCGCAAACCTTCGATGGCCAGATAGTCGAGCACGGTTTCGCGCAGCGCATTGCGGTCCTCGGCGTCGGTGGCCGGTGCATCGAGGGTCATGACCGATTCGAGCTGGGTCGGCGGATCGCTGAACCAGCCGCACGATGTCAGCGCCGTGCACACCAGCGCCGCCGCAAAGATGGATCGAGTGGAATGAAGTCGCATGGTCGGAAGATGAAGGTGGTGTCGGATCGAACGAATGCGGTCACGGCCGCGCTAACGGGCCGATGCATGACCGGCGGCTTCAAGCGCGCGCGGCACATAGCGGTAATGGCCGGTGATCTCGTAGGCAAGCAGCACGTCTTCGGTCCGGGTGCCGAAGCCGATGTTGTGAATCATCAACGGAACCCCGTCGCCCGTGCGCTCGCCCGCGACGATGCCGATATGCGGCACGCCCGAGCGCAAACGCCAGGTGACCAGATCGCCCGCACGATAGTCGGCCGGGGCTTGCGTCACCGGCAGCGCCATGCCGTGACGCTTGAAGAACGTGGCCAGATTGGGCACGCGGCGATGGTCGATGTTGCGGTCGGGCCACCGGTTGGACCAGGCGCGCGGATAGGCCGTCCAGGCGCGCGAGATGTCTTCGTGCACCAGCACCTGCAAGTCCACGCCGAATGCGCGATAGGCGCGCACCACCACGTCGGTGCAGACCCCGCGATCCATGGGCACATCGCCGCCCGGATACGCCAACGCCCGATACGCGCCGTCGTAGCGCAGCGTGACCCCGACCTGCTTTTGCGCCGCCAAGGCCAGCGCCGCGCCGGGCGCCGCTGCCTGCGCAACACCGCAACACCACAGGAGGAACGCGAAGATCGCCGGTTGAAGCCGCATGATCGAAAGGCACACTCAAAGCACCCTGCGCGCGCAGCGCGACAGACGGTATTTCGATGGTCGCATGCCGCCGCGGCGGGCCACAGGCGCGGCGGTGTCGGATAGACACCGATGTGTCATGAATATGCGTGCGCCGCGAGGTAAACCAGGCACGGATGAGTTCGAGACACGACGCCGCTAAAGCGGTCGGCACGCGAGCGCGAAATCGACGTGGTAATGCTCGTCGTGACGGATCCAGGGCTTGCCTTTCATGAACGGCAGTTGCTCGCGCAGATAGGCCCCGCGCGGCGTGGCAAACAATTGCGGCCAATACGGCGCATCGAAGATGACGAGGGCGAGCCCCGCACCCCGCGCCTTGGCCGCCACCTGCAATTGGTACAGATGCTCGGCGAGCGCCGCGAAATCGATGCGGTAGTCGCCATACCGGCCCTGGGCGTCGAACTCGATGTCATAGCCGTAGCGATTGCCCGCCGAGATCGGCAAAGAGACCGATCGCCCTTGGGCATCGAGCACCGGCACGAAGAAATCGACCGACAGCCCGTTTTGATGCGTGCGATGCGGGCGGAAGCTTCCGCCCGATTCCCATCCGGTTTCGCCGTAGACATAGACCGTATCGGGCCGCTCGCGCTGCAACGCCGCGTAGGCGTCGAGCATCGCTTGCGCGACCGTCGTATGCACATAGGTGCGTCCGAGCGTCGCCGCCACCGTGCTGTAGGCGGAGAAATTCGCCCCCTCGGTCGGCAGTTGGACGCTGCCCTCGATGCGCCCATGGCCGGGGCGGCCAAAACACACGCTGGGCTCGGCCGCCTGTGCGCTGGCGGCCATGGCGAGCACCGCTGCCAACAAGGCGCAGCGCGCTGGGCGCCGCTTCACCGACCGGCCTTGCCGTAGGCGCGCTCCACCTTCGCCACGCGCAACTCGTAATGCGCATACCAATCCTGCTTGCCGCGTGCCTGCGCGTCGAGATGCTCGAGGTTGGCGCGCCAATGCGCGATCGCTTCCAGCGATTGCCAATACGACACGGTGATGCCGAAACCGTCGGCGCCGCGCGTGCTCTCCACGCCCAGAAAGCCGGGCTGCGTGCTGGCCAGTGCGACCATGCGGTCGGCCATCGCGCCGTAACCCGCATCGCCCTCGGTGCGCTGCGAGCTGAAGATCACCGCGTAATACGGCGGCTCGGGGGTCTTAGCAAAGCTGGAATCCGACATGGTGTACTCCTGGAGGGTGGCCGATCAGGGCTGCGCGTCGGGCGGCACGAGCGTGTAGTCGGGCCCATAGACCTCGCACAACGCCGCCAGCGCCGGCGATGGCGCCGGGACGATCTTCCAGGCATCGCCGATACGCTGCGAGATCGTGCATTCGCCGCGATCGACCTCGTCCTTGCCCTCGACCACCACGGCCTGGGCGACGATCATGTACTGCATGTCGTCGTAGCCGATCGGATACTGCCGGGCCTGCGTGGCGTAGACATGAAACTCCCACGAGCAGCAACTCGCACGACCGCCTTCGATCAGATAGCCGTCGCGCATGCTCAGGTCGGCATATCCGCCCGCGAAGTACGCGAACATCGTGCGCCGGGCCGCATCGAGCTTGTGGACGCTGCCCTCGCAATTCGGGCCCGCGCCGCACATGCCGCGCAACTCGATCTCGAACAGCCCGTCGCCCTCGAGGTCGATCGGGTGCGCACCGCCCATCGGCATTTCGTCGATCGGCTGCGTCAATTGCAGGACGGTCCGCGCCTTGTGTTTGGCGCTGCCACGGTAGGCCACGCGGATGCGCCGTTCGTTCGCGTCGGCGCATTCGTCTTGCGTGATGATCAGGGAAGATCCGTCCCGGTTGGCGACCGTCTCGGTCGAGCGCTCGCAGGCCGCCCCCCAGGCCAACGAGGCGATCGCGCAGCCCGCGACCAGCACCACGCCGCGCAACAGTCCGATGGCATTCTTCATTTGAACCTCCAATGCGCAAACCAGGTCAAGGTCAGCACGAACGCCAGGTCGACCGCCATCCATTCCACCGCACGCTGCTTCATCCGATCCTCATGATGGCAAGACCCTTCAACGCCAGGCCGCGAGCGCGCGCCGCACGCGCGCATTCAGTGCCTGGACCTGCGCCGCATCCAGGCGCTCGCTTTGGTAGGACGACAACATCTCGAACCGGCAGGCCGGCGCACACGTGCCCAGCAACGCGGTCTTGATCGTCCTGCGCACCGGCCGGCGCATCACCAGCCGATCGACCCACCACGGCGACCCCAGCGAGGTGATCGCCAATGCGCGCCGCAAGCGATCCAGGCGCGGCCGGATCGGCCCGAGATCGCTCGCATGGTCGTAGGCCACGCCCGGCGCCCAGACCCGATCGAACCAGCCTTTGAGCATCGCGGGCATGCCGAACCACCAGGTCGGAAACACCAGCACCAAGCCTTCGGCGCGCAACAAGCGATCGATCTGCGCCGCCACCGCGCCGGCGTCGTAGGGGCCGTCGTAATAACTGCCGCGCTCGGCGGCGGTCAGCGCGGGCGCAAAGCCGGCGCCGTACAAGTCTTCGATCTCGACCGTATGCCCGTGCGCTTCGAGCGCCGCGATCGCGTTCTGCGCGAGCGTGCGGCACAAGCTGTCTTGGAGCGGATGGGCGATGACGACCAGGACATGCATGGTGCGATGCTCAGGCCGTATACGGCGCATGCACGATGCGCTGCGAGATCCACCACAGATTGCCGTGCGGGTCGCGCACGCCGCCTTGCCGATCGCCGTAGGGCATGTCGCCGACGGCCATCTCCATCGTGGCGCCGGCGGCCAGCGCGGTGCGCATGCTTGCGTCGGCGTTCTCCACGTAGAGGTAGTACGCCGCAGGCATCGGCGGATATTGCGGCGAGGCTTCGCTGACCATCACGGACGAGGTCCCCAGGCGTACCTGCGCGTTGGCGATCTTGCCGTCGGGACGCAGGCTGCGCAGCACTTCCTCGCCGGCCAGCCCGTGTACCAGGAAGGCGATGAAGCGCTCGGCGTCGGCGACGAAGAAATACGGCGTCACGGTGTTGAATCCGGGTGGGATGTACATGGCAGGCTCCTCGATCGCGTGCGGCGGCAGATCAGCCGTGGGCCCGCGCTATTTGACGAATTCGCGCAGGCATTGGGTTTCGGTGTCGCTCAGCCCGCGCTCGTCGAGGATGGCGGCCAACTGCGCTTTCGACAAGCGCGCGCCGTGCCGTTTGAGCGCCTCGATGCCGCGGCGCGCATCGGCCTCGTCGTCGCTGCCGGTGTCGCGGCATGCAATGACCAGATCGTCGCGATACTTGGCATGCTGGGGCACCGCCCCGGCCGCGAGCAACAGTTCGACGATCTCGGGCGCATGACTGGCGAGTGCCTCGCCCAGCGCGCTGTTGTCGTCTTCTTCCACGCGATTGATGCTCGCGCGCGTGAGTCCGTGATTCAACAGAAACTTCACGTGTTCGATCTTGTTGAAGCGTGCCGAGTACCAGAGCGCGCCATTGCGGCCGAGGTCGTTGAGGTCGGCGCCGTGCGCGATGAACGATTCCAGCATCTGCACCGTTTGCGGATCGCTCAGATCGTAGCGATGGCTGAAGGTGAAGCCGTCGAACAGCACCTGCGATGCGGGCTTGAGCGTCAGTCCATGCGGCGTGGCTTCGGCCAGCAGCCATTGCACGAGGGGCAAACGCGCGGTGCGGCATCGATCGTCCTCGCACACCGCAGCGTTGAAGACCAGCGAGGTCAGACGATCCTGCGATTGCGCATCGAGCTTGAAGCTGCCGTTGGTCTTGAGCGCTTGCAGGATGTCCAGGCGCCCGTGTTCGGCGGCGCGGCTCGCCCAGTCTTGTTCCAGGGCCAAGGCACCGGAAGGGTTGCCGACCCGGTCGAGTTTCTGCGCGCGCTGCCATTGCCTTTGGAAGGCATCGAGCGTGCCGCTCTCGATCGCCACGCCCATCTTGTATTCGGGTGAGGCACGGTAGCGCATGCCGCCGATGCTCTCGCGCACCGCCGCTGCCATGAACGGCAAGGCGACCACGACGATGAACACGCCGTGCACGAGCATGGCCCATCTGCCCTCGGCATCCTTGCGCGCGAGCAGATAGACCAGGCTCACGATCGCGGAATGCGCAAAGGCCAGCGCCAAGGCCGCCATGAACAACAGCAACTCGATCTGCGCACCCCAACCGGTCGACGTCAGCCGCCGCGTCGCGGCGAGGTAAGCCAGCAGCACGAGCGCGGTCAGCACGAGACTGGCGCGGTGATAGAACTTGAACATGGCAATCGCGTTGGAGGAAGACGCGCGAGTCTACCGGCTCCGCATCGCGGCGATAGACGCTTTGGTGCCAATCCGCGCACGCGGCGCGCGGGTCGGTCAGTCGGTGTCGGCGGGCATCAGGAAGCTCAGGAAGGTCCTGGCCTCGGCCATGCGCTGCGGCGACGCCTCGGTATGCAAACGGCTCGCGCCCGGATCGAGATCGATGCACAGCTCGCAGGTGTCGGGCGCCCAGATGAACGGAAACACCAGCATGAAATCGCCTTGCGTGCGGTCCTGAAACATCGACACCGCGCGCACGAACGGCAGATAGGCGAGGTACTCGTAAATGTTCTCGGAGAACTGCAGCACGCCGAACTGCCATAGCCCGGTCTTTTCGTCATAGACCGATTTGGCAAAGCTCCAATCGGAATCGCACCAGCCTTCGATGCCCTCTTCGACCGTGCCGGTGTCGTCGGCCAAGGCCAGTGCGACTTCGTCGATCAGCGCGGGGGTCGGCTGCCCGGAAGCGAGTTCGACATTCGCCAGCCAGACCATCCAGTCATCGAAGGCCTTTGGGCCGACGCGTTGGCTTTTGAGAAAGCGCTCATAAGCGTCCTTGGACAAATGCGCGCGTACGTACAAGGAACTGGGCTCGGACATGGAAGAACCTGAAGAAAAGTTGGGAAGCAATGCTCACGATGTCGAGGCACGCGTCTTGCCGGCGACGCCCGATCGGGGTTTCTTGGGCATGCGTGTCTTGGGCAACGGTACCTCGGCGGCGGTGACGCGGATGAGTGCGGCGATCCAGTCGCGATCGTCGAGTTGCTCGCGCACCAGCAGATACGGCTTGGCGC
>CAYUYC010000142.1:0-8622 GCA_964448945.1 uncultured Burkholderiaceae bacterium
CCATCATGGCGATCGTGATCCACATGACGATGCGCGTGCCGCGTTCGCCGGCCGGATTGCCCGAGTCGTAGGCGTGGGCATGCGTCCAGGGCGTCGGGTCGTCAGAGGTCGTCATGGGCGATCGGGAAAAGAAAAAAGGCCGGCACGAGGCCGGCCTTTCTCAACGTCCGGAAGGACGAATTACTTCTTTTGTTCGCCAGCGGCCTTGGCGGCGTCGGCAGCGGCCTTGGCGGCAGCGTCAGCAGCCGGGGCAGCAGCGTCACCCGAAGCAGCAGCCGGGGCAGCAGCAGGCGCGGCGGCCGGAGCAGCAGCGTCGGTCTTGGGGGCTTCGGCGGCGGGGGCCGGAGCGGCAGCGGGAGCAGCCGGAGCGGCAGCCGGAGCGGCTTCTTGCTTGCCGCAAGCGGCGAGGGCCAGAGCAGCCAGCGAGGCAACGAGGAGCGACTTGATCATGTTTTCCTTCCTTGATGGGTAGAGACGGGCTTGGATGATACGAGGGCGATGAATAATTACCGGTAATTATCGCTCTTGCGAACTTGCGCGCCGGACGGCGACGGGCCCAAAAAGCCCTGAGCAATCATTGCGACAAATTCGGGGCGAAATTATAGCGATAGTTCTGTCGCGGTGCAGGATGCACCACGAATGGCATGGGCGTTCCTCAAAGACCCAGGGTCGTTGGGGAATAGCGCTCGTGGCAGGATTCCCACAATTCTTCGAAGCGATCGCGCTGCGCATTGGCGTATTCCATGTCGAGTATGCGCAGGACGCCCTTGTTGCGTGTGGCCACCGGGCGGCGCAGGGCCGATGCGCGATCGGCGATCAGCATCGTCTCGCTCAGGCCGGCATAGGTCTCGGGCGTGACCTTGCATTCGATGCGATGCGCATGCTGGCGCAGCACCCTGGCCAGGCGCGGATAGTCGCGATTGATGCGATCGACCTCGGTGATGACCATGCGGATCGACGCGCGCGTGCTTCGGTCGAGAAATGCCAGGAACGCCGCCTCGAACTCCGGAGTGTTGATCTTCCAGTCGGCGTAGTTCGGATCGAACATCAACAATTCGGCCTCGGCCAGCGCGATCGCATCGAGCAGCGCAGCCTGGAAATCGCTGCGTTGCTCAAAGAATCGGACGTTCGAGGCGGTCGTCGTCATCGCGGTGTCACTCGGTGGGCTCTGCCGGCAGGATCCATCCGTCGCAATACCATTCGTACATCAGGTCACGCACTTGTGCAGGCGCTTGCGCATAGGCGCGCGCATCTAGCCTGCGCGTATCGGCCAGGCGACGCAAGACCCGGCCCTCGATCGCGGTCGCGATCAAGGCCTCGCCATTGATGTACACGCGCTTGCGGTCGTGCAAAAGCTGCGAGCGTCGATGCACGACGATGCCGCGCTGCGAGGCGGTCTTCTCGAAGCGTGCGCGCGACAGCGCGGGTTCAGGGTGCTCGAAGACCGTCGTGGATTTGGGCTCGCTCAGGAAGCAGCCGATGAACTCGGCCATCTCGTCGCGTGCATAGCGATGTCGTTTGACCAGGGTTTCGAGCGTGTCGACCATGCGTTCGGGCACTTGGGCCGGATGGCGCGGCCGTTCGAGGCCCGGGTCGGCGTAGCGGCCGGGCAGGTCGATCTGATCGGCCGAGAACATCAGATACTCGCGCAGCATCTCGGCATGCGGGGGCGTGCGAAAGCCCACCGACCAGGTCATGCAGGTGCCGCGCGCCACGCCGTCGTGCGCGCATTGCGGTGGCAGATAGAGCAGGTCGCCGGGTTCGCACAGATACTCGGCCTCGGGCTTGAAGTCGGCCAGTATCTTGAGCGGAAAATTCGGCACCAGGGTGAGGTCGCGCTGGGTCGAGATGCGCCAATGGCGCGTGCCCATGCCTTGCAGCAGGAACACGTCGTACGAATCGAAATGCGGTCCGACGCCACCGCCATCGACTGCATAACTGATCATCACGTCGTCCAGGCGCGCATGCGGCAGAAAGCGAAAGCGATCCATCAATGCGTCGGCGCGCGCATCGTGCAAATTGACGCCTTGCACGAGCACGGTCCAGTCGCGCTTGGCACGCGGCAGCGTGGCGAACGGGCCGTGATCGAGCGCCCAGCGCGCGCCCTTGCGCTGCACGAGGCGCGATTCGACTTCATCGTCGGCGGCGAGCGTGAAGATCTCTTGCGGCACGATCCCGAGCATCGCCGGGTCGATGGCGTTCTTGATGTGCAAGGGCTTGCGCTGCCAATACTCGCGCAGGAAGCGTTCGATGCTCATTGAGCCCAGCAAGCGCTCGAAGAATTGTTTGTCGTTCATGGTCATGGGTCCGATAATGCGCGGACTCTAAACCAACCCGTATTCCGGCTTTTGATCTCATGCATATCTCGCCCAACACCGTCGTGCGACTGCGCTACCGAATTACCGACGCACAAGGCGAAATCATCGACGCCGGCGAAGAGCCGATGGATTACCTGCACGGCGGGTACGGCGATTTCTTCGCCGAGGTCGAGCGCAAGCTCGACGGCCAGGAACCCGGCTTCGAAGGCGAATTTCATCTCGAACCGGAACAGGCCTTCGGCGATTACGACGCTTCGCTCTTGCGCATCGTGCCGCCCTCGGCCTTGCCGCAAGGCGTGCAGCCCGGCATGCAGTTCGAAGGCTTGCCCCAGGGCGACGGCGAAGACGCCGAGCGCATTTTCACGGTGACCGACGTCGACCGCGACGGCATCGTGCTCGACGGCAATCATCCGCTCGCCGGCATCGCGTTGCGGGTGTGGGTGCATGTGATGTCGGTGCGCGCGGCGACCGAGTCCGAGATCGACGCCGGCCATCCGGACAGCGATGAGATGAGCGTGATCGACCCTCCGCACGATCAACCGTTGCACTGAAGCGCCGACAAATCGCTGACACATCGCTCCACCAGACTGACGCCATTCCCACGCAGTCCAGACGGAGGCAGCGATGTTCACCAACACAAGCAGGTTGAAGCTGGGGGCGGCAGCCATTGCGTTTTGCGCATTGACGGGCGGCGTCTACGCCCACGACCGCGACGACGCGCAAGCGCCGATCGTGATCGGCCATCGCGGTGCGAGCGGCTATCTGCCTGAGCACACCCTCGAGGGCTATGCGCTCGCGATCGAACTCGGTGCGGACTTCATCGAGCCCGATCTGGTCGCGACCAAGGACGGCTATCTGGTCGCGCGCCACGAGCCCAACATGATCAACACGACCAACGTGAAGGACTTGCCGCAATTCGCTGCGCGCAAGCGCAAGGCGGTGGTCGACGGCATCGAGGAAGAAGGCTATTTCGCGAGCGACTTCACCCTGGCCGAGATCAAGCAGCTCGGCGCGGTGCAGGCGTTCGCCGATCGCGATCCATCGTTCAACGGCAAGTTCAAGATCCCGACCTTCGACGAGATCATCGAACTGGCCAAGCGCAAATCGCGCGAGACCGGCCGCCAGATCGGCATCTATCCCGAGACCAAGCATCCGACCTATCACCAATCGATCGGCCTGCCGCTCGAAGACCGTGTGCTCGCCGCGCTCACGCGTGCGGGCTGGAACCATCGCGGCGCGCCGGTCTTCATCCAGTCGTTCGAGACGGCCAATCTCAAATACCTGCACACCAAGACCAGCGTGCGGCTCGTTCAATTGGTCGATGCCGACGATGTGAATCCCGACGGTTCGATGTCGCTCGTGAAGCCCTACGACAAGCCGTACGACTGGGTCGTTGCCGGGCGCGCAGGCTTGTTCAGCGATCTGCTCACGCCCGCCGGGCTGGCCGAAGTGAAGACCTATGCCGACGGCATCGGCCCGTGGAAGCCGTATCTCATCAGCAGCGCGTGCATCAAGCTGAATGCCGCGGGCAAATGCGATGACGCCAATGGCGACGGATTGATCAACGAGGCCGATCGCAAGCTGCTGGCGCCGACCGCGGTGGTGGCCAATGCGCACAAGCTCGGGCTGTTGGTGCACCCCTACACCTTCCGCAACGAGCAAAAGCGTCTGGCAAGCGATTACGCCGGCAATCCGGTCGCCGAATACGTGACCTTCTTCGAGCACGGAGTCGATGGATTGTTCAGCGATTTTGCCGACACTGCCGTGGCAGCACGCGTGACGTATCGGCTCAAGCACGACCCCGATTACGCGCGTTGCCTGACCGCGCAGGAACGCCGGCATTGCGATTGATGTCGCGCCCGGCGGCGCGGCTTCAGTGCGCGCCGCCGTCGCGCAGTTGCGCGATCAGTTCGTAGAGCAGCGCATGCGCATCGCGCGGTGAAAGCGCATCGGGATCGGTCGCTTCGAGTCGCGCCGCGATCTCCTGCGCATGCGGCAGTGCATGGCCGTCGAGATACGGCGCCGGCGCATCCGCCGCGGGCGCGGCATCGAACAAGCCGAGTTGCGGCCGTGCGGCGCTCGATTGCGCCTCGAGTTGGGCGAGTACCTTGCGCGCCAATTGCACCGTCGCTTCGGGCACGCCGGCGAGCTTGGCCACCTGCAGGCCGTAGCTCTTGCTGGCCGCACCTTCATCGACCGCATGCAGGAAGACGATGCCGCCGCGATGTTCGGCCGCGGTGACATGCACATTGGCCACGCCCGGCATCTGCTCGGCAAGCTGCGTCAACTCGAAGTAATGCGTGGCGAACAAGGCCAGCGGCTTGGTCTTTTGCGCCAGCGTTTGCGCGATCGCGGAGGCCAGCGCCATGCCGTCGAAGGTCGAGGTGCCGCGCCCGACTTCATCCATGATGACCAGGCTGTGCTCGGTCGCGCCATGCAGGATGGCCGCGGTCTCGGTCATCTCGACCATGAAGGTCGACCGGCCTTGCGCCAGATCGTCGGCCGCGCCGATGCGGGTGAAGATCTGGTCGATGGGGCCGAGCACGGCTTCGTCGGCCGGCACATAGCTGCCCGCATAGGCCATGAGGGCGATCAGCGCGGCCTGGCGCATATAGGTGCTTTTGCCGCCCATGTTGGGGCCGGTGATGAGCAGCAGCCGGCGCGAGGCATCGAGCACGATGTCGTTGGGCACGAAGCGCTCGTTGGCGCTTTCGACCTGGGCCTCGACCACCGGATGGCGGCCGCGCCGCACATGCAGCATGGCCTCGCCGACGAAGCGCGGCGCATTCCAGCGCCGATCGCGGGCGATGCACGCGAGCGCATGCAGCACGTCGAAGCTCGCGACCGCGCGCGCCGCGCGCTGGATGGCGCCGACATGCGGCGCCAGCGCATCGAACAAGGCTTCGTACAGCATCTTCTCGCGTGCCAGCGCACGTTCGTTCGCGCTCAGGACCTTGTCTTCGAATGCCTTGAGTTCGGGCGTGATGTAGCGCTCGGCATTCTTGAGCGTCTGGCGGCGGATGTAATCGGCCGGTGCCTTGCCGGTATGCGAGGCGGTCAGCTCGATATAGAAGCCATGCACCTTGTTGAATTCGACCCGCAGATTGGCGATGCCGGTGCGCTCGCGTTCGCGCGTTTCGAGCGCCACGAGGAAGTCGCCGTGATTGGTCTGCAGCGCGCGCAATTCATCGAGTTCGGAATCGACGCCGGCAGCGATCACGCCGCCGTCGCGCAGATTGACTGCGGGCTCGGGCTGGATGCGCGCGAGCAAGGCCAGCGCTTCGGGCGGGGCATGGCAATCAGCGCGCAATTCGGCGATCAGGGCGCAATGCGCCTCATCGGCCAGCGCGCCGATCGCGGGCAGCAAGGCGAGGTCGCGCGCGAGGCTCGCGAGTTCGCGCGGTCGCGCCGAACGCAAGGCGATGCGCGCCGCGATGCGATCCATGTCCGAGACCTGGCCCAGCGCCTCGGCCACGCGCGACAAGAAGAACGGCTCGGCCGCATCGCGCGCCAGCAAGGCGGTGATGGCTTCATGACGACGCCCGACCAGGCCCACATCGCGCAAGGGATGGTGCAGCCAATGGCGCAGCAGACGGCTGCCCATGCCGGTCGCGCAACCGTCGAGCAACGAGAACAGCGTGGGCGATTCTTCGCCGCGGATGGTCTCGGTGATTTCGAGATTGCGGCGCGAGACCGCATCGAGCATCACGTAATCGGATTCGCGCTCGACCTTGAGCGTGCCCAGATGCCCGAGCGTCGCGCCCTGGGTGTCGCGTGCGTACTGCAGCACCGCGCCTGCGGCGCCCAGCGCAGCGCTCAAGCCGTCGGCGCCGAAGCCCGCGAGCGTCGCCACGCCGAATTGCGTCTTGAGTGCTTCGATTGCGCGCGCGATGTCGAAGTGCCAATCGGGCACCGGGGTTTGCGCGACCGCGCGCGGCGTGTTCACGCGGCCCTGCGCGTCGGCGTAGAGCACTTCGGACGGCGCGATGCGTTCGTAAAGCGCGGCAAAGCGCGCGAGCGTGGTCTCGGCCAGATGCAGCTCGCCGCTGGCCAGCGCGAGCCAGGCCAGCCCGAGAGTCTGTTTGTCGCCGTAGACCGCGAGCAGAACGTTGTCGGCCTTCTTGGCGAGCAAGGCCGGATCGGTCAGCGTGCCGGGCGTGACCACGCGCACGACCTTGCGTTCGACCGGGCCCTTGCTGGTGGCCGGATCGCCGATCTGTTCGCAGATCGCGACCGACTCGCCGAGTTTGACCAGACGCGCCAGATAGGTCTCGACCGACACCACCGGCACGCCCGCCATGCGCACCGGCGCGCCGCCCGATTGCCCGCGCGTGGTGAGCGTGATGCCGACCAGGCGTGCGGCCTTGTCGGCATCGTCGTAGAAGAGTTCGTAGAAATCGCCCATGCGGTAGAACACCAGCATGTGCGGGTACTGCGCCTTGATGCCCAGGTACTGGCGCATCATCGGCGTGTGCGGTGCGGCTTGCGGGCGGGAGGTTTCGCTCACGTTCGCGACGCTGGATGCAGGCCGGGCGGCGGTCAGCCTTCGGCGATGACCGACACGAGTTGCGCGAACACCTTGGGGTTGCCCGCGATCACATCACCCGATTCGAGGTGCGATTGCTCGCCCGACCAGTCGCCGACCAGGCCACCGGCTTCGAGCACCATGAGACTGCCCGCGGCGATGTCCCAGGGCTTGAGGTTGGCTTCCCAGAAGCCGTCGTAACGACCGCAGGCCACATAGGCGAGGTCGAGCGCGGCCGAGCCCGGGCGGCGGATGCCGGCGCAGCGCTGGGTCATGGCGCGGAACAAGCGCATGTAGCGGTCGAGCGCTTCGGGCGTGCTGTCGGCCGCGCGAAACGGAAAGCCGGTGCCGATCAGGGCCTCGGCCAGCTTGGCGCGCTTGGACACGCGGATGCGCTTGTCGTTGAGGAAGGCGCCGCGCCCGCGCGAGGCGGTGAAGAGTTCATTGCGGGTCGGGTCGTAGATCACGCCTTGGGTGACCAGCCCGTTGTGGCGCAAGGCGATCGACACCGAGTACTGCGGAAAGCCGTGGATGAAGTTCGTGGTGCCGTCGAGCGGATCGATGATCCAGGTGAATTCGTTGCCGTCCTTTTGCTCGGTGCCGACCGCGCCCGATTCTTCGCCCAGCACCGCATGGCCGGGGTAGGCTGCCAGCAGGATGTCGATGATCGCGGCCTCGGCGGCCTTGTCGACTTCGGTGACGAAATCGTTCGGTCCTTTGCGCGAGACGGTGACGAGATCGAGATCGAGGCTGGCGCGATTGATGATCGAGCCGGCCTTGCGTGCGGCCTTGACGGCCGTGTTGAGCATCGGATGCATGAGTCCCTCGGGGTGAGCCGCCGATGACGACACGTGCCTGCAGTGGGCGCGGTGGGCGGCATCGACGGACTTAATGAGCGCAGCGGTCCGCCCGTGGGCGGTCGCTAGAAT
Source organism: uncultured Burkholderiaceae bacterium (assembly GCA_964448945.1). Lineage (GTDB taxonomy): Bacteria > Pseudomonadota > Gammaproteobacteria > Burkholderiales > Burkholderiaceae_E > CAXBRX01. Next base: position 7,773 of record CAYUYC010000142.1, read on the forward strand.
GGCGGCATTCTACCCGGACACCATGCCAACCATCGATTCCGCCGCCATCGCCCCCGACGCCTTCGTGTTCGTCCTGGTCGAACCCAGTCATCCGGGCAACATCGGTTCGGCCGCGCGCGCGATCAAGACCATGGGCTTCGGGCAATTGCGCGTGATCGCGCCGCGCACCATGGGTGCCCTCGCGCATCCCGAGGCGGCGGCGTTTGCGAGCGGTGCACTCGACGTGCTCGAAGCCGCGCGCGAATACCCGACCCTCGACGCGGCCTTGGCCGATGTGACGCTGGTGATCGGCCTGTCGGCGCGCACGCGCGAATTCGCCCCGCCGCTGGTCGATGTGCCCGAGGCCTGCGCCTTGGCCTGCGCCGACGCGGCGAAAGCCCCGGGCGTGCGCGCCGCCTTCGTTTTCGGAACCGAGCGCATCGGTCTGACCATCGAACAGGCCCAGCGCTGCCATCGCCTGGCGCAGATCGATGCCGAGCCGGCCTATTCGTCGCTGAACCTGGCGCAAGCGGTGCAGATCGTTGCCTACGAATTGCGTCGTGCGCGCGGCAGCGTGGGGACGATCGCCCTCGACGCCGAGCGACCCGAGTACGCAAGCCATGAAGAGATCGAGCAGTTCTTCGCGCATTTTCGCGAGGCTTGCGTGGCGGTGGAGTTCATCGATCCCGATCACCCCAAGAAGCTGTTCGAGCGCATGCGCCGCCTGTTTGCGCGGACCCGGCTCGAACGCGAAGAAGTGCAATTGCTGCGGGGTCTGTGCAAACAGATGATCCTCAAAGGGCGCGTGGCCGGGCCGATGAAGCCGCGTTCCGACCAGGCGGGGTCGGCATGAGCGCGGTCAAGATCGCGG
>CAYUYC010000143.1:0-8567 GCA_964448945.1 uncultured Burkholderiaceae bacterium
GTGCTGCCCGGCACCGACCCGTTGTCGCTCGAGCAATTGCGCTTGTGGCACGCGACCGCCGTGCCCGCCTGATCCGGTAGCGTCGCCCGCCCGGTTCGGGCGATATGTCGTGAATCTCACATCGATGTGCATATCGATACATAACGCTGCGGCTTGATGGCGGGATGGCGGCAGGGTTCCGGACGGCGACGCGGCGCCGGAACCAGCGCGATCACACGTCGTTAAAGCAGGATTTCTCCTGGTAAACAAGGGCGTTGCCTCGCTCGGCGCGGTCCGCATCCGCAGGTTGAGGTGCCGCCACAAAAACGGCTACCGATATGTTGGTATGTATATTGCGAAAGCTCGGTCATCGACCCGGGCCGGGCGTGGTGCTCCGGCGCGCAGTCCTCTTCGATGGAGCCATACGCAATGAAGTCAGGTCAGTCCTCACCATCCGCCTTCCTCATGCCGGTCGCGCGCCGGATCGGCCGGGCGCCATTCGCGATCGCGATGCTTGCCGCGGGTGTTGCGGCTTCCGCGCAGGCGCAGGACGCGCCGGTGTTCACGCTCGGCGAAGTCGAGGTGGTGAGCACGCGCGCGGGCACGGACCAGGCACCGCGCAACCGGCTCGACGCCGCCGACATCCGGGCCCAGGATCGCGACACCACCGGCGCGGCCCTCAATCTGCTGCCGGGCGTCACCCTCAACAAGGTCGGCGCGCGCAATGAACAGATGGTCTATGTGCGCGGCTTCGATCTGCGCCAGGTGCCGGTGTTCATCGACGGCATTCCGGTCTATGTGCCCTACGACGGCTATGTCGATCTGGGCCGGTTCACCACTTACGATGTATCGCGCATCGAGGTCGCCAAGGGCTTCAGTTCGATGGTCTACGGCGCCAACACCCTGGGCGGCGCGATCAACCTCGTCAGCCGCAAGCCGCAGCGCGCATTCGAAGGCGAAGTCGGCGCGGGCGTGAGCGTCACTGAACATGGCGAATTCGCGGCCAAGCGCACCTGGGCCAATCTGGGGACTCAGCAAGGCACCTGGTATCTGCAACTCGGCGCGTCGTATCTGGACCAGCCGTATTACCGTCTGCCGGCCGACTTCGCGCCGGTCAAGGCCGAGGACGGCGGCCGCCGCAACAACAGCGACAGCACCGACACCAAGCTCAACCTCAAGCTCGCGCTCACGCCGGGCGAGGGCGATGAATACGCGCTGAGCCTCATCCGCCAGCGCGGCGAAAAAGGCACGCCGCCCTATGCCGGCACCGTGAGCACCGCGCGCTATTGGCGCTGGCCGTATTGGGACAAGGACAGCGTCTACCTCATCACCAGCACCTGGTTCGGACCGCATCAACTCAAGACGCGGATCTATCACGATGAATTCCGCAACTCGCTCTTTGCCTACGACGACGCGACCTACACGACGATGGCCAAGAAGTCGTCGTTCAAGAGCGATTACGACGACTACACCAACGGCGCGAGCGTCGAAGGCGATTTGCAGCTTGCATCGACCAACACCCTCAAGGCCGCCGCGCACTGGAAGGAAGACGTGCACCGCGAGCACAACGCGGGCGAGCCGTATCGCCGCTTCAAGGACCGCACCACCTCGGTCGGCATCGAAGACGCGCAGCAATGGACCGAGCGCCTGGCCATCGTCGCCGGCATCGGCTACGACACCCGCGCCACCCTCGAAGCGCAGGACTACAACAGCACGACCAAGGTCGTCAGCGATTTCGTGCGCGACGACGGCCAGGCCTTCAACGCGCAGATCGGCGCGTTCTACGGCGACGCCGCGACCGGACGCGCCTTCGCGACCATCGCCGACAAGAGCCGCTTTCCGACCATCAAGGACCGCTACTCGTATCGCATGGGCACGGCCATCCCCAACGCCGCGCTCAAGGACGAACAGGCGCTGCATTACGAAGTCGGCTATGCGCGCGACGTCGCCTCCGCGCTGCGCTACGACCTGCGGGTGTTCTATTCCGACATCACCAACGTGATCCAATCGGTCGCCATCGATGCGAGCCTGTGCACCTCGTCGCCGTGCACGCAGATGCAGAACATCGGCAAGGCCAGCGCTGCGGGCATCGAGATCGATCTGCGCGGCACCATCGGCGCCTGGCGCTATGCCTTCAATTACGCCTACCTCGAGCGGCGCAACCACACCGGCAACGGACTGCTGCTGACCGACACCCCGCGCCACAAGGCCTTCGCCACCGCTGCCTGGACGATCGCCGATGCCTGGTCGGTCGCGGGCACCGTCGAAGGCATGTCGCGGCGCAATTCGTCGAGCGACGGCAAGCAGGTGGCACCGGCCTTTGCGATCGCCGGGCTCAAGGGCACCTGGCGTGCCACGCCGGCGCTGAGCGTGGATCTGGGCGTGCGCAATCTGTTCGACCGCGTGTACTGCTACGCCGAAGGCTTCCCCGAAGAAGGCCGCACCTGGCTGGCCAACGCTACCTATCGTTTCTGAGCGAGGCCGCCATGTCCGATCACGCATCGACCAAGACATCCGCATTGCCGCTGGGCGCGGCATCCGAGGCCTGCGCCGCGCAGGCCATGTCTGCCGACCTGACCCGGCGCCGTTTGCTCGGCGCATTCGCGGCGGGCGCGCTGGCCGGAGCCGCGCCAACGCGCAGCGCGCGTGCTGCGGCCCCCACGCCCATCGTGGTGATGACGAGTTATCAAAGCGAACCGATGGCGATCTTCGAACGCGAGTTCGAACGCGCCCATCCCGAGTACCGGCTGCAGATCGTCTGGCGCATGCCGGTGGACGCGCTGCCCTGGCTGCGCCGGCCCGATCACGGCGTCGACGTGTATTGGGGCGCCTCGCCGCGCACCTTTGCCGCGCTCGCGGCCGACGGCGCGTTTGCGCCCTTGACGGTGGACCGCAGCGGACTGGTCGATCGCATCGGCCGCACCCAGATCTCGGACCCGCAAGGCCGCTACGCCGCCACCGAAATGGCGGGCTACGGCTTCGCGGTCAACGCCGACGCACTCAAGGCCGCAGGCCTCGCGATGCCGGCCGATTGGGATGCGCTCGCCGATCCGCGCTGGGCCGGGCAGATCGCCTTGCCCATTCCTTCGCGCGTGGGCTTCGCACCGCCCATCGTCGATCTGGTCTTGCAGGCCTACGGCTGGGAGGCCGGCTGGGCCTTGTGGAGCGCGATCGCGGGCAACGCGATGCTGGTCGATGCCGGCTCGACCTTCGTCACCGACGAGGTGGCGAGCGGCCGCGTGGCCTTGGGCATCAGCATCGATTTCTTCGTCGCGGCCGCCATCGCCAACGGCAAGCGCGTGAGCTTCGCCTACCCGCGCCATACCGCGCTCAACCCGGGCCATGTCGCGCTCATGCAGCGCGCGCCCAACCCCGAGGGCGCGCGCGTGTTCGCCGGCTTCGTGCTGTCCGATGCCGGCCAGCGCCTGCTGCTCGATCCCGACGTCCGCAAACTGCCCGCGCGCGAAAGCGCTTATGCCGATGCGCGCGCGCCGTCGTTCAACCCGTTCGCCGCCGCGCGCGAAGGACGCATGGAGTACGACGACGTGCGCGGCCGACCGCGGCTGGCCCTGGTGGCCGCGGTGTTCGAGCAATGGTTGATCGCCGATCACGACGAACTCAAACGCCTGTGGCGCCGCGTGGCTGCGCTCGATGCGCGCGGGCGCGATACGCGCGCGGTACGCGCCGTGCTCACGCGTGCGCCGCTCACCGAAGCCGAGGCCGACGATCCCAAGCTGCAACGGCAGTTCGTGCGCGAACTCGAAGGCACGCCGCGCACCGAACCGCGCGCGGCCGAACTGGCCTGGCGCACCGCCACCGTCGCGCGGCGGCGCGAGGCCGATGCGCTGCTCACCGCATTGGAGGCGGCATGACGACGAACCGCACATCATCGAATCGCATCTTGTCGCACCGTGTTGTGTCGCACCTCGCGTCGTCCAGCCGCGCCTCGTCGCGCCGCGTCCCGTCGAGCTGCGTCCCGCCGAGCTGCGTCCCAGCGCACCGGCCTGCCGCCGCGCACCGGCGTGCCGCCGCCATGCTCCGGTCTGCGGTGCCGCGCGCGCTTGCCGCGGCAGGTCTGGCCTGGGTGTTCTTCACGCCAGCACATGCGGCCGATGCCGGCCGTGTGACCACCGACGATGTCTCGCGCGAAGCCTTCTTGCAGCCCATCGACGGATTGACCGAGGCCGAGCGCGTGCAATTCCTGCGCGGGCGCACGCTGTTCCGTCAGAACTGGGTGGTCGCGCCCGCGCAGGACCGTGCCTTTGCCGGACTCGGTCCGGTCTACAACCGCTTGTCGTGCATCGCCTGTCATCCCAAGAACGGCCGCGGCGATCCGCCGGTGAACGGCGAGCGCCTGCAATCGATGCTGGTGCGCCTCTCGGTGCCGGGCGTGGGCGAACATGGCGGACCCAAGCCGCATCCGGCCTACGGCGAGCAGTTCAACGAAGAAGGCATCCCCGGCGTGCCCGGTGAAGGCCGCATCGTGCTGGGCTGGAAGTCTGTTGCGCATCGCGGCGCCGACGGCAAGACGGTGGCGCTGGTGGCGCCGGTGCTCGAGCTCACCGATCTGGCCTACGGCCAATTCGGGCGCGTGCTCACCTCGCCGCGCGTGGGGCCGCAGGTCTACGGCCTCGGGCTCATCGACGCGGTGCCGGCCGAGGCGATCGAAGCCCAGGCCCGCGCGCCCAAGGCCGACGGCGTCAAGGGCCGCGTCAATCGGGTCTGGGATGCCGCGCAGCAGCGCATGGTGGCGGGCCGCTTCGGCCTCAAGGCCAATGCGCCCAATCTGCGCCAACAGATCGCGGGTGCTTTCGTCGGCGATCTGGGCATCACTTCCGAGTTGTTCCCGACCGAGAACTGCACGCCCGCGCAGACCGCGTGCCGCGCGGCGCCGTCGGGCGGGCATCCCGAACTCACCCACGAACAGCTCGACGACATCACCGACTACCTCGCGCTCATCGCCGCGCCTGCACGGCGCGATCGCGACGCGCCCCAGGTGGTCCAGGGCGAAGCCTTGTTCGCGGCAGCGGGGTGCACGCAATGCCATCGACCGCAATGGCAGACCGCGGCCGATGCGCGCGATCCGCGTCTGGCCGCGCGCAGCTTCGAGCCGTACACCGACTTGCTCGTGCACGACATGGGGCCGGGTCTGGCCGACGGCCGGCCCGATTACGCGGCCAACGCGCGCGAATGGCGCACGCCGCCCTTGTGGGGCATCGGCCTCATCGAGCGGGTGAATGGGCATACGCGCTATCTGCACGACGGCCGCGCCCGCAACCTCGACGAAGCGGTGCGCTGGCACGACGGCGAAGGGCACAAGGCGCGCACCCGTTACGAACGATTGGCGCCCGAGGATCGCGCGGCCCTCATCGCCTTTCTCGAATCGCTCTAGCCATGATGACGCGCCGGGGATGCCATACGACATGGCACGCTGCTTGCCTGGATTGCGTGCGTGTCGCGGATCGGACGCCGCCGCACGCCTGTGTCCGGGGGGAATCATGCCGCTTTGCAAGTGCGCCGGTGTCGGTGCACAGGATCTCGCGCGATCGATCCGCGTTCATGGCCTGCGCACGCGCGAGGAGGTCACCGCGCAGACCCGCGCCGGTGCCGGCTGCACGAGTTGCCATGCCGAGATTGCGGCGCTCTTGCTGGCCGCTGCCGCACAAGCCGCAGCGCCCGAAGCCCATGCTGGTGCGACTACGCCGGTACGCCCAGCAACACCTGACCAGCCTTGAACAACGCGGTGATTGCGGTGCCGTGCTTGAGATCGAGATCGCCGATCGCATCGTTGGTCACGACGGCGCTCAGGTGGGCGCCGCCATCGAGCGCGATCACGACCTGCGCGTTGATGGCGCCTGTCTCGACCTTGCTGATCGTGCCTGCGAACTGGTTGCGCGCCGCGAATCGGTAAAGGCTGATCGCGGGCAGCAGGGTAATGGCCGAGGCTTTGACGACCGCCACCGCCGGCTTGCCAACGGCAAGGGCCAGATTGCGTACCGAGGCGTCGGTGACGATGGCAACGACGACATCGCCGCCTGGGGTGGTCAGTTCCACTTCTGCATTGATCGGCCCGGTCCTGAGCGCGGTGATCTGGCCTTCGAATACATTGCGAGCACTGATCTTCATGCTGTTTCCTCGTCGGTGATTGCGCTGGATGCCGTGGTGTATCGCGCGGCGTATGGCCAATGTAGGCGGACTCCCTCGCTACTTGCCACCATAACGCTGCGCCGCCCCACACGTCGCCGCGTGTCCGAGACCGGCGGGGGCCAGCGACCATGAACCGGCCCGCGAACAAGATGATCGGCCGTTTCGGCGTGGATACCGGCTTCGGCAGCTTCCTCGGCGATACGCGCATCCGCTTGCTCGAACAGGTCGAGCAGCATGGATCGATCTCGCAAGCGGCCAAGGCCGTGCCCTTGTCGTACAAGGCGGCGTGGGATGCGATCGATGCGATGAACAACCTCGCGCCCGAGCCGCTGGTGGTGCGCACGACCGGCGGGCGCCATGGCGGCGGCAGTGCGCTGACCGAATACGGCAAGCGGCTCATCGCGTTCTATCGCGCGCTGGAGGCCGAGTACCAGGGGGCGGTCGATCGTTTGTCCGAGCGCATCGATGCCGCACCGACGCAGGACGTGCGGGGCTTTCGTCAATTGCTGCGGCGTTTGTCGACCAAGGCCAGCGCGCGCAATCAGTTCGCCGGTCCGATCGCGCAAGTGCTGCACGGCGCGGTCGATTGCGAGGTGGTGCTGAACCTGGGCGACGATCTGATGCTGACCGCGGTGGTCACGCGCGAATCCGCGCAGACACTCGGACTCGCGGCCGGCGTCGAGGTGATGGCCTTCGTCAAATCCTCGTCGATCCTGTTGATCGAGGTCCGCGACGTGCATCTGTCCGCGCGCAATCGCCTGCGCGGCACGATCGAGCGCATCCACGACGGCGCAGTCAATGCCGAGGTGAGCGTCGCGCTGACCGGCACCCGCCATGTGGTCACCGCAGTGATTACCCATGACAGCGTGCAGCGCATGGGACTGGGCGTGGGCATGCCCATCGTCGCGGCCTTCAAGGCGTCGAGCGTGTTTCTGGTGGCTCTCGATTGAGCGTGCATCGCTGTCACGCGGATGCGGCATCGTGGGGTGTCATACCCATGTTCGCGCGCGCAAGGTAAGGTAGGCTTCGGGCTCTCGCGCGGCACTGAACGTCGGCGCGGGCGGTGTGAACAATCCTGGAGCAACCCATGCTGAGTTTGAGACCCCTCGTCGCCGTACTGGCGACGGTCGCCTTGACCATGACGGGTGGATGCGCGCTATGGCCGTGGTCCAAGTCGTCGCAGGCACAACCGGTGGCCGCACCCGTTGCAGCGCAGGCGGCGACACCCACGCCGCCGGCCAATCCTGCCGATGCGCAACTGCCCAAGCTGCCCGAACCGGGCAAGGCCGTCGTCTATGTGCTGCGGCCGTCGTCGCAGGCGATGCTGATTCGCTTCAACGTCTTCGTGGACGATCAGAAGGACAGTTCCGAAGTCGGCTACACCCGCGCCGGGCAATACATCTATTTCAACCTCAAGCCCGGTCAGCACAAGATCTTCTCCAAGGCCGAAGAATGGTCGGAGATCAGCCTGAACGTGCGCGAGGGCGAGATCGTGTTCTTGCGCCAGGAGCCCGCCCAAGGCGCATATTCGTCGATCAATACCCTCGATCGCCTGCCCGACGAAGAAGGGCGCACCCAGCTCAAGCGTCTGAGTCTGGGCACCATCCGCAAACTCGATCGTTGAGCCACGCACGCGGCGCCTGAGGCGCCGCGGCGGATGTTCTCCGCGCTTTCGGGGCAGCCGCGCGATCAGCGCGCATGCTGAAACGTCTTCACCGCCGACACCAGCAGGATCACGCCGAGCAGGCCCATCAGCCATGCGGTGGGCACCAGCCCCAACAACAGACTGCCGACGGCCGCACCGGCGACGGAGCCGGCCGACATCCAGTTGAGCAAGGCGCTTTCGCGCCTGAGCACGCCAAACGCGTCGGAACGGGTGTACCGCGCAAAGCCCACCACCATGGTCGGCAGACTGACGGCGAGCGAAAGACTGCCCGCGAGTTTGATGTCCAGGCCGAACAAGATGACGATGGTCGGGATCAGCAGTTCGCCGCCCGCCACCCCCAGCAATGCGGCCACCATGCCGATGCCCAGTCCCGCGACGACACCGGCCGCAAACCGCGCCACCGGGGCATCGAACAAAGGCGCGCCGCCATGCACGCCCCAGACGCTTTCGCCCAGCATTACCGCAGCCAGGCTGACCAGCAATACCAGGACGATGCGGTTGAGCCAGTTCCGGGGCATCGACATCGCATGACCCGCAGCCCACCAGGCGCCGACCAGGCTCCCCGCGAGCAGATTCAGGATCACACCCAGGTGGGCGCTCAACTGGTCCAGATGTATCGTCTTGAGCCTGAACAGCAAGGCAGCGGCGACCACCACCAGGCTCATGGCTTTGTTGAGGATGACTGCCTGCAGCGTCTCGAGCCTGAACATGCCCACCAGCACGGGCAGCCTGAACTCCGCGCCGCCCAATCCGATCAGCCCGCCCAGGCCGCCGA
>CAYUYC010000144.1:0-8555 GCA_964448945.1 uncultured Burkholderiaceae bacterium
CGCGGGTGCCGTCGTCGGCGGCGTGGCAGGCAGCTCCGTCGGCAAAGGCAAGGGCGCGATCGTCGGCGCCGTGCTTGGCGCGGTCGCAGGCGGCGTTGCCGGCCAGGCCATCGAGAACAACGCCTCCACGCAAGAAGGTGTCGAGATCACCGTGCGCCTCGAAAACGGCGAACTGCGCGCCATCGTTCAGGCCGTGGATGGTCAACAGTTCCAGCCCGGTGAACGTGTGCGTCTGCTGTCCGGTGCCGGCGGCACGCGCGTGACCAAACTCTGACGCGAGCTAACGAGGCGCGAGCAGCGCCTGCTCCAACGCATCGGTGCTGATCGCTGTCGCGATCAGCACGCGCTTGCGGCGATCCTTTTCACCTGAGATCAACTCGACCGCCGACCGGGCAACCCCCGTGCGTTCGGCAACCCAGCGCACGAGCGTGTCGTTGGCTTTGCCGTCGACCGGCGGCGCGGCCAGACGCAGTTTCAGTGCCCCGCCGTGCTCACCCTGGACTTCGGTACGCGGCGCGTTGGGCTGCACATGAAACGCAATCACCACCCCGCGTGCATGTGGACTCAACCACGACACCGTCATGCCAGACCCGGGATCGCTCGCACCGCGCCATCGAGCAACATCAAGACGATCTGAACCAACAGGATCAGCGCGATCGGTGACAAATCGAGCCCGCCGACGCGCGGAATAATGCGCTGCAAAGGCGCCAGCAACGGCGCGACCAATGCACTGACCGCAGGCGCCATCGGCGCATACGGATTCACCCAACTCAGCAGCGCAAAGATCAACGTGATGACGATGATCGTATAGAGCGCCCAGCGCACCAGCATCACCAGCGCGCCGACGATGACGATCAAGGGATTGGGAGCCCCGAGCGCCCCTCCCGCCAACGCAAAGGCGAACTCGAGCAGCACCGATGCGGTCAGAGCCACCAGAAACGCGCCAAGCAGGCTGGCCCAGTCGATCCCGCCGCGCGCAGGAATCATCCGTCGCAGCGGCAGCACCACGCGATCCGTCAACGCGAAGACGATTGCCGACAACGGATTGCGCCCACCCAGACGCACCCATTGCATATAGGCACGCAACAACATCGCGGCTCCGAACAAGCCTGCGACGGTGCCGATGATCAAACTCAGGATTCTGAAAAGCATGAATCGATAGTGCCGTAACGTGCAGCGTGAATCAAACCACGCGCAAGAATGAAAAGGCCCGCTCGGCGGCTAAGCCAGAGCGGGCCCGAACCAACGGCTGCGTCGATATTACGGACGATTGCCGGTAGGGAACGGCCATGCAGCCGCCGGGTTCAGCGCAGGCTTGGCCGCAGGCGCAGCGGCTGCAGGAGCAGCAGCAGGCTTCGCGGCAGGCTTTGCTGCAGCCTTCTTCGCGGCGGGCTTCTTGGCCGCAGGCTTTTTCGCAGCAGGCTTCTTCGCAGCCTTTTTCGCAGCAGGCTTCTTGGCCGCGGGCTTCTTGGCTGCGGGCTTCTTCGCAACCTTCTTCGCGACCTTCTTGGCTGCGACCTTCTTGACGGCGGCCTTCTTGGCCACGGGCTTCTTCGCAGCGACCTTCTTGGCTGCAGGCTTCTTCGCAGCGACCTTCTTGGCGGCGGGCTTCTTCGCAGCGACCTTCTTCGCGACCGGCTTCTTCGCAGCAGCCTTCTTCGCGACCGGCTTCTTCGCAACGACCTTCTTCGCTACCGGCTTCTTCGCCGCAGCCTTCTTCGCAACAGGTTTCTTCGCAGCCTTCTTAGCGGTTGCCATGGTGATCTCCTTCACGTGAAGAGTGGAACACTGAGTCAAGGAAACCCGTCCCGGAAGGCGCCATACGGTGCGCCGTCGCGATGAACGGGCTATTCACTGGCGCAAGCGCTAACGGCCTACTTACGCTAATGAATGCTGCACGGCCTGCTGCGAACATGAAGTCGCGCATGGCCAAAAAAAATGCCGGCACACGCCCGGCATTGGATACGAAGAGGGAGAAAGCCACCACGCGACGCTGGGCGTCGGCGCGGTCCGATTCGTTCACGACGGGCGCAATGCGCTTTCGTTCGAAGTCGGTGGTGTTGATCTGCGATGAGTCGGTCTGGATCACCCGGAGGTCAATCAAGCAAAAATCATATGAAAAAGACTATATCAAGTTGGCGAAAAAATCACGCACTTTCTTGACTCCATGTCACGCGCATGCCACACGCGCATGCGCGTGACATGCGCGCAGCGCTCACTCCCAACTCAGCGTGCCGCCGGTTTGATATTCGATGACGCGCGTCTCGAAGAAGTTGCGCTCCTTCTTCAAGTCGATCATCTCGCTCATCCACGGGAACGGATTCTCTTCGTTCGGGTAGAGCGCATCGAGGCCGATCTGCGTCGCGCGGCGGTTCGCGATGAAGCGCAGATAGCTCTTGAACATCGGCGCGTTCAAGCCGAGCACACCACGCGGCATGGTGTCTTCGGCGTAGCGGTATTCAAGCTCGACCGCGCGCGCGAACAGCGTCTTGAGTTCGGCGCGGAACTCGGGTGTCCAGAGTTGCGGGTTCTCGAGCTTGATGGTGTTGATGAGATCGATGCCGAAGTTGGTGTGCATCGATTCGTCGCGCAGGATGTATTGGTATTGCTCGGCGGCGCCGGTCATCTTGTTCTGACGCCCGAGCGCGAGGATCTGCACGAAGCCCACATAGAAGAACAAGCCTTCCATCAGGCAGGCGAAGACGATCAGCGATTTGAGCAGCTTCTGGTCGTTTTCGAGGGTGCCGGTGCGGAACTCCGGATTGGTCAGCGTATCGATGAACGGGATCAGGAATTCGTCCTTGGCGCGGATCGAATCGATCTCGTGATAGGCGTTGAACACCTCGCCTTCATCGAGCCCGAGCGATTCGACGATGTATTGGTAGGCGTGGGTGTGGATCGCCTCCTCGAAGGCCTGGCGCAACAGGTATTGGCGGCATTCGGGCGCGGTGATGTGCCGATAGGTGCCAAGCACGATGTTGTTCGCGGCCAGCGAATCGGCGGTCGTGAAGAAGCCCAGGTTGCGCAACACGATGCGGCGTTCATCCTCGGTCAGACCACGTGGGTCTTTCCAGAGCGCGATGTCGCGCGACATGTTCACTTCCTGCGGCATCCAATGGTTGGCGCAGCCGGCCAGGTATTTTTCCCACGCCCATTTGTACTTGAAGGGCACGAGCTGGTTCACGTCGGTCGTGCCGTTGAGCACGCGTTTGTCGGCCACATTCACGCGGCGCAATTTTTCGGCTTCGGTCTCGGCCGGCGCCGCCGACGGCGCATAGCCGGAAGCGGGCATGGTCGGCGCAACCGGCGCGAGCGCGGGTTGCGGTGCACTTCTCATCGGGGTGTCGTCCCAGGAAAGCATGGTCGTCCTATGTTCTTGATGAGTCGGTTCGTGAAGGAGGGTTGCGGCTTATTGGCAGGCTTCGCAATCGGCGAAGCCGGGATCGCCGGGCTTGAGCGTGCAGACCGTGCCCACCACTTCGGGCACCGGCAGCGCGGGGCTGGCGGATTGCGATTGCAGGCCGCTCATGCCGCCGTCGCTCGGCACGGCATTGAGTTCGCCGCCGCGGCCGGTCGATTTTTCGGCGCTGGTCGCGGCCAGCGCGCGCAGGTAATAGGTGGTCTTGAGGCCGCGCAGCCAGGCAAGCTTGTAGGTGTCGTCGAGCTTCTTGCCCGAGGCGCCGGCCATGTAGATGTTCAGCGATTGCGCCTGGTCGATCCATTTGCTGCGACGCGAAGCGGCTTCGACGATCCAGCGCGGCTCGATCTCGAACGCGGTCGCGTAGATCGCGCGCAACTCCGACGGAATTCGATCGATCTTGGCGCACGAGCCGTCGAAATACTTGAGGTCGGCAACCATGACTTCGTCCCACAGGCCGAGTTCCTTGAGATCGCGCACCAGATAGTCATTGACCACCGTGAACTCGCCCGACAGATTCGATTTGACGAACAGGTTCTGGAAGGTCGGCTCGATGCAGGCCGAGACGCCGATGATGTTGCTGATGGTCGCGGTCGGCGCGATCGCCACGCAATTGGAATTGCGCATGCCGTATTGCGCGATGCGTTGACGCAAAGCCGACCAGTCCATCGATTCGGAGGTGTCGACTTCGAGATAGCCGCCGCGCTGTTCGGCCAGCAGCTTGAGGGTGTCTTGCGGCAGAATGCCGCGATCCCACAAGGAGCCATGATAGGAGCTGTAACGGCCACGCTCGGCCGCGAGTTCGGTCGAGGCCCAATAGGCGTAGTAGCAGACCGCTTCCATCGAACGGTCGGCGAATTCGATCGCCGCTTGCGACGCGTACGGCGTGCGCATCAGGTGCAGGCAATCTTGAAAGCCCATGATGCCCAAGCCCACCGGACGATGCTTGAGGTTGGCGTTGCGCGCCTTGGCTACCGCGTAGTAGTTGATGTCGATGACATTGTCGAGCATGCGCATCGCGATGTTGATGGTGCGCTTGAGCTTGTCATGGTCGAGCACCCAGGCGTCGTCGTCGGCGCGGCGCATGTGCGCGAGCATGTTGACCGAGCCCAGGTTGCAGACCGCGATTTCGCTGTCGTTGGTGTTCAGCGTGATCTCGGTGCACAGGTTCGAGCTATGGATGGTGCCCATGTGCTGCTGCGGCGAGCGCACATTGCAAGCATCCTTGAACGTGATCCACGGATGCCCGGTCTCGAACAGCATGCCGAGCATCTTGCGCCAGAGTTGCACGGCCGGCAGTTTGCGATGCAGCTTGATCTCGCCGCGCGCGGCCTTGTCTTCATAGGCGACATAGGCTTGCTCGAACGCGAGGCCGAATTTGTCGTGCAAGTCGGGCACATCGGACGGCGAGAACAGCGTCCAGTCGCCGTTTTCCATTACCCGCTTCATGAACAGATCGGGAATCCAGTTCGCCGTGTTCATGTCATGCGTGCGGCGGCGGTCGTCGCCGGTGTTCTTGCGCAGCTCGAGGAATTCTTCGATGTCGAGGTGCCAGGTTTCGAGATAGGCGCAGACCGCGCCCTTGCGCTTGCCGCCTTGGTTGACCGCGACCGCGGTGTCGTTGACCACCTTGAGGAAGGGCACAACGCCTTGCGACTTGCCATTGGTGCCCTTGATGTGGGCGCCCAAAGCGCGCACCGGCGTCCAGTCGTTGCCCAGACCGCCCGCGTATTTGGCCAGCAGCGCGTTCTCTTTGATGGCTTCGTAAATGCCGTCGAGATCGTCGGCCACAGTGGTCAGATAGCACGACGACAATTGCGAATGACGGGTGCCGGCGTTGAACAGCGTGGGCGTGCTGCTCATGAAATCGAAGGTCGACAAGATTTCATAGAACTCGATCGCGCGCGCCTCGCGGTCGACTTCATTGAGCGCAAGACCCATCGCCACCCGCATGAAGAAGGCTTGCGGCAACTCGATGCGGCGGCCGTCCACATGCAGGAAATAGCGATCGACCAGGGTCTGCAGACCGAGGTAGCTGAATTGCAGATCGCGCTCGTACTTGAGCGCCGCGGCCAAGCGCTTGAGGTCGTAACGGCCGAGTTCGTCGTTGAGCAGGCCGGCTTCGATGCCGTGCTTGATGAATTTGGGGAAGTACTCGGCATAGCGCGTGGCCATGTCGCCTTGCAGCACTTCCTCGCCGAGCACCAGCTTGCGTTCGGTATGCAGCAACAGGCGCGCGGTGACCTGGCTGTAGGCCGGATCCTTTTCGATCAGCGCGCGCGCGGCGAGGATCATGGACTTGAACACTTCGTCCATCTGCACGCCGTCGTACAGATTCTTGACGGTCTCCTTGAGGATGGCCTCGGCGTTCACATGGTCGCCGAAGCCTTCGCAGGCCGCGCGCACGATCGCCTCGATGCGCGCCAGCGGCAGCGGCACGCGCTGACCGTTGTCGAGCGCATGCATTTCGCCATGCTCGGCCGCGACCTGCTTTTGCGCCGCGCGCTCGGCCGAACGCCGTTCGCGATACAACACATAGGCGCGCGCGACTTCATGCTCGCCCGAGCGCATCAGCGCGAGCTCGACCTGGTCTTGCACATCTTCAATATGGAAGGTGCCGCCGGCCGGCTGGCGACGCAGCAGCGCGCGCACCACATCGCCGGTCAGTTGTTCGACGATTTCGCGCACCCGCGCCGAGGCCGCGCCCTGCCCGCCGTTGACGGCGATGAAGGCCTTGGTCAGCGCGATCGCGATCTTGGCCGGCTCGAAGCCGACCACCGCGCCGTTGCGGCGAATGATGCGGTACTCGGCGAACGAGGCCGCGCGCGTCTCGCTGACGCCGGACGTACTCACACCCTCGGGCGGCACGGCAAACGCGGACTTCGCGATCGATTCGGACAAATGCTCCATCTACATCTCCTGTCGATGGCGATCCATGCGGACCGCCGTATGGGGTGCCCGATCGTTCAATGTCGGGGGGTTCAGAGCGCACGCGGGTCTCGATCGAGGAAGCACCATCGGTGCCCTCAAGAGACCCGCGCTCGAGAATCCAGGGAAGACTGCGTTCATACACTAGGCACCTACTAGGTATAGTGCTGCAGATATCCGGAGCAACTAATTGTAGTAGCCGACTAGAGCCCATGCAATGCGAAATCCGGTGCGCCGCGCTGTCGGCGCATCCCGTGAACGCGTACCCGCAGCCGTCCGGCGACGTCCGACAGCGCGCTCAAGAATTAGGCAATGCCGTATCGGTGCCCTGGTGCACACGCGGCCGCGCGACGACGCAGACCTGTGGATATCCGCGCCGAGCGAGGTTGTCGGGGCGTTGCAAAATTCCCGCATACTTCATGCATGAATTCGCATGTCCCGCGCCCATCCGCGCAGCCCGATCACGACAAGTACGCATCGGCGACGATCAAATCGCTGCTGCATGAGGCACTAGGTCTAGGTGTCCCCGCGCTGGAAGCCCGCATGCTGCTCGCGCATGTCACAGGCTGGCGGCGCGAGACCTTGATCGCCTTCGACGACCGCGCGCTGGATGCCGATACCGCCCGGCGCTTCATCGCGCTGGCGCACGCGCGCGCCGCCGGCGAACCGCTCGCCTATCTGATCGGAGAGCGCGAATTTCACGCGCATCGCCTGACCGTCGGCCCCGGCGTGCTGATCCCACGCCCCGAAACCGAACTGCTGGTCGACTTCGCGATCGAGCACGCACCGCCCGGCGCGCACGTGCTCGACCTGGGCACCGGCTCGGGCGCCATCGCGGTCAGCATCGCCGCGGCGCGCACCGACCTCGGCGTGACCGCTTGCGACATTTCGGATGACGCACTGGCGATCGCGCGCATCAACAACACCCGCATCGCGCACGACCGTGTGCAACTCCTGCGCAGCGATTGGTATGACGCGCTCGGCCATGCGCGCTTTGCGGTGATCATCTCGAATCCGCCTTACATCGCGGCGGGCGATCCGCATCTGGCGCAAGGCGACCTGCGCCGCGAACCCATCGGCGCCTTGACCGACCATGCCGACGGCCTGCAGGCGATCAGCATCATCGTGAGCGGCGCTGCATCGCACCTCGAACCAGGCGGTTGGCTCGCGATCGAGCACGGCTGGGATCAGGCGCAGGCGGTACGCGATCTTTTGCATCGACGCGGTTTTGCCCAGGTCGCCACGCAGCGCGACCTGGCCGACATCGAACGCATGAGTTACGGACGCTGGGCCGCGCCCGCGCGCTGAGGCGCGCGCCTCAGCCGAGCAAGGCGTCGGCGAATTCCTCGGCCGAGAAGGCCTGCAGATCCTCAAGCTTTTCGCCCACGCCGATGAAGTACACCGGAATGGCGCGCGCGAGTTTGCTGCCCGGTTGTCCGCCGGCCGCAATCGCGGCGAGCACGCCGCCTTTGGCGGTGCCGTCGAGCTTGGTGATGATGAGACCGGTCAGTCCCAAGGCTTCGTCGAAGGCCTTGACCTGCGCCAGCGCGTTCTGCCCGGTATTGCCGTCGATGACGAGCAGCACTTCGTGCGGCGCGCCGTCCATGGCCTTGGCGGTCACGCGCTTGATCTTGCGCAGTTCGTCCATCAAATGCAGCTGGGTCGGCAGCCGGCCGGCAGTGTCGGCGATGAGCACATCGGTGCCGCGCGCCTTGGCCGCATGCACCGCGTCGAACACCACGGCCGCCGGATCGCCGCTTTCCTGCGCGATCACGGTCACGTCGTTGCGCTCGCCCCAGACCTGCAATTGCTCGCGCGCCGCCGCGCGGAAGGTATCGCCCGCCGCCAGCAGGACCGAGCACCCGGCATCGCTCATATGGCGCGCCAGTTTGCCGATGCTGGTGGTTTTGCCCGCGCCATTGACCCCCGCGATCATGACCACCAGAGGCTTGGCCGCGTCGAGCAGGAAGGGCTTTTCGAGCGGGCGCAGATGTTCGATCAACAATTCGCGCAAGGCACGACGCACGCCTTCGGCATCGAGAATCTTCTGTTCCTTCACCCGGGTGCGCAATCGGCCGAGCAAGGCGGTGGTCGCATCCACGCCCGCATCGGCCATGAGCAATGCGGTCTCGAGTTCTTCGAGGAGCTCGTCGTCGACCTTGGCGCCGACGAACAACGTGGAGATCGACGTGCCGGTACGCGACAGACC
>CAYUYC010000145.1:0-8349 GCA_964448945.1 uncultured Burkholderiaceae bacterium
GCGCCGAGAACCACGTCTTGATAGAGGTAGAAGCCCGGCTCCAACGGCGGCAAGGCCTCGGGCCGCAGGCTGGCGAGCGGGTCGATCGCCACGCCTTGCGCCTCGCGCGCATCGAGCCCGGCAGCCAGCGCGCGCAACGCGGCCGCGACGCGATCGAGCGCGACGCGCGCAGCGTTGGCGTCGAGCAGTTCGGGCGGTTCGCCGTCGAGCATGTAGTCCTCCCATTCGAGCAGATCGAACAGGAATTGCCCGCCCTTGTAGAACGGATGCACGCTGAGTTCGTTCAGCCAGCGCTCGGCACGCGCGGGCGCGGCGCGGCGCAAGGCCACGCCGCGGCGGGCCAGCGTGCACAGCAAGGCGCGCAAGCCTTGGTCCTGCGTGCGGATGGCGGCGAGCAGTTTGAGATCGGCCGGGCCGAATGCGGTCTTGCCGCGCTTGGAAGTGGTCGCCATGGTCAGAGCGGTCGCGTGGTCACGTAATGCGCGATCTGCCGCAGCACGGCTTTCGCTTCGTTGTCTTCGATGAATGCGAGGTCGCGCTCGAAATGCTTGACGCCGCGATGCGCGAGCCGGTCGGCCAGCGCAATCGCGTAGTCGATCGATCCGGCACGCTGCATGGCGGCGAGCATTTCTTCGGCATGGGCCTGCGTCTTTTGCGCGCGCGGCAGCTTGTTGATGGCCGTCATGCGCCGGCGCACGCGTTCGCTCGCGGTGCGAAACAGATGAATCATCATCACCGTACGCTTGCCTTCGAGCAAATCGCCCAAGGCTTCCTTGCCGTACAGATCGGTCTCGCCGATCAGGTTGAGCACATCGTCCTGGATCTGAAAGGCGATGCCGATCAGGCGGAAAGCCTCGTTGAAGCGATCGAGTTGCTCGGGGTTGGTCACGCCCGCGGCCACCGCGCCCATGCGGCACGGGGTGATGCAGGTGTACCAGCCGGTCTTTTGCGTGCTCATCCGAAAATAATCGGCATCGCGCGCGGGCACGAAGTTGCGCCGTATCCAGCCCAGTTCCACCGCCTGGCCCTCCACGGTCTCGCGGCACATGTGCATGATTTCGTGGATCAGCCCGAGGGTGCGCGCCAGCCCGAGCTGGGGCAGATTGGACAAGACCAGATCGACGGCGAACAGATTCATCGCGTCGCCCGCGTTGACTGCCAGACCGATGCCGTGCGTGATGTGCAGCGTGGGCTTGCCGCGGCGATGGGTCGATTCGTCGGCGATGTCGTCATGGACCAGAAAGCCGTTGTGGAAAAGCTCGAGCGCGCCGGCCGCGCGCACCGCATCGTCCATCGCCCCGCCCAGTGCCACGCACGATGCGATCGTCAGCGTCGGGCGCAGGCCCTTGCCTTCGCGGGTCACATAGTCGCGCATCAGGTCGTACAACTCGGCGCGCGGCGAGCGCATGGGAACGAGCGCGAGGATCTCTTCGACCACGCGCGCCTTCATGCGCTTCATGGTCTCTTGCAGATCGTTGTCGAACAAGGTCGGATGGGCGCGCCAACTGCTGCCGTCGCGTCCATCCCAAAGCGCGCGCGCGGGGGCGAGCATGGGCGGCGCGTCGGGCGCGAACAATTCGACGTCGGGCGGATAGCGCGCGTCGAGGTAATCGAGTGCCGGCCAGCGCGCACGTTCCCAGAATGCCGCGCCGTTGCGCCGATGCGGCGTGGCGGTAGTGACCGGCGCGATCCATTGGCCCGCGCTGCGGTCGCGGTATTCGCACCACAGGGCCTGGATGGCGCGCATGCCGCTCGCGCGCTGCGCGAGCAGGCTGAAACACCGCCAGGTCGCGAGCACGCGCGGCCGATCGCCGCGCACGTCGAGGCTGCCGTTGAACACCGAATCGATCGGCCGGCGTTCGGCATCGAAGAGCAGCTTGAGCGCGCGATCGTCGAAATGCACTTCGACCTCGGGCCGCTCGATGCGCTCGACGCGCGCGACGAGCCGGCTGTGCTCGCGGCGCAGGCTGGCATGACTGCGATCGCCGAAATGCAGCGACAGATGCGAAGTGCCCAGTTCGTGCGCGGCCGAGGCGACGATGGCGGGCGCGCGCGCGGCCAGGGCCTCGACCGTCGCGACGAGCAGGTGGGCCGCGCTGTCAATCGCCACCGGCACCTCCGGCAAATTCGACGATGCCGCGGGTCTCGATCGCAAAGCGCTGGCCGCCCACGCTGCCGTAAAGCACGCACGGCCCCACCACCTCGTGCACGCTGAAAGGCCGCAGGCTGGTCTCGCTCGGAATCACGACGCGCGCCGCGGCTTCGGACTCGAAGTCGAGCACGGTCCAGTCATCGCCCAGGCGCGCGCTGATGACCAAGCGTTTGGGGATGGGCGCCATCGGCGGCACGCCGAACAAGCGCGACAGCGCAGGCACTTGCTGCACCTGATCGCGGCCGAGCGTGCCGCGCACCGCGATGCTGACGTTGCGCCGAGGGAAATGCCGGCGCACCCGGCCGCGATGCCAGAGCATCACCGACGCGGTGGTGGCGTCGGCCGGATGCACCGGCTTGATGAAGGTGAACACCGCGGCGTATTCGGGCGGCGCATCGGCATCGCCCTGGAGATCGTTGGCAAAACCGAAGACCCATTCGTCGAGTTCGGGCCAGCCCCAGCGCCCGCGCACACGCTCGTGATAGCCGACCGCGTCGACATCGGCATGGCGCTGGCCGTTGAAACGCCAATCGCCGCGCGCGCGCACGCCGGCCTCGGACTGCCAGCGCAGATGATGATCGCCCGCGAACGGCGCGCATTGACTGGTGCATGGCGCGCTGGTGCGCTCGAGCTGGAGTTGCACCGCCGGCTCGCCCGCGCTCGAACGCAGCTCCAACGGCGCGGGCGTGAACATGGCATGCGGCTGTCGAAACGCCGACCACAAAGGCGCTGCGACGGCGGCATTGAACTGGCTCGCGACCCAGGGCTTGCCGCGCTCATGCAGCAACAAGATGGTGGTGAAGCGTTCATCGCCCGGCGCCGCGCCCGGCGGCGGGCCGAGCCAGGCCGAGTTGGCGACCATGCCCAGTCGTCCGTCGCGCGAGAGGAAGGCGTAATGCAGCCAACGTCGCTCCAACACGTCGCACATCGGCGCGCGCGGAAACGGACCCACCGGCCCCAGACGCGGAGCGGAGTCGAGCTTCGGAGGTACCGGTGGTCGAAATGCCAGCATCGTGGATGCGTCGTCGCGAAGAGTGGCCAAGCGCCCTGCCCGACGGACCTTACCCGTTCTTCGTGCGGCGCGGAACATGCGCTGTCGAAACGAGTTAGCGCTTTCATGGGAGCCGCGGGCTATTGCATCTGCGCGCGCAGGCTCCTAAGGTTCGTTCGGACCTTTCTGCGGCGTGGACACATCATGACGACGTCCGACGGCAAGAAGCATGGAAGTACGCCAGCGCGCCGCGGGTTGGTGATCCGCCGCGCCGAAGCGAAGTACCGTCGGCCTGCCAGCGGCAGCACCAGCGCGCAACCGGTGGCCGCCAAGACCGCGCCGCTCGAACGCACGCCGATCGACATCTCCACCCACCGCGCGCTCGCCGAGCAACAAGCCGCCATCGCGCAGCGCGTCGCGGCCGACCCGGCGCTGGCCGTCATGCTGTTGGTCAATCCAGTGCTCGCCTTCGAGCGCATGGGCGTGAAGCTCTCGCCCGAGATCGCGCATCACGTCATGCACACCGTGCAGCACCCCAAGGCCACGCGCGATCGGCGCGATGTCCTCGAACAATCGCTGAAGGAAGCCTTGGGCGAAGCCGCGCACCCGACCGATCCGGTATGGAACGCGCGGATGTTGTTCACGCTGCGCAAACTCGCACCGTTGGCGATCGGCCACCATGTGCCGGTGTTCCTGCCCCCCATCGGCGACGCTTTGCGCAAAGGCCTCGATGCCTTGCGTCCCGCAGGCACGCGGCGCTACCCCGAGCCGCGGCGGTTGCCGCCGCGCTCGCGCGTCGGCTCGGTCGCCTGGAAGGAGTCCTTGCGCCGGCTCGATCTCGCCGCGCCCGCGCCCCAATTGCCGCAGGCCAAGGAAGCACCGGCGCAAGTGCCGCTCGAAGACCTCTGGTTCTACAAAGACCTCGATGCCGTCGTGCACGATGCGCTCGAACTCGGCGTGATCCAGCGCGGCGGCTTTCCCTTCCATACGCCCGACAGCTTCCGGCAGATCCTCGAGGGCAAGAAGCCCAATGCGTTCACGTACTGGATCAAGTCGGTGCGCTTCAAGGAAGGGCCGGCGCGATGAGCCTGACCTCGAACTTCGACTATTGCGTGGAGTTGGGTCTGGCGCCGGTCAAGGCGATCTTCCATCTCGCGCTCAAGAACGAAGAACTCTTTCCGCACAACATCGGTCCGTTCACGCGCAACTATTCGGGCCATGCGTTCACCATCAGCGCGCGCTTGCTCGATGACATCGATGCGCCGGCCGATCTGGAATTCGCGGACGCGCAACACATCCGCTTCTTTCTGCCCTTTGAACTGACGGTCGAGGTGCCGGATTCGCCCGATCCGAGTCTGGCGCGCGTCACCTTGCGCGCCACCTGCACCGTGCCGGGCGCGCTGGCCACCTGGCCCGTGGATGGCGAGGACCAGCTCGGCATCGACTTCTCGGGCGTGAGCGCCGCCGATGTCACCGTGCCCGCGATCGCCGGCCTGCCCGCGCTCGACGCCGCGCGCTTTCTCACCGCGATCCACGCCCAATACGAGGCGATGCCCTCGCACACCTTCACGCTCGCCGGCAACACGCTGGTGATCTACGACGGCAATCGCGATCCGACGCTTGCGCCGCCCAATGCGGCGACGCCGTTCGAGATCGAGGCCGCGATCGAAGCGCATGGCGGCAAGGATTACCTCAAGGTCACGCTGCCCCTGCATGCCGACGTGCCGATGGCGTTCTTCTCGGTCTACGGCCATGCCACCTTCTGGCGCGAGATCGTCTCGGGGCCGACCAGTGTCTCGGTCAATTTTGCGACCGAACCGGCCGATGCCGCACTCGCGACGCAAATCGACTTCGATGGCAGTCATCCGGCCGAAGGCCCGGTGGTCGCACAGCTCAAGCCGTTGCTCATCGGGCAGCTCGCGGGTTTCGGTACCGTGACCGAACCTTGGTTCACCGAGGCGTCGGCCAAGGAGATCATGGCCGCCGAAATCGCCGCGTATGCCAGCGACAAGCGCTTTCCGATGTACACCCCGCGCTCGGGCGACCCTGCGGTGCCGTTGTCGACGCCGGTGGGCTTCTTGCTGCCGGCCGATGGCGTGCTCGCGGTACTCATGAACCGCCGCGATGCGAGCGTGCCCGATGCCGCCCCCGACAATTTTCTCGGTGCGAATCAGGTCGCGCTGGCGGTCGGACGCGCAGCGCTCGACGAGATGATCACCCGCGCGATGAACGAGCAATTCCCCGGCGTGAACGACGGCGGCGCGGAAGTCACGACCGACGAAGGCAGCGCGACGCTGTACACGCTGTCGGTCACGCCCTCGGACCCCGGCGCGCACGGCAAGGCCGAAGGGCATCTGTGGGCCGAAGGCACGGCCGAAGTCCACATCGATTGCTGGCCCGATCCCGATGTCTCGTTCTCGGGGCCGATCTATCTGCGCGTGGTCACCACCGAGACCGACGAGGAATGCTCGATGGAAGTCCAGCCCGAGATGGGCGAGTTCGACGCCGGGCAGAGTTGTTGCGATGTCTTCATCGACATCCTCATCCCGGTGGTCGGGATCATCATGCTCATCGTCATCGAAAGCATGATCGACAAGGTCGGCGGCGAACTCGCGGCCGATTTTGCCGGTCAGCAGGCGCGCAACATCGAAGCCTTGCCGCCGTTCGTCGCGGGCGTCGCGGAGTTGCAGGCCTGCCTCGAGGATTTGCGCGTCAGCAGTCAGGGGCTGGTCTTCCCCGGAAAGATGCGCATTCGCCGCGAAGGCCTCAGTTTCGAAGATCTGGCCGAGTCCGGCGATTTGCCGCGACCATGACCGCAGCACGCATATTCGTGAACCCATAGGAGTCCGCCATGCCCACCATCCGCGGTTTCGTCCAACGGCTCGAAGTCGGCCGCGCCGGTCTGGTGACCGTGTCGGTCATGCTCGATGACCACTCCTCGCTCGAATTCCGGATCGCCGATCTCGACGCCGATCCAGAGCGCTTCAACGAAAGGCTGTCCAAGTTCGGCATCCTGCGCGACGCCATGACGCGCGCCGAACCGGTCGAGATCGAATACGACGAGAACGACGAAGGACGGCAGATCCAGCGCGTGGTGCGCATCACGCGCGACATCCTCTACAACCTGTCGCCCACCGCGCGCTTTGCGGTGTTCATCATCGGCGTGAGCGTGATCGCCGAG
Organism: uncultured Burkholderiaceae bacterium; assembly: GCA_964448945.1. Lineage (GTDB taxonomy): Bacteria > Pseudomonadota > Gammaproteobacteria > Burkholderiales > Burkholderiaceae_E > CAXBRX01. Next base: position 6,325 of record CAYUYC010000145.1, read on the forward strand.
AACCGCACCGGCTTTTCCGCCGAAGCGAGCGATTTCGCGACGGTCGCGACGATGTCGGCCGACGGCGCGTTCCAGAACTTCGTGCTGATGCTGCAAGCACCGGAACGCGCGACCACGCAAGCGCAGCTCGACATGATCCGCGCCGCGCAAGCCCAGGGCATACCCTTGACCTTGGTGGCCGAATCCAAGACCCATCGCATCCTCGGCGTCGAGGTCGGCGACGCGAGCGGCGCATCGGCGAGCGGCGATCGGGAGTCGGTCGATGGTTTCGTCGAAAGCCTGATCGTCGCGCCGGGCCAGACGCCGATGGGCCTGGCGATCGTCGAGTTCACGACCGCGCCGCCCTTTGCCGGCGCGGGCAATGTGGTCGAGTTGCTGCCGTTCGCGCCGGAGCTGCGCCGATTCCTCGTCGTGCAAGGCTCAGCCGAATACGAGTTGTTTGCCGCCGGTCTGCGCGACGGACTGCGCATGCGCGTGCTGGCCGGACCCTTGGCCGACAATCCGAAAGACGAGAAGCCGCCGATCACCCATGTCGACGAGCTCCGCAAGAAGGAAGCCAAGGCCGCACGCGTGCGCGCACCCGAACTGTCGGCCGACGCCGCAGCCGGTGCCAATCTGTCCGACGTCAGCGACAACGCGGTGGTGTCGATCAAGACCGCGCTGGTGCGCGGCGTGCAATTGCTGACCTCGCTCGCCTCGGCCAGCCGCCCGGTCTGGATCCAGATCTCGCGTCATTCGCTCGACGACGGCCCCGACGGAAGTTGCTGCACCGAGGGCCTGCCCAGCAGCGATCTGTCGCCCAAGGGGCTGCGCGATCTGCAGATCCCCTACACCGCGGAGTGGATGGGCTGCGGCTGTTTCAACCACGGGGTTTACCGCTTACAGTTCGAACTCGGCGTCGACTTCGAAGTGACCATCGACGGCAAGCCCTTGTGCGTGCATGCCTCGGACGACGGCAAAGCCAAGTTCGCGCATGCCTGCCTGGGCGGTGAACATACGGTCCGCGTGGTGCTGCAGCGCTGGACTTGCCGGCAGGTCTTTCGCATGGATGTCTATCGCATCCGCTAAGGCGGCGCAGCGCCAGCGCTTCAAGGAGCTTTCATGGCCGAATCGAACGAGCGCATCATCACCCAGCCCGAAGGCGACGAGTTCCGGGTGGCGCACCATGGTGCGCTACGCGTGCAAGGCGACGCCAAGGCGGACCCGATGCAGCATCGCCTCGGCGGCGAGGTGGTGCATGCCACGCCGCCCGACCGTCCCTTGGTGCACATGGTGCTCTGGGACGAGGACTGTGCCTGCGAGGTCAACGGACGCATCGCCTTGGTCGGCGACGAAAAATCGCCGGTGCGTGCGCAGATGCATCACCGCTTCGACACCGAGCACCGCCAGACCCACAAGATCGATAGCGCGCTGGCCGCGCCCATCCATCACGCGCTGCAGATGCGCACGCCTTTGCAGGTGCGCTTTTGCAATACCTGGCAAGTCGCGTCCGATTACACCGTGGAGATCAAGCTCGGCGACAACCGCGTCATCGGTTTGCGCCTGACCGGCGCCACCATCGCCAAGCCCTTGCCTTGCGAAGACGACAACGCGTGTGCCGACGGGCCGATCGTGACCCATCCCTTGCATCCGTGAATTCCATCGAGAACGCCATGAACGACAAGAACGCCCCATCCGCAGCCGACACGCCGGCACAGGCTCTGGCCACCAGCGTGGCCGGGGTGGTCGATGCCGCGCTCGGCGTCGGCGTCTCGCTCGCGCGCGTGTTGGCGCAAGCCACCGCGCCCGGCCGCACCATCGATGCGCCCGCCGCGTCGGCCTCGCCGATCGAAGCCATCGTGCGTTACGGCGTCACGGCGGTGGGCAATGTCGCATCGGCGGCGTGGTCGAGTGCCGATGGTTTGCGCAAAGCTGGCGGCAGCGTGCTGCGCACCGGAACCGCGAGCGCCAAGAGCGCCGCCAAATCGGGCGCCACTGCCGCGACGCGTACCGCGAGCGGTCCGCGCGTACAACCTGGTGCCACCT
>CAYUYC010000146.1:0-1531 GCA_964448945.1 uncultured Burkholderiaceae bacterium
CGAAGGCCCGTTCGAAACCTGGCAGGCAGCGGGCTGGAAGCAGATCGCCGCGTGGATCAGCGAAGACATCGCCGCGGGCAAGGCGCTTTCGAGTGCGCCGCTGCCGGCCTGGGTCAACGAGGTCGATGGTGTGCACAAGCCCGAAGGTTCGTACTCGGCGGTGAAGAAGGCCTATGTCGGCCGCTCGACCCTGCCGGTCTATGCGCGCCAGCATTTCAAGCAGCATGTCGTGGGCGAGGCGGGCGCGGACCCGCTCAAGGCCGGCAAGACCGAATTCGAAGACGAGTCGATCCGCCTCTGGACGCTCGACGATGAAGTGCTGATCGTTTCGTTCAAGACCAAGATGAACACCATCGGCCCGGGCATCATGACCGGCGTCGTCAAGGCCGTGGCGCTAGCCGAAGAGAAGTACAAAGGCCTGGTGGTCTGGCAACCGACTTCATTGTCGAGCGGCCCGTTCTCGGCCGGTGCCGATCTGCAATCGATGTTGCCGGCCTTCATGGCGGGCGGCCCGAAGGCGATCGAGCCGATCGAAAAGCAATTGCACGATCTGGTGCTCACGCTGCGCTATGCGCAAGTGCCGACGATCGCGGCGGTCTCGGGCATTGCGCTTGGTGGCGGCACCGAACTCAGCGTGTATTGCGCGCGGCGTGTGGCCAACTTTGAAAGCTATATGGGCTTGGTTGAAATCGGCGTGGGGCTCTTGCCCGGCGGCGGTGGCCTGACCTACATGGCGCGCCGTGCGGCCGAAGAAGCGGCCGGTGGCGACATCATGCAATTCATGAAGAAGTACTTCCAGGCCGCGGCCATGGCCACGGTCGGCAAGTCGGCGCTCGAAAACAAGGCGCTCGGTTACCTGGTGCCGGGTGATGTCATCGTCATGCACAGCCATGAATTGCTGCATGTCGCGATCACCCAGGCCAAGGCGATGTTCGACGCCGGTTACCGTCCGCCGGTGCGCGGCCAGACCTTCCCGGTGCTCGGCCGTTCGGGCCTGGCAACGATCAAGAGCACGCTCGTGAACATGCGCGACGGCGCCTTGATCACCGGCCACGACTACACCATCGCGTCGAAGATCGCCGAAGTGCTGTGCGGCGGCGAGGTCGAAGCCGGTTCGCTCGTGGATGAGGAAACCATCATGGCGCTCGAGCGCAAGCATTTCTGCGCGCTGCTCGGCAACCCCAAGACCCAGGAACGCATCATGGGCATGCTGCAAACCGGCAAGCCGGTGCGCAACTAAGCCGCGAACACAGGAGAGACACACCATGGCCAAGCAACTTCAAGACGCCTATGTCGTCGCGGCGACCCGCAGCCCGATCGGCAAAGCCCCGCGCGGTATGTTCAAGAACACCCGGCCCGACGATCTGCTCGTCGCGACGATCGCGCGCGCGGTCGCGCAAGTGCCCAACCTCGACCCGGCACTGATCGAAGACGCGATCATCGGCTGCGCGATGCCCGAAGGCGAACAAGGCCTGAACGTCGCACGCATCGCGGTGCTGCTCGCCGGCCTGCCCAATACCGTGGGCGGCGT
>CAYUYC010000146.1:1541-8287 GCA_964448945.1 uncultured Burkholderiaceae bacterium
TCTCGAACACCGAGATGGCGGGGCCCCAGTGGTTGCCGTCAGGCCGTCCGCTCGTGCTCGTGCTGCACGGCTGGATACCGTGGGCGGCGTGACCATCAACCGCTTCTGCGCCTCGGGCATCACCGCCGTGGCGATGGCGGCCGACCGCATTCGTGTCGGCGAAGCCGATGTGATGATCGCGGGCGGCACCGAAAGTATGTCGATGGTCCCGATGGGCGGCGCCAAGCCCTCGTTCAATCCGCATATCTTCGACCGCGACGAAAACCTCGGCATCGCCTACGGCATGGGCATGACGGCCGAGAAGGTCGCGCAGCAATGGAAGATTTCGCGCGAAGACCAGGACGCCTTCGCGCTCGCTTCGCACCAGAAGGCGCTCGCCGCAATCGCGGCCGGCGAGTTCAACGACGAAATCTGCCCGATCGACATCGTCGAGTCCTTCCCCAAGCTCGGCACCGCCGAGGTGGACGTCAAAAAGCGCACGGTCAGCATCGATGAAGGTCCGCGTGCCGACACTTCGCTCGAAGGGCTGGCCAAGCTGCGTCCGGCCTTCGCGGCACCCAAGGATGCGGGCGGCAAGCCCACGGGTCTGGGCAGCGTCACCGCGGGCAACAGCTCGCAAACCTCGGACGGCGCGGGCGCGCTGATTCTGGTGAGCGAAAAGATCCTCAAGCAATTCAACCTCAAGCCGCTCGCGCGTTTTGCGAGCTTCGCGGTCAAGGGCGTGCCGCCCGAGATCATGGGCATCGGCCCCAAGGTCGCGATTCCGCTCGCGCTCGCCAAGGCCGGCATCAAGCAAGACGACCTCGGCTGGATCGAGCTCAACGAAGCCTTCGCGGCGCAGTCGCTCGCGGTCATCAAAGACCTCGGGCTCAACACCGCGGTGCTCAATCCGCTCGGCGGCGCGATCGCGCTCGGCCATCCGCTCGGCGCCACCGGCGCGATCCGAGCGGCCACCGCCATCCACGGCATGCGCCGCCGCAATGCCAAGTACAGCATGGTGACCATGTGCATCGGCACCGGCATGGGCGCGGCCGGCATTTTCGAAAACGTCTGAGCCCACCGGCCATGAGCATCGCGGCGATCCGCACCCAGGCGCTCACGATCGCGGCGGCCGACGGTTATCCGCTCGCCGCGACCGTGTTCGCGCCCGCGCCGCCGCCCGGCGCCGCAGGCCGAGCCACGGTGCCCAATCTCGATACCGACCTCGCGGCGCAAGCCGCGGGCACGGGCGATCTGCTGCGTGCGGCTGGCACCGGCGCGACCATCGTGCTGCCCTGCGCGATGGGCGTGAAGCAAAGCTTTTACTTTGCCTTCGCGCGCTGGCTGGCCGAGCAAGGCCATGTCGCAATCACCTTCGACTATCGCGGCATGGGCGATTCGGCGCCGGCCTCGCTCAAAGGCTTTGCCGCGAGCGTGACCGATTGGGCGACCAAGGATTACAACGCGGTGCTGCGCTGGGCGCGCGGCGCGCAGCCGCATGCGCCCTTGTTCGTGGTTGGTCATAGCCTGGGCGGGCAGTTGCCCGGCTTGCTGCCCGACGCGGGCTTGATCGACGGACTGGCCACCGTTGCATCGGGCAACGGCTATTGGCGCTACAACGCGCCGCCGACCAAGCGCGTGGTCTGGTGGTTCTGGTGGGTGGCGGTGCCCTTGTACACGCGCTTGTTCGGCTACTTTCCGGGCAAGCGTTTTCGCAAGGTCGGCAATCTGCCGCGCGGTGTGATCCTCGAATGGCGGCGCTGGTGCCTGAACCGCGATTACGCCGCGGGCGTGGGCGGCGAGCCGGTGCGTGCGGGGTTCCGGCGCATCGACTGCCCGATGCTGTCGATGAGTTTCACCGACGACGAAATGATGTCGGACACCAGCATCCGCACCCTCAACGGCTGGTACGTCAATGCGCAACTCGAAACCCGGCGCATCGCGCCGTACGATGTCGGGGTGCCGCGGATCGGGCATTTCGGCTTCTTCCGCGAGCAATTTCGCACGACGCTCTGGCCCCAAGTCGCGGGCTGGATAGGCGCGCGGCTCAACCTGAATACGGAGAACCCATGAGCACCATCGTCACCGGCACCCACAACGGCGTGCTGCGCATCGTCTTCAATCGCCCCGACAAGAAGAACGCTCTGACGGTCGAGATGTACGAAGCGCTCAACGAGGCCTTCGACCTCGCCGCGGGCGATCCGGGCATCAAGGCGCTGTTGTTTGCGGGCGAGGGCGGCACCTACACCGCGGGCAACGATCTGCAGGACTTTCTGGCCAATCCGCCCAAGGGCGAGGAAGCGCCGGTCTTTCAATTCATCCGCAACCTTGCGCATTGCCCCAAGCCGATGATCGCCGCGGTGCAAGGCTATGCGGTGGGCGTGGGCACCACCATGCTCATGCATTGCGATCTGGTCTATGCCGCCGACGACGCGAAGTTCTCGCTGCCTTTCGTCAATCTGGGGCTGTGCCCGGAAGCCGCGGTGAGTTATCTGCTGCCGCGCATCGCGGGCTATCAGCGCGCCGCCGAGAAGCTCCTGCTCGGCGAACCCTTCGGTGCCGAGGAAGGCGAGGCGATGGGTTTCGTCAACAAGATCCTGCCGCCCGATCAGGTCATTGCCTATGCGGCGCGCCAGGCCGAGAAGATCGCCGCGCTGCCGGGGCCGTCGATCCGCGCGACCAAGATGTTCCTCAAGGGCGGCAAGAAGTCGGTCGAACAAAAGGCGATCTTCGAGCGCATGGAAGAAGAAGCCGCGCTGTTCCAGGACATGCTCACCGGCCCGGCCGCGCTCGAAGCGATGGCGGCCTTCATGCAAAAACGCAAACCCGATTTTTCGTCGATCGAATGACGCTCGCACAACCCACAACGGAGACACCATGAGCCTCAAAGGCAAGACCTTGTTCATCAGCGGCGGATCGCGCGGCATCGGCCTCGCGATCGCGCTGCGTGCGGCGCGCGACGGCGCGAATGTGGTCATCGCGGCCAAGACCACCGAACCGCATCCCAAGCTGCCGGGCACCATCTATTCGGCGGCCGAAGAGATCGTGGCCGCAGGCGGCCAGGCCTTGCCCTTGATGGTCGACATCCGCGAAGAAGACTCGGTCGCGGCGGCCTGCAAACAGACCGCCGACAAGTTCGGCGGCATCGACATCCTGGTCAACAACGCTTCGGCCATCCAGTTGACCAACACCGAGAACACGCCGATGAAGCGCTTCGACCTCATGCACGGGGTCAATGCGCGCGGCACCTTCGTCTGCACCCAGGCTTGTCTGCCTTATCTCAAGGCCTCGGCCGCCGCGGGCCGCAATCCGCATGTGCTCACGCTTTCGCCGCCCTTGTCGATGAAGGCCAAGTGGTTCCAGCACCATGTGGCCTACACCATGGCCAAGTACGGCATGAGCATGTGCACCCTGGGGCATGCGGCCGAGTTCGCGCCGTTCGGCATCGCCGTCAATTCGCTCTGGCCGCGCACCGTCATCAAGACCGCCGCCTTGCAGGTGATCCCGGGCGTCAACGCCGATCTGGGCCGCACGCCCGAGATCATGGCCGACGCGGCCTGGTTCATCCTCAATAGCGATGCACGCAGCACCACCGGCAATTTCTTCGTCGACGACGAAGTGCTCGAAGCCCATGGCGTGACCGACCTGAGTCCGTATGCGGTGATTCCGGGCAACAACAAGTTCATCCCGGATTTCTTCCTGGACTGAGTCGCCGCATCGGACGCGGCAAACGCCGCGTTCCGCCTTGCTACACTGCGCATGCCATGAACACGACATTCGCAGTCCTGGCTGCGGCCATCTATTTCGCATCGCTCGCGCCCTTGGCGGCCGCCCTGGCGCGCGAGGTGCGCAACCCCGGTTCGACCGCGCATCGCCTGCGCGAAGTGCGCGGCATCGATCTGCTCGCGGTGTTCGGCGTCACCGCGGCGCATGCCGCGGCGTTTGCCTGGTCGATGCGCGGCGACGACGGATTCCGCTTCGGGTTTGCGCCGGCCGTCTCGGCCATGATGTTGCTGGCGGTCGCGTTCTTCGCGATCGAATCGGTGCGCGCGCCGATCGGCGCCATCCGTCTGGCCTTGTATCCGGCCGCTGCGGTGTCGGTGCTTCTGCCCTTGCTGTACCCGGGCGCGCAGACCGCCGTCGGCGGCGGCGCCGGGTATGTCGCGCATCTGACGCTCGCGCTGGTGAGCTACGGCATGTTGTCGCTGGCGGCCTTGCACGCGGTCGCGATGGTGCTCATCGATCAATCCCTGCATGCGCGCGGACTGCGTGTCGATGCCGGGACCCGCAATTGGATCTCGGTGCTGTTCGATCTCGCGCCGCCCTTGATGGTGATGGAGCGCCTGTTGTTTCGCGCGCTTGCGATCGGATTCGTGCTGCTGACCGCCACCCTCGTCACCGGCATCGGCTTTCATGAACATGTGTTCGGCCGTCCGCTGCGCTTCGATCACAAGACGGTCTTCTCGATCATTTCCTGGCTGACCTTCGGCGTGCTCCTGTTCGGCCGCTGGCGTTATGGCTGGCGCGGGCGCCTGGCCTTGCGCTATGTGTTTGCCGGCTTCGTCGCGCTCGTGCTGGCCTATATCGGAACGCACTTCGTCTTTGAAGTGCTGATGGGGCGGCGCTGAACCACCGGGGCGCATCGCGCATGCTCGTCGACGCGTCGATCGCTGACATTGCTTCCGCCTGGAAGAACCTGCGCACCCTGTGCGCGGTGCGGGTGCTGATCGCCGGTGCGGCGATCTTCGTTCAACGCACTTCGTCGCTCGCCGCGAGCGCGTCCGCGAGCACGGTGGCCTGGGGGTTTCTGACCCTGGCTGTCCTGGGCCTGGTGCTGTCCTTCATCGGTCGGCCCAAATACATCGAACAACTCGCCGCGGCGCTGGCGGTCGATTTGTTGTGCATCAGCCTGCTGGTGCTGACCAGCCCCGGCGGCACCGACGGCATGCCCATGCTGTTCTTTGCGCCGGTCGCGGGCGCGGCCTTGCTCGCGCATCTGCCGGTGGCCTTGTTCGTCGCGGCGACGGCAAGCCTGGTGTTGTTGTCCGACGCGCTGTTGCGCCAGCTCGGCGGCATGGCCGAGCCCGCCTATGCCCAGGTCGGCGCGCTCGGCGCGGTCATGTTCGGCGTGGCCCTGGTGCTCAACCGGCTCGCCGCGCGCGTGCTGATGCAAGAGCGTCTGGTGCAGGCCAAGAATGCCGAGTTGCAGGCGCAGGTACAGGTCAATCGCGCGGTCATCAACGAGATGCGCCTGGGCATCCTGGTGGTGTCGCAAGAAGGCCAGGTGCGCGCGGCCAATCCCGCGGCGCGCACGGTGCTCGATCTGGCCGAAGCGGGCGCCGAAAGCGATCTCGGTGCGCGGCTCGCGCAACGCTACCCGACCTTGAGCCGGGTGCTCGGCGCCTGGGCACGTTCGCGCCCGACCGAATCGCGGGCCTGGACCGTGATGCTCGAAGCGCCGGCGGTGGCCGACGGCGACCCCGGCGATCCGGCGAGCCGTCCGGGCAAGCGGGTGCGCATCCGCTCGATTCCGTTCGGGGTCGAGAAGGCGACCGATGCGCCCTTGCTGATTTCGATCGAGGACATGCGCGAAGTCGAGGTGCAGGCGATGCAGCTCAAGCTCGCCGCCATGGGCCGTCTGACGGCGAGCATCGCGCATGAGATCCGCAATCCGCTCGCGGCGATCGATCATGCGTCGGCCTTGATGGCCGAAGAGACCACCGATCCCGCAACCGAGCGCCTGCTGCGCATCGTCAAGGACAATGTCCAACGCCTGGACCGCATCGTCGAAGACGTGTTGTCGGTGTCGCGCGCGACGCGGGTGCGCGCCGAGCGCCTGGCCCTGGCCGAAACGGTGCATCAGATCGTGGCCGACTTCGCGCGCGATCGCGCGATCGATCCGGCGCGCTTCACCATCGACATCGCCGAAGACATCGAGATCGCGTTCGATCGCGCCCATCTGACGCAGATCGTGGTCAACCTGGTCGCGAATGCCGCGCGCTACAGCAGCGCGGCCGCAGGTGCGATCGAGATCACCGCCGACCGCAAGGGCGAAGGCGCGATCGAGCTGACCTTCGGCAACGACGGTCCGGCCATCGCGCCCGATGTGCGCGCGCAATTGTTCGAGCCTTTCTTCACCACCTATCGGCACGGCACCGGCCTGGGCCTCTTCCTCGCGCGCGAACTGGCGATCGCCAACGGCGCCGATCTTTTCCTCGACGATGCCGCCATCGCGGCGCGTCGTTACGGCAGCGCCTTCACGCTGCGCCTCGGCGCTGGTGCAGAATCCGGGGTATCGCTCGAACCCGACGCGTCATGACCATCGACCCCGCCGCACTCGAACCGCAACGCAAGGGCATTGCCCGCGTGCTCATCGTCGACGACGAGCCCGATCTGCGCGAGTTGCTCGAACTCACCGTGCTCAAGATGGGCTTCGACGTCGAGACCGCGGGCACCGTGGCCGAAGCGCGCGCGCAACTCGCGCAGCGCGCATTCGCGCTCGCGCTGACCGACATGCGCCTGCCCGACGGCGACGGGATCGAACTCGTGCGCATGGTGGGCGAGCAATTGCCGGGCACGCTGATCGCCGTCATCACCGCCTACGGCAGCACCGAGACCGCGGTCGCCGCGCTCAAGGCGGGTGCGTTCGATTTCTTGTCCAAGCCGGTCGCGCTCGACCAGTTGCGCACCACCATCCAATCGGCCTTGCATGCGCACGAAGCCGCGCCCACGCGCCGTGCCGCACCCAATGCGGCGGGCGGCAGTCC
>CAYUYC010000147.1:0-8277 GCA_964448945.1 uncultured Burkholderiaceae bacterium
GTCGGAATCGCGGCGGCGTTGAGAATGCCGCGCGCCTCGACCACCTTCTGGTCGCCCATCCAGCAGGTCAGCAGCGGTTTGCCCAATTCGCGATTGATGCGGGTGAGGGCGTTGGCCACGTCGGACGGCAGGATGTCGAGCTTGGGCGAATAGATTGCCAGCATCCCGTCGACGTTCGGATCGTGTGCAGCGGCTTCGAGCGCCACGGCAAAGTGCTCGGGCGTGGCTTCCTCGGAAATGTCGATCAGATGCTCGAGCGTCGCCTCGGCGGGCAGCTTGGGCGCCAGCGCCTCGACGGTGTTGGTCGACAAGCGCGCGAGGATGAGGCCGATCTGATTGGCCCAATCCGCCGCAAGCACGCCGGGCCCGCCGCCATTGGTGACGATGGCCAGACGTTTGCCCACCGGCCGATAGCGCGAAGCCAGACACTTGGCCGCCGAGAACAATTGCACGAAGGAATTCACGCGGACCGCGCCGGCACGCCGCAAGGCCGAATCGAAGACATCGTCGCTGCCGACGATGGCCCCCGAATGGGTGAGCGCGGCATGCGTGCCGCCGGGTTTGCGGCCGGCCTTGAGCACCACCACCGGCTTGGAGATCGCCGCCGCGCGCAAGGCGCTCATGAAGCGGCGCGCGTTCTGGATGCCTTCGAGATAGATGACGATGCTATGGGTGCCCGAATCGCCGGCCAGGAAGTCCAGTACCTGCGCGATGTCGACGCTCGTATTGCGGCCGAGCGAAACCACGGTGGAAAAGCCCACCGCATTGCGCGCGGCCCAATCGAGCATCGATGCAGTCAGCGCGCCCGATTGCGAGACCAGCGCCAGCGGACCGGGGGCGGCCAGCGGCGCCGCCACGCTCGCATTGAGCTTGAGCGTCGGCCGTTGAAAGCCCAGGCAGTTGGGGCCGAGCAGGTAGATGCCCTGACGCTTGGCGATCGCATGCAATTCGGCGGCCGCATTGGCATCGAGTCCGGACGAGATGATCGTGGCGGCCTTGCAGCGGATGCGTCCGGCCAGTTCGAGCGCGGAAGCGATCTGTTCATGCGGCAAGGCGATGATCGCCAGGTCGGCACGGGCATGGGCGAGATCGGCCAGGGTGCCTTTCATCGCAATGTCGAGATAGGTCACCGTGCCGGCGAAGCCGTCTTCCTTGAGCATCGCGGTGATCGTCCGCCCGAACGCGTTCTGCGCGTCGGGTGTGTCGGGATTGCCGGCAAAGACGACGATCGATTGCGGTGAGAACAGCGACGTCAGATAGTGCTTGTCCATGTGCGTGCAGGCGGTTGTGCCACCCCGGTGAGTTGAAACCAGCGCGGGATCAATCCGCGCCGATCAGGACCTTCACATGCGCGGCCACGCTGCGCGCCAGAGCGCTCAGTACGTATCCGCCTTCAAGACAGGAAACAATGCGGCTTTCGCAATGCACCTTGGCAAAATCGACCAGGCGCTTCGTGACCCATTCGTAATCGGCTTCGACGAATCCGAGGTTGCCCATGTCGTCTTCGCGATGGGCGTCGAATCCGGCGGAGATGAAGATCATCTGCGGCCGGAAGGACTCGAGCGCTGGCATCCAGCGCTCATCGACGGCCTGGCGGAACAGATCGCCGCCGCAGCGCGCCGGAAGCCCGACGTTGATCATGTTCGGGCCCTTGGGCTCGTCGCCCGAGAACGGGTACAGCCCACGCTCGAAGATCGAGCACATCAGCACCCGGTCGTCGTCGAAAAAAATGTCTTCGCTGCCGTTGCCGTGATGCACGTCGAAGTCGATCAGCGCCACGCGTTGCAGGCCATGCACGTCCAACGCATGGCGGATGCCCACGGCGATGTTGTTGAAGAAGCAGAACCCCATCGTCGCGGCGTGCTCGGCGTGGTGGCCGGGTGGGCGCACATTGCAAAACGCGGTCGAGGTCTTGCCGCCCAGCACCAGATCGGTCGCCAACACCACCGCGCCGGCCGAACGCAAGGCGGCGCGGTAGGTGTGCGGATTCATGCAGGTATCGGGATCGACCTGGGCGTAGCCCTCGGTCGGCGATTTCGACGCGAGTTCTTTCACGTACAGCGCCGAATGCGCGCGCGTCAACTGATCTTCGGTGGCCAACGGCGCATCGAAGTGCTGCATGTAGTCGAGCAGGCCCTTGATCAACAAATGATCATTGATCGCGCCGATGCGCTCCGGGCACTCTGGATGATGCGGTCCCATCTCGTGCTTGATGCAATCCGTATGGGTGATGTATGCAGCGAGCATGCGTCGTGTTCTCCTCGACCCACTTTCTAGTTATGGACTGACGGCATCGCTGTGGTCGCGATTCTAGGGAGGCGGTACATGCAGCGATTGATGCACCGCAACCACCTGCCGTACGTGGGTCTCGCGGCAGGCACGCTGTTGCCATTGTGCGCCGCTCGCCCGTACCGCGGCAGGGGATTTATGCACAACAGCGCCCCGGCTGTTGCCAGTCCGGGGCCTTGTGTGTTGTGCGCGCTGGCGCGCGCCTACATGTTGGGGTAGTTGGGCCCGCCGCCGCCTTCAGGCGTGATCCAGACGATGTTCTGGGTCGGATCCTTGATGTCGCAGGTCTTGCAATGCACGCAATTCTGGGCATTGATCTGCAGCCGGTCGGTGTTGTCTGCGTTCTTGACGAATTCGTAGACGCCGGCCGGGCAATAGCGCTGTTCGGGCCCCGCGTACTTGGCGAGGTTGACCGTCACCGGCACGTTCACATCCTTGAGCGTGAGGTGCGACGGCTGGTTTTCGACATGATTGGTGCTGCTCAGGAACACCGACGAAAGCTTGTCGAAGCTGATCTTGCCATCGGGCTTCGGATAGGCAATGGGCTGGCATTGCGCGGCCGGCTTGAGGGCCTGGTGGTCGGCGTAACGGTGATGCAGCGTCCAGGGCGGGGCAGTCTTGAACCAATCCACGAAGACCTTCTGCTCGATGCCCACCATGAGCGCACCGGTGTACAACCCCTTGCTCATCCATTGCTTGAAGTTCTTCGCCTGCTTGTGCTCATGATGCAGCCATGAGCCTTCGAAGGCCCGGGTGTAGGCGTCGAGCGTGTCTTGTGCGCGGCCAGCGGTCAGCGCTTCGGCGATCGCATCGCCGGCCAGCATCCCGGTCTTGATCGCGGCATGGCTGCCCTTGATACGGCTGGCATTGAGAAAGCCCGCATCGCAGCCGACCAGGGCGCCGCCGGGGAACACGAACTTCGGCAGGCTTTGCAGGCCGCCCGCGGTCAGCGCGCGGGCGCCGTAGGCGATGCGCTTGCCGCCTTCGAAGAAGGTGCGGATGCTCGGATGGGTCTTGTAGCGCTGGAATTCGTCGAAGGGCGAGAGATACGGGTTGCTGTAGCCCAGCCCGATCACGAAGCCGACCGCGACCTGGTTGTTCTCGAGGTGGTACAAGAAAGAGCCGCCGTAGGTGTCGCTCGCCAGCGGCCAGCCCGCGGTATGGATGACGAGACCGGGCACATGCTTGGCCGGGTCGATCTCCCACAACTCCTTGATGCCGATGCCGTAGGCCTGGGTGTCGCGACCTTCGTCGAGCTGGTAGCGCGCGATGAGCTGCTTGCCCAGATGGCCGCGTGCGCCTTCGGCAAACACGGTGTACTTGGCATGCAACTCCATGCCGACCTGAAAGTCGCTGGTCGGCTGGCCGTCGCGTCCGACGCCCATGTTGCCGGTGGCCACACCCTTGACTGCGCCTTGGTCGTCGAACAGGACTTCGGCGGCGGCAAAACCCGGAAAGATTTCGACGCCGAGCGCTTCGGCTTGCTGGCCCATCCAGCGCACGACGTTGGCCAGGCTGATGACGTAATTGCCGTGGTTCTGGAAACAGCCGGGCAGCATCCAATGCGGCACATGATGGCTGCCGTTCTCATTGAGGAACAAGAAACGGTCTTCGGTCACCGGCTGATTCAGCGGCGCGCCGCGCTCTTTCCAGTCGGGGAAGAGTTCGTCGATCGCGCGCGGATCCATGACCGCACCCGACAGGATGTGGGCGCCGAGTTCCGAACCTTTCTCGATCACGCAGACATTGATGTCGGCGTTGATCTGCTTGAGGCGGATCGCGGTGGCGAGGCCGGCCGGCCCGCCGCCCACCACGACCACGTCGTATTCCATCGATTCGCGCGGACCGTGTTCCTTCACGAGCTCCTGTTGAATGGCGATGAGTTCGGCATTGTTCATGCGCTGTCTCCGATGCATGTTTGCGCGCGATTCTCGACGCGCGACATAGAGCCTGCAATCCAATCGCGGACGCGTCGCAAACGCGATGTCGCGCGGTGTCAAGGCGCGCCGGATTGTATGCGATCATCGGCCGCGCCCCGTGTATCCGAGGGCGCTCGACGGAGAAAGCAGCATGGGGATCGAAATCAATCTCGAAGGCAAGACCGCGCTGATCACCGGCGCATCCAGCGGACTGGGCGCGCGCTTTGCGCGGGTATTGGCCGGGGCGGGCGCACAAGTCGTCATCGCATCGCGGCGCGTCGATCGGCTCAAGGAGCTGCGCGCCGAGATCGAATCCGAAGGCGGCCAGGCCCATGTGGTGGCGCTCGACGTGACCAGCACCGACTCGATCCGCGCCGCGATCGCGCATGCCGAAACCGAGGCCGGTCCGATCGACATCGTGGTCAACAATTCCGGCATCTCGCGCACCGCGCGCCTGCAGGACGTCACCCCCGAGGAATACGACGACGTCATGGCGACCAACACCCGCGGCGCCTTCTTCGTCGCGCAAGAAGTCGGCAAGCGCATGATCGCGCGCTCCAAGGGCGTGGCACCGGGCCATACGCCGCATGCGCGCATCGTCAACATCGCGAGCGTGGCCGGCCTGCGGGTGCTGCCGCAGATCGGCGTGTATTGCATGAGCAAGGCAGCGATCGTGCACATGACCCGCGCCATGGCCGGCGAATGGGGGCGTTACGGCATCAACATCAACGCCTTGTGCCCCGGCTACATAGAGACCGAGATCAACGCAGGGTATTGGGAGACCGAAGCCGGCCACAAGCTGGTCCAGATGCTGCCCCGCAAACGCGTGGGCAAGCCCGAGGATCTCGACGGGCTGCTGCTCCTGCTCGCGTCCGACGCATCGGACTTCATCAACGGCGCGATCATCACCGCCGACGACGGGATGGCGGCGGTCTGATCGTCGCGCCGGAATTGGCGCATTGCGCCATCGCCGGCTCACTGTGATGCTCCCTGCTGAACCGGGCTAACCCCAATGTGGAGCCCCATGCGATCGGCCTAGAGTCGTTCGTACCGGCACGCTGTCGACCGCGATGGTCGCCTTGCAGTGTTGGCGCGAATAACGACGAGGAGACGAGCATGACCGATCGCACGACTGCGGAGGATGCGTCCGCGGCTTCCACGATTGCATCCGCCAACAAACCCACGCGGCGCCGCTTTCTGAGCGGCGCTGCGGCCGCCGGCGGCGCTGCACTCGCGGCACCCATGGTCGCCGTGGCGCAAAGCCCGGTGAGCTTCCGGTTCCAAAGCACCTGGCCGGCGAAAGACATCTTTCACGAGTACGCCAACGACTTCGCCAAGAAGGTCAACGACATGGCCGGAGGGCGCCTCAAGATCGAGGTGTTGCCCGCCGGCGCGGTGGTCCCGGCATTTCAACTGCTCGACGCGGTGTCCAAAGGCACGCTCGACGGCGGTCATGGCGTGGTGGCGTACTGGTACGGCAAGAACTCCGCGGTCGCGCTCTGGGGCTCGGGGCCGGCCTTCGGCATGGACCCGAACATGGTGCTGGCCTGGCATTACTACGGCGGCGGCAAGGCATTGCTCGACGAGGTCTACAAGGGCCTGAATCTCGACGTGCAATCGTTCTTGTATGGCCCCATGCCCACGCAGCCGCTGGGCTGGTTCAAGAAACCGGTGGCGCGCGTCGAGGACTTGAAAGGCCTGAAGTTCCGTACCGTGGGCCTGGCCGTCGACATCTTCACCGAGCTGGGTTGTGCGGTGAACCCGCTGCCCGGCGGCGAGATCGTGCCGGCACTCGATCGCGGCCTCATCGATGCGGCCGAGTTCAACAACGCGACCTCGGACCGCATCCTCGGCTTTCCGGACGTGGCCAAGAACTGCATGCTCCAGAGCTTCCATCAGTCGGGCGAACAGTTCGAGATCTTGTTCAACAAGACCAAGTACAACGCCTTGCCGACCGAACTCAAATCGATCATCGATTACGCGGTGCAGGCGGCTTCGGCCGACATGAGCTGGAAGGCGATCGAGCGCAACTCCAAGGACTACGTCGAGTTGCGCACCAAGGACAAGATCAACTTCTACAAGACGCCCGATGCGATCCTGCGCGCCCAACTCGCGGCATGGGACAAGGTCATCGCCAAGAAGTCGGGCGAGAACCCGATGTTCAAGAAAGTGATCGAGTCGCAGCGCGAGTTCGCACAACGCGCGGGGCAATGGCAGAACAGCTATCTGGTCGATTTCAAGATGGCCTACAACCATTACTTCGGACGCGGCGCCAAGAGCTGATTGGATCCGCGCATGCCGGGAGGGCGGCCCGCTGAGGGCCGCTTCTCGTATGCACGCCTGTATGCACCGAAAGGGACGCGATGCGGCGCCTGTTGCTTGGAGTCGATCAGGCATCCACATGGCTGGGCAAGATCTTCGCCTGGGCCATCGTGGCGCTCACCTTGCTGATCTCGTGGGAAGTCTTCTCGCGCTATGTGCTCAACCACCCGCACGCCTGGGTGCTCGATGCCCAGATCATGCTGTACGGAACCTTGTTCATGCTGTCGGGCGCGTACACCCTGTCCAAGAACGGCCATGTGCGCGGTGACGTGCTCTACGGCTTCTTCAAGCCGCGCACGCAGGCGACGATCGATCTCGTGCTCTACCTGGTGTTCTTTCTGCCCGGCATCGTCGCATTGACCTGGGCCGGCTGGCAGTTCGCGCACGAGGCGCTCGCGATCCGCGAGCAGACGTTCTCGGCCGAACCGCTGCCGCTGTACCCGTTCAAGTTCGTCATTCCGGTCGCGGGCGCGATGCTCTTGCTGCAAGGCGTGGTCGAGATCGTGCGCTGCGCGATCTGCATTCGCGACGGGGCCTGGCCTTCGCGCGAACAAGACGTCGAAGAAGTCGACGTCGACAAGCTCAAGGCCATGGTGCACGTCAAGGATGAAGACATCGCGGCACTCGATCGCTTTGTGATGGCGGAGGAAGAGCGCAAGTGAAGATCCGCAAGGAGTTGTGGTTCGGCTTTGTGCTGATGGGGGCGATCGTCCTGGCCGCGCTGGTGGTGCTGGTGCGCGCCGACACCATCACCCACGGCCATATCGGTCTGCTCATGCTGGCGCTGGTCGTGGTCGCGATCATGCTGGGCTTTCCGACCGCATTCACGCTCATGGGCATGGGCATGCTGTTCACCTTCCTGGCCTATGACCGCAATGCGGGCAAGACGCTCGACCTGATGGTGCAGTCCGCGTTCAAGGTGATGAGCAACGATGTGCTCATCTCGATCCCGCTGTTCGTGTTCATGGGCTATCTGGTCGAACGCGCCAATCTGATCGAGCGCTTGTTTCGCAGTCTGCATCTGGCCATGGCGCGGGTGCCCGGATCGCTCGCAGTGGCCACCTTGTTCACCTGCGCGGTGTTCGCCACCGCCACCGGCATCGTGGGGGCGGTGGTCACGCTCATGGGGCTGCTGGCGATGCCGCAAATGCTGCGCGGGGGCTATAGCGTCAAGCTTTCGGCTGGGGTGATCACCGCGGGCGGGTGCCTGGGCATCCTCATTCCGCCGTCGGTGCTGCTCATCGTCTACGGCGCCACGGCCGGGGTCTCGGTGGTGCAGTTGTACGCAGGCGCGTTCTTCCCCGGCATCATGCTTGCCGGTCTGTACATCGTGTACGTGATGGTGCTCGCCAAGATCAAGCCCGAGCTGGCGCCGCCATTGCGCGCCGAAGACCGCAAGGTGCCCTTGTCCGAGGCCGCGCAACGCATCGTCGCGGCGACGTCCAATCACGCATTGCCGGCGCTGGTGCGCGCACTTCTTCGCACGCGCTCGCTCGATGTGCCGCTGCACTTCGTGTTGCTGCAATTGTTCATTGCCTTGTTGCCGCTGGCGATGTTCGGCGCCGCGGCGTTCCTCGGCTATGAGATGTCGACGCAAGGCAAGGCCGCGATCGCCGCGGTGTCGGCTGGCGATGTCGGGCTGCCGCCTGGTGTGCTCGATGACCAGAGCATGCGCGCCGATGAATCGACGCTGGCCGAACCGGCGCTGAGCGAGCCGCCATTGCCGTCAGGCGCATCGGATCTTGCC
>CAYUYC010000148.1:0-8150 GCA_964448945.1 uncultured Burkholderiaceae bacterium
CCCAAACTCATCCCGATCCAAAGTGCTGCCGAGTCCCCTGCGGCCGATCGTCGTCTCGCGTTCGAAATCTCACCCGCACAGACGCCTTTCGTCCACGCGGTGCTCGATTGGATCGATCTGCCCATCGCGTATATCGATCGCGATCTGCGCATCCGCTTGTGCAATGCGCGCTTTGCGCAAGTGCTGGGCATCGCGCGCGAAGCCTTGATCGGCGCACATGCCGTGGCGGACGGCCATCTGGCCGATTCGCCGCAATGGATCGACGCGCTCGAGCACGCCATGCTGGGCGAAGCCTGTGCCGATGTGACCCTGTGCGCAGCCAGTGGCGCGGCCCTGTCGGCGCGGCTCTTGCCGCAAGCGGACGAGCATGGCGTCACCCAGGGCTGTCTGGTCCTCGCGCACACCGGCGATGATCCGGTTGCCCGCGAGCGCGAGTTGGCGGCGCTCTTGAAGGCGCTGCCGACGCCCGCCAGCTTCGTCGATCGCGATTTGCGCTTCGTTTACGTCAACCAGGCCGCACTCGACGAACGCGGCTGGAAGCGCGAAGACGTGATCGGCCGCCGCATCGCCGATCTCAACGACCCGGCCGATCTGGTCGACATTCAGGAACCGCTGCAACGCGCGTTGCAAGGAGAACGGGTCGATTACGAGCGCCTGGCACGTCGCGTCGACGGCACGCAGCGCTGGATCTCGCGGACCCTGATTCCGCGCCGCGCGCCCGACGGCAGCGTGGAAGGCCTGTACTTGTTCGGCGCCGACATCCACGCATTGCGCACCGAGGCCGCACGCCTGGCTGCTCAGCAAGCCGAGATCCGCGCCTTCCTCGATGCCCTGCCGTTGCCCCTCGCCTATCTCGACGGGCAGCGCAAGTTCGCGCTGGCCAATCGCGCGTTCCGCGCGGTCGAGGCCAAGGACGACGTGGAACTGATCGGCGCGCCCCCCGATGCCGCGCTTGCGGGCGATCTGTACGCGCTGATCGCCGGCGATCTCGATCGCGCCTATGCGGGAGATCGTTTCGACTACGTCCATCAGGGGCGCGATGCGCGCTGGCGTCGTGTACGTCTGGTGCCGCACCGCGCGCCGCCCGCCGACGTGATCGGCTTGTTCGTGATCTCGCACGACATCCACGAACAGCGCATCGCCCAGTTGGCGCTCGAACGTCGCGAACAACAGGTGCGCGAGTTCTCCGACAACATTCCGCAGCCGCTCGCGTACATCGACGCCGAGGATCGGGTCGGCTTCGCCAACCGCGCCTTCGTGGCCTTGTTCGATGTCGAGCGCGAACACGCTCTGCAAAACGACATCGCGGCGCTTTTCGGCCGCCCGGCCTGGTCGACCATCGCCGCGACCTACGCGCGCGCCAAGCGCGGCGAAACCGTCACCGAAGAACGCTTGATGCCCCGGCGCAGCGGCGAAGCGCGCTGGATCGAGATGCGCTGGTGGCCCGAGTTCGACACCGACGAAGCGCCGGCCGCCGTGCGCGGCGTCTATCTGCTGTGCCTCGATGTGCATGAAGCCCGTCAGGCCCGCGCCGCCTACGAGGAATCGATCAATCAGATGCGCCGCGCGATGAACTCGATCGGCACGCCGATCGGTTTCGTCGATGCCCAGCGGCGTCTGCGCTTTGCCAACGTCACCATGCAAGCCTGGTGCGGTCTGCCGGCCGACGAAATGGCCGGCATGCATGTGCGCGACATTCTCGGCGAGTACACCTACGACCACAGCGAAGAATTCATCGCACGGGCTTTGGCCGGCGACGAAGCCACTTTCGAACGCGAATTCCACCTCGCCGACCAGGAAGTACGCTGGGCCCGCATCCGTCTGGTACCCGAACGCAACGAACTCGGCGCCATCAACGGATTCTTCGTTGCGATCTTCGACGTCCATGACCTCAAGACCCAGCAGCGCGAATTGCAGGTCAAGCAAGAAGAACTGCGCCGCGCCAACTGGCTGTTGTCGTCCCACCTCGAAAACTCACCGCTCGCCGCGGTCGAACTCGACGCCGATCTCAACATCCGGCGCTGGTCGGAGCAGGCCGAGCGCTTGTTCGGCTGGCGCCGGCCGCAAGTGCTCAACCACAGCCTGTGGGATCTGCATCTGATCAGCGAAGGCGAGTCCGATGCCATCACGCGCTCGTTCGCCCTGGTGCTGGCCGGACGCCAGCAGCGCGTCTCGACCCTGCAGCGCATGACGCGCCACGACGGCGGCAAGCTCTGGTCCGAGTGGTACATCTCGGCACTGTCCGATGAAAGCGGGCAGATCGCGTCCATCTTCGCCCTGGTCCAGGACGTCAACCAGCGCATCGAGGCCGAGGCGCGTTTGCAGCAACTCGCCGCCTACGATTCACTCACCGGGCTGCCCAATCGATCGAGCCTGCAGTTCGAGCTCGCCCAGGCGCTCGACCGCGCGCGGCGCTCCAATGGATCAGTCGCCGCCCTGTTCATCGACCTCGATCATTTCAAGAACGTCAACGACACCCTCGGACACCGCGTCGGCGATCAATTGCTGCTCGTCGTCGCGCGCATCATGAAGTCGAGCGTGCGCAAAGGCGATCTGGTTTCGCGCATGGGCGGCGATGAATTCATGGTCGTGGTCGAGCACCCGAACGCGCGCATCGCGGCTCAACACATCGCCAACAAGATCCTGGTCGCACTCAATCAGCCGATTCCGGTCGAAGGCCACATGCTGACCATTGCGGCCAGCGCCGGGATCGCCGTCTTCCCCGATCACGGGTCGGACGCGAACATGCTGCTCAAGAATGCCGACGTGGCGATGTATCACGCCAAGGAACTCGGCAAAGGACGGTTCGAGTTCTATTCCGACGAACTCGCGCGCGAACGCGAAGAGCAGGCGCTGCTCGAGTTTTCGTTGCGCGTGGCGATCAACAACAACCAGCTCAATTTGTTCTATCAGCCGCGCGTGTCGTTGCGCGACGGAGCGATCGAGGGTGCCGAAGCCCTGCTGCGCTGGCGCCATCCCGAGCTGGGCGACATTCCGCCGAAGAAGTTCATCCGCGTGGCCGAAGAGACCGGGCTGATCTTCGAACTGGGTACCTGGGTCTTTCGCCGCGCCTGCGTGCAATTGCGCGAGTGGGAGGCCTCAGGACTGCCGATCCGCACCATCTCGATCAATTTCTCCGCGCGCCAACTGCTGATGCGCGATCTGGTCGACCGCATTTCGGCGATCCTCAGCGACGTGGGTTGCGACGCGCGCAAGATCGAGATCGAGATCACCGAGACCTCGATGCTGTTCGACGTGCAGACGACCAAGCGCGTGGTCACCTCGCTCAAACGACTGGGGATGCGCATCGCGATCGACGATTTCGGCACCGGGTTCTCGAGCTTGTCGCATCTGCAGCAGCTCGACATCGATGCGCTCAAGATCGATCAGAGTTTCGTGCGCGATCTATTGGTGGATGCCGGCGATGCGGCGATCACCCGTGCGGTCGTGAGCCTCGGGCGCGGCATCGGCCTGCAGGTGATCGCCGAAGGCGTCGAGAACGCGCGCCAGCTCGCCTTCCTCAAGGAATGCGGCTGCGATCTCTACCAGGGCTTTCATTTCAGTCCGGCGATCAGCGGCGCGGCCTTCGAAGACCTCATGCGCCTGCACTTGCAGGTCACCAAGACCAACATCCGTCCGCACGGCTGAACGCCGTTCGCGGGCATCGGGCCGGGTTCAGTCCAGGCGCTGGCGCCGCATCTCGAACAAGCACACCGCCGCGGCCGCGGCAACGTTCAAGGACTCGACCGCATCGGTTTGCGGGATGGCCACGGTGTGCGTCAGCGCAGCGCGCATGGCGGGCGACAGGCCCGCGCCTTCCGCGCCGAACACCCAGGCCACCGGCGCACGCAAATCGGCGCGATGCACCGTCACGTCCGCGCCGGCATCGGCCCCCAGCACCGCGATGCCCAATCCGCGTGCAAACGCGGCGAGGTCGTCGACTTCGAGCAGATTGAGCGCGACATGCGCCCCCATGCCCGCGCGCAGAACCTTGGGCGCCCAGACCGACGCGCAGCCCGGCCCGCACACCGCATTCATCACACCCGCCGCGGCCGCGGTGCGCAGGATCGTGCCGACATTGCCGGGGTCTTGCACACCGTCGAGCAAGACGCAGTCGGCGCCTGTGCAGCGCGCGACATCCCCCGCGAGCGGCGGCACCACACACAACAACGGCACCACGCCATCGGTCGAGCATGCGGCCTTGAGCAAAGCACCCGGCGCCATCGCCACGTCGGTGCCCAGCGCCAAGAGGCGCTCGACGCAGGCCGCGACATCGGCCCGCGCAAACGCATGTTCGTCGACCAAGGCCAGCTCGGGCGTCAGTCCGCGATCGAGCCAGGCGCGGCACAGGTGTTCGCCTTCGATCACCGTGCGCTGTTCGCGCGCGCGTGCACGCGCCTCGTTGGCGAGTGCACGGACCCGTTTGAGCGCCGGATTCGCCGTCGATTCGATCCGGCGCATCAGCCCTGCTCCAGCAATACGCGCACCGGGCCGAAAGAACGCCGGTGCTCGCAAGTGGGTCCGAGACGCTGCAAGGCCGCCAGATGCGCGGGCGTGGGGTAACCGCGATGAATGGCAAAGCCATAACCGGGAAAGCGCTGGTCGAGCTCATCGAGCATCGCGTCGCGCACGGTCTTGGCGAGGATGGACGCCGCCGAGATCGCCGGCACCAAGGCGTCGCCGCGCACGATGGCGCGTGCCTCGACCGTCAGCGGCGGCAAGCGATTGCCGTCGACCAGCACCAGTTCCGGCGCCGGCGCGATCGCCTCGACCGCGCGTCGCATCGCGAGCATGGTCGCGCCGAGAATGTTGAGGCGATCGATTTCTTCGACCGAGGCCTCGGCCACGGCCCATGCGAGCGCATGGGCGCGGATCTCGATGGCCAATGCATCGCGGGTCGTGGCGCTGAGCTTCTTGGAATCGGCCAGGCCGTCGATCGGATGCGCGGGGTCGAGGATCACCGCGGCAGCGACCACCGGCCCGGCCAACGGCCCGCGCCCGGCCTCGTCGACGCCGCAGACGCGCTGCGCGCCGGCCGAGAAATCGAAGACGCCTTGCGCCGGATCGGCGCCGATGCGCCGCGTGGTCTTGCGCGTCATCGCGCACGCTCCATCAAGGCGCAGATGGCCTCGGCCGCCTGTTCGCCGGTACCGCGGCGCAATTCGCGATGCAAGGCGGCAAACCGGTCGCGCAACCGCGCGCGCCCGGCATCGTCATGCAATTGGGCGACGATGGCATCGGCCAGCGCTTGCGGGGTCGCGCGGTCCTGGACGAATTCGGGCACCACGCTCTCGTTGAGCAGGATGTTGGGCAGACCGATCCAGGGCAGATACGCCATGTGCCGCATGATCTGATAGGACAGCCAGGCGACGCGATAGGCGATCACCATCGGCTTCTTGAACAAGGCGCACTCGAGCGTGGCGGTGCCGCTGGCGACCAGCACGGTGTCGCACGACTCGATCACCGTGTGCGAATCGCCATCGGTCACGGTCAGCGGCAGGTCGTCCGCTGCGCGATGTTCGGCCAGCAAGCGATCGAATTGCGCGCGCAATGCGGGCGTGGCCATCGGCACCACGAAGCGCACTGCGGGCTCGCGTCGTGCGATCGCACGCATCGCCTCGATGAACAACGGACCGATGCGTGCGAGTTCGCCATGCCGGCTGCCCGGCAACACCGCCACCACCGGCCCCGTGCCGGTCAGCCCCAGGCGCTCGCGTGCCGCGCGCGGGTCGGGTTCGAGCGCGATGACATCGGCCAGCGGATGGCCGACATAGGCCGCCGCGATGCCCGCGCGTTCGTAGATCGCGGGCTCGAACGGAAACAGGCACAGCACCAGATCGGCCGCTTCGCGTATGAGCTCGATGCGCTTGCCGCGCCAGGCCCAGATCGACGGGCTGACGAAATGCACGGTGCGCATCCCGTGGCTGCGCAGGCGTTTTTCGAGCCCAAGGTTGAAATCCGGCGCGTCGGTGCCGATGAAGATGTCGGGCGGATCGGCGATCAACGCATCGCCGAAGGCGTCGCGGATGCCTTTGATCTCGCGGTAATGCTTCAGCGCATCCCAGTAGCCGTGCACCGCCAGCTTGTCCATCGGCCATTGCGCGCGAAAGCCTTGCGCTTGCATGTGCGCGCCGCCGATGCCGTAGGCATCGAACGCGCCGAGCCGCGCGCGCATGCCGCGCAACAACAAGCCGGCGAGCAGATCGCCCGACGGCTCGCCCGCGACCATCGCGATGCGCTGGGTCGGCATCGCCGCTCAGCGGATGATTCCGCGTCCGTCGGCCGCCACGAAGTCGAGGAAGCCCTGCACATGCACGGAGGCGGTGGATTTCGCGAGTTCGGACAGCGCCGTCTTGGCGTCGTCGAGCAGGCGATTCTCGCGATAGAGGATCTTGTAGGCGCGCTTGACGTGGCCGATGTCGTCGGCGCTGAAACCGCGCCGGCGCAGGCCTTCCACGTTCAGACCGCGTGCCGCGGCCGGATTGCCCTCGGCCATCACGAACGGCGGAACGTCCTGGACCAATTTGGTCGCGACGCCGGTCATCGCATGCGCGCCGATGCGGCAGAACTGATGCACGCCGGTGAAGCCCGCGAGAATCACCCAATCGCCGACCTCGACATGGCCGGCCAACTGGGTGCAATTGGCGAAGATGACCTGGTTGCCGACCACGCAGTCGTGAGCGACATGCACATAGGCCATGATCCAATTGTCGCTGCCGAACCGGGTCACGCCGCCGCCTTGCACGGTGCCGGTGCTGAAGGTGCAGAACTCGCGGATGGTGTTGCGGTCGCCGATGTCGAGGCGCGTGGGTTCGTCGCGGTACTTCTTGTCCTGCGGGTCGCCGCCGATCGCGCAATGCGCGTAGAAGCGGTTGTCGGCGCCGATCGTGGTGTGGCCGCCGATCACGCAATGCGGCCCCACGTTCGTGCGTGCGCCGATCTTCACATGCGGTCCGATGATCGCGTACGGACCGATGCTCACGTCTGCGTCGAGTTCTGCACCCGCCTCGACGATGGCGGTCGGATGCACCGAAACCATCAGGCCACCTGTGAAGAGTCGGTCGTCGAACGCAGCGTGCACATCAATTCGGCCTCGGTCGCCACTTGGCCCTCGACCAGTGCGCGCGCCTGGTATTTCCAGATGCCGCGCGATTGGCGCGTGATCTCGGCTTCGAGGATGAGTTGATCGCCCGGCACCACCGGCCGCTTGAAGCGCGCGCCGTCGATGCCGACGAAGTAATAGACCGAAGATGCGTCGGGCAGCCGGCCCATGGTCTGGAACGACAGAATGCCCGCGGCCTGCGCGAGCGCCTCGACGATCAACACACCGGGCATCACCGGAAAATGCGGGAAGTGGCCATTGAAGAACGGCTCGTTGATCGAGACATTCTTCATCGCACGGATGCGCTTGCCGGGTTCGCATTCCAGCACCCGGTCGACGAGCAGCATCGGGTAGCGATGCGGCAGGTGCTTGAGGATCTCGTTGATGTCCATCATGGTTGGTCGCCTTTGGCTTCTTTGGATTCGTCTGGTTCGAGTGCGGCCTCGAGCGTGCGCAGCCGGGTGCGCAATTCGGCCAGATGCCGCACCATCGCTGCATTGCGCTCCCAGGCGCGGTGGTTGTCGATCGGGAAATAGCCGGTGTGCCGGCCGCTTTCGCGGATCGATTTGTTGACCACGGTGGCGCCCGAAATATGCACGTCGTCGGCGATCTCGAGATGGCCGAACACCATGGCCGCACCGCCGAAGGTGCAGCGCTTGCCGATGCGGGTGCTGCCGGCCACGCCGACGCACCCGGCCATCGCGGTGTCTTCGCCGATCACGCAGTTGTGCGCGATCTGGATCTGGTTGTCGAGCTTGACGCCGTCTTCGATCACGGTGTCGTCGAGCGCGCCGCGGTCGATGCTGGTGTTGGCGCCAATCTCGACCCGGTCGCCGATGCGCACCGCGCCGATCTGCGGGATCTTGATCCACTGGCTGCCGTCGCGCGCATAGCCGAAGCCGTCGGCGCCGATCACCGCCCCCGAATGCAGGATGCATTGCGCACCGATGCGGCAAGCGTCGTAGACGGTGACGCGCGCATGCAAGCGCGTGCCGGCGCCGATGTGTACGTTGCGGCCGATCGCGCAACCCGCCCCGATGCGCACCCC
>CAYUYC010000149.1:0-8084 GCA_964448945.1 uncultured Burkholderiaceae bacterium
TTGTCTCGTGGGCTCGGAGATGTGTATAAGAGACAGTGCGCAGAATGGCGTCGACCTGATCGGCGATCGAGCGCGGCACCGGATGCTCGCCCGCCAGCACCGATTGCGTCCAGACCGCGGTCGACGCGGCGTCGCGGCTCGCCGGCAATACCGCGCCGTCGGGAGGCGCGATCTCTTGCGCTTCGATCACGGTGGTCAGTTCGCCGTCCACGAAAGCCTCGATCGCCTGTGCGCGCCGCGCATTGGCCACCACCTCGCCTTCGGTGCCGCGGCCGACCAGGACCGCGCCGCCTTCTTGCTTGAAATACCCGTGCAGCAGTTTTTCGTACTCCGGATGGGTGTAGCTGCACAGACGCAAGGCGTCATGCTCGAACGGCTGCAGCAGCTTGACCAAGGTATGCGCGGTGTTGCGCACGCCGAGCGTACGGCGCAAACCCAGCACGAAAGCAAGCCGCGGATGCAGCACCTGCACCGGCACGAACACCGGCAGGCGGCGTTCGACCGCGGCATGCATCGCCGCCGGCAGATCGTGCGCGTTCTTGACGAACTCGAGCCCGAGCGCGAGCAGCACTTCGGCCGTGGTGATGCGCGCACCGCGCGCGCGTTGATCGCTCATCGGATCACTGACGATGCCGTGCACAAGCACCGGCACCCCTTGCTCGGCAAGCAGCAACGCAAGCAAGGGCACCAGATTCGGCAAATGGCGCGCGCCGTTGTAGCTCGGAATCACGACCGGCGCATGGCGTGCCTGGGGTGATGCGATCGGCGTGATCGCCTGGTGGGTCGCATCGAGAAAGCCGGCCAGTTCATCGACCGATTCGCCCTTGATGCGCAACGCCAGCAGGATCGCCCCGAGTTCGAGATCGGAGACTTCACCGCCCAGGACGGCCGACCACAGCGCGTGCGCCTGATCGCGCGCCAGACTGCGCGCGCCGTCCTTGCCGCGACCGATTTCCTTGATGATGGATGCACATTGCACGCGCGGTCTCCTCTCCTTGTCGTGCGTGTGGGTCTGATGTCTCGGTTGGCATTGTGCAAGTTCCGGACCACGCCGCAACGACGAATCGGTTGGATGGATATGCGCGCTGCGCGTAGATGCGCGCATCCGCGAGGCGCGCATGCACCGCGCTAGCCCATGCGCCCCATCGCGTAACATGGCGCACCCCTACGAAAGACCCTGTGTCCATGCTGGTTCTTGGCATTGAAACTTCTTGCGACGAGACCGGCGTCGCCTTGTACGACGCCTCGATCGCGCCACCCGCGGGCCTGCGCGCGCACGCACTGCATTCGCAGATCGCGATGCATCAGGAGTACGGCGGCGTCGTGCCCGAGCTGGCCTCGCGCGACCATGTGCGCCGCGTCGTGCCCTTGCTGCGTGAAGTCCTCGCGCGCGCCGGGGTGACGCTTGCCGACATCGGCGCCATCGGCGTGACCACCGGCCCCGGATTGGCCGGTGCATTGCTCGTCGGCACCAGCTTTGCCCATGCATTGGCGTGGTCGCTCGGCAAACCGGTGATCGACGTCCATCACCTCGAAGGGCATCTGCTCTCGCCCTTGTTGTCGGCGCGGCCGCCGGCCTTTCCCTTCGTCGCACTCCTGGTATCGGGCGGGCATACGCAACTCATGCGGGTGGACGATGTCGGCGTCTATGCGCTGCTCGGCGAGACCGTCGACGATGCCGCCGGCGAAGCTTTCGACAAGACCGCCAAGCTGCTCGGCCTGCCTTATCCGGGTGGTCCGCATCTGTCGCGCCTGGCCGAATTCGGCAATCCGCTCGCCTACAGCTTCGCGCGCCCGCTCAAGCATTCGGGCGATCTCAATTTCAGCTTCGCCGGGCTCAAGACCTCGGTGCTCACCGCGGTCAACAAGATCGGTAATCTGTGCGAACAGACCCGCGCCGACATCGCCGCCGCGACGGTCGATGCAATCACCGATGTACTCACTTTCAAGGCAACCGCCGCGATCAAGTCCACCGGCCTGCGGCGACTGGTCGTGGCCGGCGGCGTCGGTGCCAACCGGCAATTGCGTGAACGGCTCGACGAGGCCGGCAAGCGGCATCGTTTCGAGGTCCATTACCCGGAGCTGGAGTGG
Organism: uncultured Burkholderiaceae bacterium; assembly: GCA_964448945.1. Lineage (GTDB taxonomy): Bacteria > Pseudomonadota > Gammaproteobacteria > Burkholderiales > Burkholderiaceae_E > CAXBRX01. The sequence continues at coordinate 2,092 of CAYUYC010000149.1, forward strand.
TGTACCGACAACGGCGCGATGATCGCGCTCGCCGCCGCGATGCGCTGGCGCAAGGACCCGAGTTGCGCGCACGCACCGGGCCAATTCGAAGTCCATCCGCGCTGGCCCTTGATGCACGCGTCAGCGCTGGAGTCCAGCCTACCCGGCGTGCGATGATGCGCCGCGGTAAAGCAACCACGACCGACCACACAACCAAGAAACATTCAGCACAGGGAGTGCCTCCAAATGAATTTGATTGAACGGGTCAAGAACATCATTCTGACGCCCAAGACCGAATGGCCGGTGATCGCCGGCGAAAGCGCAACCACGTCGGGTCTCTTCACTGGCTACGCGATGCCGCTGGCCGCCATCGGCCCGATCTTCGCCGCCATCGGCAGCATCCTCTTCTTCAGCCTGCTGTCATTCGGCGTCCATATCGGCACCAGCTTCGTCCTCATCGGTGCCTTGCTGTCGTTCGTGCTGTCGCTGGTGATGGTCTTCGTGCTCGGCCTGATCATCAACGCGCTGGCCAAGACCTTCGACGGCACACCCGACAGCACCCAGGCCCTCAAGGTCGCCATCTATTCGATGACGGCGAGCTGGGTCGGCGGCGTGTTCGGCATCATCCCGGTGCTCGGCGGCCTGCTCGCCCTGGCCGCGACGATCTACTCGATCTACCTGATCTTCACGGGTTTGCCGGTGCTCATGAAGGCGCCGGAAGACAAGGCCGTGGGCTATACCGCGGTCGTGGTGGTGATCGCCATCGTGCTGTGGATCGTGGTCTCGATGATCACCAGCGCCGTCCTGGCCCTCGGCGTCATCGGCGGAGCCGCCGCCATCGGCATGCATTGAGCCGATACGCGCAGACGCTCCAATGAAAAGCGGCACGCCATGGCGTGCCGCTTTTTCTTTGTGCCGACGCTCGAAATTTCAGTGCGCCTTCTTCTTCCCGAGCTTGCTCTCGGTGCCTTTGAACAAGCGCTCGATGTTGGCCTTGTGGCGCCAGGTCAGCAGGATGGCCATCACCAGGATGCCCAACGCGATGGTGTCCGGCCCTTCGAGAAACACGTAATAGAACACTGCGAACGCCGCCGCGAGGATGGACGCGAGCGAGACATAGCGGAAGAACGCCACCACCACCGCGAACGTAGCCAGCGAGGCCAAGGCCAGCACCCAGCTGATGCCGACGATCACGCCCAGCGCGGTCGCCACGCCCTTGCCGCCTTGAAAGCGATGGAAGACCGGGTACAGGTGACCGAGAAAGACGGCCACCGCCACCAGGGCGATCGTGCCTTCGCCAAAACCGTATTGCGCCGCGTAGTGCTTGCACAGCCAGACCGCGAACCAGCCTTTGGCGGCATCGAAGACCAGCGTGAGGATGGCCGCGGCCTTGTTGCCCGAGCGCAGCACATTGGTCGCACCGGGGTTCTTCGAGCCATAGGTGCGCGGGTCCGCAAGCCGGAACAGCTTGGAAAACACGATCGCGAACGAGATCGATCCGATCAGGTACGCGACGATGCCGGCGAGCACGGTGTTCATGGATTCTCCTGGGATGGATGGATGGGATGCGCGCCGCTCACTCGGCGAGCGCACATTGAACGGGTTTGGCGTCGAGCAAGCCGAGCAGCGATTGGGGATCGAGTCCGACGAGGTAGCCGCGCCGCCCGCCGTTGATGACGATGCGGTCGAGCGCAAGCACCGTCGCTTCGACATAGACCGGCATGCGCTTCCTAGTGCCGAACGGCGAGGTGCCGCCCACGAGATAGCCGGTATGGCGTTGCGCCACCTCGGGCTTGCACGGCGCCACGGTCTTGGCGCCGATCTGACGCGCGAGGTTCTTGGTGCTCACCTTGCAATCGCCGTGCATCAGCACCACCAGCGGCCGTGCGGCCTCGTCTTCCATGATCAGCGTCTTGATCACCCGGTGCTCATCGACCCCGAGCTGGCGTGCGGATTCTTCGGTGCCGCCGTGTTCCACATACGCGTACGGGTGTTCGGTGAACGCGATGCCGCGGCTCTTGAGCAATGCGGTGGCCGGGGTCTCGCTGACATGCTTGGGCTTCGACATGGCGCGGATTATATTGACCGGCCCGACTTCACGGAGGCCGCCATGCGCCATCGCACCGCACAACACCTTTGGCGCGCGCTCGCGTGCGTGGCCATGACCGTCTGGGCTGGCCTCTTGCCACCGGCATCGGCCCTGGCCGCCGAGCGCAGCATCGACAAGGAAGTCGTCGTGCCCGCGAGCGTCGACGACGTGTGGACCGCCTGGACCACGCGCGAAGGCATCGTGAGCTTCTTTGCGCCCGATGCCGAGATCGATGCGCGTCCCGACGGCGCCTTCCACATCTACATGGACCCCGGCGGCGATCCCGGCCTCAAAGGCGCGGACACCATGCGCTATCTGGCGCTGCAGCCCAAGCAGATGCTGTCCTTCGACTGGAACGCGCCGCCGCATCTGGCCCAGGCGCGTGCGCAACGCACTTTCGTCGTGGTGCGCCTATCGCCGGTGGATGCCAAATCGACCCGCGTCACCTTGCACCACACCGGCTGGGGCGACGGCGGCGAATGGGACCAGACCTATGCCTACTTCGATCGCGCCTGGGGCAATGTGCTGGGCAATCTGAAGAAGCGCTTCGAGACCGGCCCGCGCGACTGGACCGAATGGCTGGCGCAACTCAAGAAGTGGCGCGCCGAGCAAGCGCAGAAATAGCGCTCGGCGGCGCGGCTTCGTACTTGCGCCAGACCCGGCGCAATTGCAGCGCCGAACCGAAGCCCGCACCTTCGGCCGCGCGTTCGATCGGCAATGCTTGCTGGGTCAGCAATTCGCGCGCACGCGCATAGCGCACGCGATGCAGATAATCGAGCGGCGAACATCCCGCATGTTCGGCAAACAAGCGCGCCAGATGACGCGCGCTGGTGCAGGCCAGGCGCGCCATGCGCTCGGCCGTCCATGACGATGCCGGGTCGGCCGCGATCGCATCCTGCACGCGGTGCACCCCCGGATGCACATGGTTGCGATGCTCGACCCAGGGCGACAGCGCCGCGTCGCCCGCGGTGCGACGCAGATAGACCACCATTTCACGCGCGACCGCGCACGCGACCTGGGCACCGCATTGCCGGCCGATGACATGCAGGGCGGCGTCGATCCCCGCGGTGATGCCCGCACTCGTCAGCACGGGGCCTTCTTCGACGAAGATGCGGTTGTCGCGCACCTTGGCCGCGGGTGCGAGCCGTGCCAGCGCTTCGACGCAGGCGTGATGGGTCGTGCATTCGCGCCCGTCGAGCAGGCCCGCGGCGCCGGCGATCAAGGCACCGGCGCACACCGCCATCACCCGTGCGCCGTCGTCGTGCGCATGCAGCGCACGCAACCATTGCACCACGCGCTGCACCGGCGCCGAATGCATCTTGGGCACGCTGCCCACGACGCCCGCCAACACCACCAGTGTCTGCGCATCGACGCGGCGCGGCAGCGCGCGCAGCCGTCCGACCTGCAAGCCGATGCCCGCTTCGATGCTGCGGGTCGGCGCCGCGTATTCGAGCGTGAAACTGCCCGGCGCCATGCGCTCGGCAATGCGAAACGCTTCGGCCGGCCCGACGACGTCGAGCAGCACGACATCGGGCAGCAGCACGAACAGCACACGCGTCATGCCAACGCCGCCTGCGCATCGACGATGCGTGCGAACCGCCCGGCCAGCACCAGCTCCGTGCGCTCGCGCAGATCCTGCGCGCTGAAGGTCTTGCCCGACGCATGGCGCATCGCAAAGGTGAGCGTCGCGTCGCTGACGAAGCGCACCGCAAACCCGGCATCGGATGCATGGCGCGTGGTCGTCTCGCAGCATTGTTCGGTGCGGATGCCGGTCACGAGAATTTCCTCGATGCCTTGTTCGCGCAGCCATTGCTCGAGCGTCGCGCCCTTGGCGTCGCGCGCATACAAGGACGAATGCACGGTCTTGTGAAACACCGCATCGGGCGCGATGCGCAATTCGGACAAGGTTCTGACCAGGCCGCTCGCGGGCGCGAATGGATCGCCGGCCGTATCGGTCGGACTCTGGTGAAAGATCTGCACCACCGGCACGCCCTGCGCGACGGCGGCGTCGATCACCGTCTGCAAACGGGTGATGAAAGCGGGCAATTCACTGGCGTCCCAGTAAGGGCGATGGCGAAAGGACTCCTGGACATCGATGACGATCAAGGCGCGTTTCATGAGCAACTCCGGTCATTGAACTGGCCGCCATGATCCTGCCTGCGCATGGCGGGCGCGAGGCTCGATCCGGACCCGATGCGAGCAAAAACGGACATCACCGTCGACCGCGCGGATGGTGCTGCGCATGCAATTGCTTCAGGCGCTCGCGCGCCACGTGGGTGTAGATCTGTGTGGTGCCGATGTCGGAATGCCCCAGCAGCAATTGCACCACGCGCAGATCGGCGCCGTGATTGAGCAAATGGGTCGCAAACGCATGGCGCAAGGTGTGCGGCGAAATCGGCGTCTTGATCTGCGCCGCCAAGGCATGGCGCTTGATGAGGTTCCAGAACATCTGCCGCGACATCGGGCCGCCGCGCGCGGTCACGAACAAGGCGTCGGCGAGCTGCCCTTTGAGGATGGCGGCGCGCGCCTCGCGCACATAGCGCTCGATCCACTCGACTGCCACCTGGCCCAGCGGCACCAGACGCTCCTTGCTGCCCTTGCCCATCACGCGTACCACGCCTTCGCTCATGCCGACCTCGAAGGTGCGCAAGCCCACCAGCTCGCTCACGCGCAGCCCCGTCGCGTACAACACTTCGAGCATGGTGCGATCGCGCAAGCCCAGCGGGGTGTCGACGTCGGGCGCGGCGAGCAAGGCTTCGACCTGCGCCTCGCTCAGGGTCTTGGGAAACCGCGGCGCCTGTTTGGCCGACTCGATGTTCACGCAAGGGTCGTGCGTCAGCCGGTGCTCGCGCAAGGCCCAGCGATAGAACCGCCGCAGCACCGTCAGGCGTCGATTGGCCGAGGTGGCCTTGCTGCCGGCAAAGCGCGCCGCGAGATAGCCCTGCACCTCCGCTTCCTGGGCGCGCAGCAAGGCGCTCTTGCGCTCGACCAGCCAGGCGTCGAATTGCATGAGGTCGCTGCGATAGGCCGCGAGGGTGTTCTTCGACAGACCGTCTTCGAGCCAGAGCGCATCGGCGAACGCGTCGATGAGCGCGAGATCGGCGCCGGCGACCGGGGTCATCAGCAGACCAGCACGCCTTCGTGGACGAGCAGCCGGCGTTTGATGTCGAGCAGATAGCCTTCGCTCGCATGCGCAAAACCGCCGAGACCGCGCGCCGATACGACGCGATGGCAGGGCACGACGATCGGGTACGGGTTGTCGCCGCACGCCTGGCCGACCGCGCGCGCTGCCGCGCCGAGCGCTTGCGCGACCTCGCCATAGCGGCGCGTGCTGCCACAGGGGATGGCGCACAACTGCGCCCAGACCGCCCGCCGAAACGCACTGCCCGAAGCCGCGAGCGGCAAGTCGAAACGAAATGCCGGATCGTGCGCATAGGCGAGCAACTGCGCGCAAGCACGCTCGCCCAACGCGGTGCGGGCGGGCCGTTGCAGCGTCTTGGGCGGCCGATAGGTGATCTGATGGATGACGCCGTCGGCGCAACGCACGCCGACCGCCACCACGTCCTCGCCGAGGTGCAGATGCACGACCGGTTCGTCGATGGCGGCGTCGGGGTTCATCTACGGCGCTCGTTACTTCGCGGCGAGCATGCCTTCCTTGAGTCCGTCCTGCACCGGCTTGGGCCCGATGAAGATGTTGAGCACGGCGCGAAAGAAGTCCTCGCCCGCGATCGGCTGCCCGATGGTCTTGCCGTTGTGCGTGATGGTCGTCCCGGTGCCCGGCGTGTAGTCGAGGAAGACGAGATCGTTCTCCTTGACCTCGTTGGTCGACAGGATGATCTCGTTGAACTTGGTGAGCCGCTCTTTCAGCGTGGCGAGTTGTTCGGGCGTGCTGCGTTCTTCCACGCCTTCATTGAGCGCCTTGGCG
>CAYUYC010000150.1:0-7953 GCA_964448945.1 uncultured Burkholderiaceae bacterium
ATTGCCTCATAGCATTCGAGGAGTTGGTGGTCGGGCGACATTTCCGCGGCACTGTGTGATCGCTCCTCTATGCCAGGACAAAGGCACGCGAAAGCGTGCGTCCGGACACGGGGGGCGTTGAGAGGTCGCGGCTGGCGCCAAGCGCCGGGCGAGCATCGGGGTCGATCTCGGACCACGCGCCGCGCAACTCGGTCAAAAGGCGGATCGCTTCGGCGTATCCGGCTTCGTCGTTCTTGCGGTTGGCATCGAACACCAGCCGCACGATGTATTCGTAAAGTGCATCGAGATTGTTGGCGATCTCGCCGCCGTGTTCTCGATTGAGACAGGCACGCAGGCCTTCGACGACGATCGACACGGCCTTGGTCGACATGCGCTGGCGCTGTTCAGCGCGGCCGGCGCGCAGATGATCGACGGCCTGGCTGAGCGACTCGATCGCACCGTCATACAGCAGTGTGATGAGGCGATGCGGGTTGGCGGCAAGGACCTTCGATTGCACACCGACGGCGGCGTACTGCTGGGCTGCGGGCGAGCGGGCGAACATGAGCGTATCTCCGACGGGAACCTGTATAGGTTTACGGCGAAGTCTCACGGAAACTGAACCTTTGCTCATTGGCACGTGGATCAATTGTCGCTATTGCTGCTGCCGGGCAGGTTCGCCAACTGCTGCGTCAAGTACGCGGCCAGACTGTTGGCGTTCGACACCGTCACGTCCAAAGCGCTGTATTGGCGTTCATAGCGGGCCTGGACCTGTTCCAGACGCGACTCGATGGCATCGATCTGTTTGTCGATGTTGGTCACGCGCTTGTTCATGCCGTCGGTACGCGTGGTCAGGATGCCGTCGACGCCGATGAGACGGTCGATCAAGGTGTCCAGCGTGCCGCCCAGTCCTTTGCCGGAAGTGCCGCTCGCGTCTTGAGTGAACAGCTTGACGACTGCGTCGCGGTTGCTGGCGAAGGCGGTGTCGAAGCGTGTTTCGTCGAGCTTGAGCGAGCCGTCGGTCTGGATGGTGACGCCCACGTCGGCCAGACGCGCGGTGGAACCGGTGCCGAACGCGGTGGTCAAGGTACTGCGCAATTGTTGCTGGATCGAACGCGCGGTCGCATCGCCTTGCAGGATGCCGGCGGTCTCGGTGGTCGCGTCGTACTTGGTCAGCGCCTGCAATTGCGTCGAGAGCTTGTTGTAGGCGGTGATGAAGTCGTTGATCGTCGACTTGATCGCATCGTCGTCCTGCGCGATCTTGAGTGTCGTCGCAGAACCGGCATTGGTCTTGGTCAAGGTCAGCGTCACGCCGTCGATCACATTGGAGATCGTGTTCGAGGTCGCGGTCATCGCGATCCCGTCGAGCGAGAACGCGGCGTCGCCCGCGGCGCTGAGCTGGGTCATGTTCTTGCCCGAGCCGGCGGTTGCTGCCGGGTCGTAGGCGAGGGCCGACAACCCGCTGCTGTCGGTGTTGCTGCCATCGGGATCGCTGACGCTGATGCGCATCGATTGCTTGGCGCCCGATTGGTTGTTGGTGATGACCAGGCGCGAACCGGTGCCGTCGTTGACGAGGCTGGCGCTCACGCCTTTGTTCGCGGCGTTGATCGCATCGCGCACACCGGCGGGCGTCATCTGGTCGGCGGTCAGGTTGATCGTCGCGGATGCGCGATCGGGGTTGGTCGTGAACGCGCCGGTCCCGGCATTGACCGTGCCGAAATCGATGGTGATGCTGCCGGCGCCGCTGCCCAGGCTGGTGGTCGACGAGGTGAACGAACCGCTGGCGAGCTTGTTCTGCGTCGCGAGCTTGGTCACTTCCAGCGAATAGCTGCCCTCGACCGCGCTGTTGGTGACCGCTGCCGATGCCACCGAGCTGTCGGCGATCGTGCCGGCAAGCGTCAGCATCTTCTTGGCGGTCGAGAACGACTCCGCCGAAGTCTGCAGCGTCGACAACAATGATTTGAGCGTGCCGAGCGCCGAGATCTGCGACTTGATCGTCGTTTGCGACGATTGCAGATTCGTGATCGGTTGGCGTTCGACCGCCATCAACTTCGAGACGATCGACGCAACGTCGAGACCCGAACCGATACCGGCGCTGGAAATGGTGGACATGACGCTTGGCTCCTTGACAGCGAGTGTGGACGGATCCGATGCGCGGGGATCGACCGATCAGGCGTCGTCGCGTCCGTCAATTCATGGCTTTACCGTTCAGGCGCTGGCCCGCACGAGGGGCACCGTACCGGTGCCGGCCGGCTTGTCGGCCATGGCGCGCGCGATGCGCACTACTTCTTCGGTCGGGATTTGGCGGATCAATTCCCCAGTCGATTTGTCGACGATGCGCGTAATGACTTGAGAAGTCTTGTCGTCGATCTCGAACTGGATCTGCGCATTGCGTGATTTGATCGCCTCGTTGACCGAATCCACCGCCGCCTTGAGTTGCTCGGGCGAAGGGCGTTGCTCGGCGGCGGCTTGACCAGAAGCCACTGCCGCCGCGACCGGTACCATGACCGGTACCGGATTGCTTGCGGCGGCGCTGCGCGCGGCCCGCACGATGTCGGTGTAAGTACCCGGGTACTGGGCGTTGTCGGTGTTGACGCGGAGCATGATGTGTCTCCTCCTTACTCGGCGGCTACAAGGCAATGTGCAGGAGCCGGCGGATTCGCTGGTTCCTGCACAGGGTCCTGCATGCTGAAGAAGAGGGCGGCCCGCCGGGACCGCCCCTTCCTGCTACATCAACCGAGCAGCTTCAGCACGTTTTGCGGCGCCGAGTTCGCTTGGGCGAGCATGGCGGTACCGGCCTGTTGCAGGATCTGTGCACGGGTCAGCGAGGCGGTTTCTGCCGCGAAGTCCGCGTCCACGATCCGGCTGCGCGACGCCGCCGTGTTTTCCGAGGCGATCTGCAGGTTGCTGATGACCGCTTCGAAGCGCGATTGCGTGGCACCGAAGGTCGACCGCAGACCGTTGACCGTGTTGAGCGCCGTGTCCATTTGGCCGATGGCCGTTTGGGCATTCGCTTGCGAGGTCAAGTCGCCCGAGGTCAGCGTCAGGCCGCTGGACGTCACGGTGATGCGGTCGTTGGCCGCCACGTTGTTCGCGCCGACTTGGAAGGTCAGGCTGATCGAGCCGCTCAAGAGCGAAGTGCCGTTGAACGAGGTCGCGGCGATGACGCGGGTGTTTTCCGACACGAGCTGTTGATATTCGGTGTTCAGCGCGGTCAAGTCACCCGAGGACGTCGCGTTGGCTGCTTGCACGGCGAGTTCACGCATGCGCTGCAGGTTGTTGCCGATCGTGCCGAGTGCGCCTTCCGCGGTTTGCGCCAGCGAGATGCCGTCCGCGGCATTGCGCGCTGCGACGTTCATGCCCTTGACTTGCGCATTCATCCGTTCCGAGATCGCCAGACCGGCGGCATCGTCCTTCGCGCTGTTGACGCGCAGGCCGGACGACAGGCGTTGCAAGGCGGTATTGAGGGCGCTTTGCGAGCTGTTGAGGTTGCGTTGCGCATTGAGGGAGGCAACGTTGGTGTTGATGACTTGTGCCATGACTAACTCCTAGTTCAGGTTCAATCAATTGCCCCGATTGATCTATGGGGGAGGCACCGGGAGAACTTTGTTAGTGCCGACAATTGCAATAACGGTGGCCCTGCAGCGAACTTGAGCTTCTCGGGGAGGGCGGGTGACGCCGCGCGGAGTCGGCGCGGGGAACGTGCACTTGAGCGCCTGTTTCGTGATCGACATCACGTTTATCGATCGTTGTGCCCCGGAATCCGCCAAAACCGCACTGGCAGCGGGTGAAAACCGTCACGCCCGTCGGAAGACGCCTTACAAGAAGGCGTAACGCCCTTCGGAGCAATGTTTCCGCGGGTTTCCGATTCAGGGGATTGGCGACGTTGCCGACAATGGCCTCACATCAGCGAGACCCACGAACTCGTGATTACGGCAAGACACCGAACAACTTTAGGTCGAACTGCGAAACGGAGCATCACCATGAACTCGGAACAAATTCTTCAAGAGATCCGCGAAGTCAACCTCTCGTATCTGATGCTCGCCCAGCACCTGATCCGCGCGGACAAGGCGCAAGCACTGTATCGCCTCGGCATCTCGGACGATGTGGCGGAAATCATCGATACGCTGACGCCGGCGCAAATGCTCAAGGTCGCCTCGGGCAATACGCTGATGTCGCGCGTGCGCTTCGACGATGAAATGGTCTGGAACCTGATCACCAATCACAAGAAGCCCGCCGCCGACAGCGCGCATGCCCTGCATGCCAGCATCGTGATGGCCTCGAACTTCTCCGAAGCCACCGCGCAATAAGCCAGCACGACGATCCGGTCGGTACCAGATCGGACTTGAATACAGCATCACGCCCTCAAGGAAACTGTCATGACCCGCAAGAGCATCCTGAGTGATTCACGCGACGTGCAGCGTGCCGTTGAGCTGATTCAGCTCGGCGCGCGACTGCAGGTGCTCGAGTCCGAGACCAACCTGTCGTACGAACGCCTGCTCAAGCTCTACAAGGAAGTGCAGGGCAAGTCGCCGCCGAAGGGCATGTTGCCGTTCTCGACCGATTGGTTCATGACCTGGCAGCCGAACATTCACAGCTCCCTGTTCCTCAATCTGTACGAGTACCTGAGCAAGACCTCCGACGTCGATCCGATCGATGCCGTGATCAAGGCCTATCGCCTGTATCTCGAGCAGGTCGACGCCAAGGGGCTCGAACGGGTGTTGTCGGTGACGCGCGCCTGGCGTCTGGTCAAGTTCGTCGATGCCGGCATGCTCAAGCTCACGCCGTGCACGAAGTGCGGCGGGCATTTCGTGGTGCATGCCTACGACCTGACCGACGGCTATGTCTGCGGTCTGTGCAATCCGCCGGCGCGCGCCGGCAAGACCGGTGTGCGCGGTGCGCACGCCCACGATCACGACGAGTTGCTCGCGTAATCAGTCTGTCGCGCGCACCTGCGCGCGATGGCATCGATCGCGCGCCGTTGAAACTCCGAGCAGCGGCGCGTCGACCTCGCAGTTCAGTGCTTTGACCTCCTGTTGCGGCGCCGTCGCTCTATAAGCGGCAGGCGCCGCCCTCTTTTCTGCGTTCAAGGTTGGTGTCGGTGCGCCGACAATTGCCGTAAAGCGAGTTGCGGCACGCGTCAACGCTCTCAGGAACACCTCGACAAGGTCACGTGCAATGTTCGTCATCATCGGTTGGGTCGTTGTCTTCGTCTGCGTCGTCGGGCCGTTCGCGCTCCACGGCGGCGCGCTCGGCGTGCTATGGCAACCGTTCGAACTGTTGACCATCGGTGGGGCAGCGGCGGGCGCGTTCATTGCCGGTATTCCCAAGAAGCAGATGGGCGCGACGCTCAAGGGCTTCGGCAAGGCCATGAAAGGCTCGGCCGTCAACAAGGCGCTCTACATGTCCTTGCTGGCCTGTCTGTACGACATTCTTTCGAAGGTGCGCAAGGAAGGTCTGATGTCGATCGAAAACGACGTCGAGACGCCCGAGAGTTCGGCCTTGTTCCAGAAGTATCCCGAGGTGCTCAAGGATCACCATCTGATCGAGTTCATCACCGATTACCTGCGCCTGATGGTGTCGGGCAATCTGAATCCGATGGAGATCGAGAACCTGATGGACAACGAAATCGAGACCCATCACCACGAAGCGCTGGTGCCGGCACATAACATCGCCAAGATGGCCGACGGCCTGCCGGCCTTCGGTATCGTGGCTGCGGTCATGGGGGTGGTGAACACCATGGGCTCGGTCGGCAAACCGCCGGGCGAACTGGGCTTGATGATCGCCGCCGCCCTGGTCGGTACCTTCCTGGGCATCTTGCTGTCCTACGGTTTCATCGGCCCGATCGCGACTGCGGTCGAGGCGATCGTCGATGACGAAGGCAAGCCCTATCAATGCACCAAGGTGACCTTGCTCGCGAGCCTGAACGGCTATGCGCCGCAGATCGCCGTCGAATTCGGCCGCAAGGTCTTGTACTCGACCGAGCGTCCCGGGTTCTCCGAACTCGAGAACCATGTGAAGGGCAAGAAGTAAATGGCCAACGCGCCCGCCGGCAAAGCCAAGCCGACCATCGTCGTCAAGCGGATCAAGAAGGTCACTGGCGGCGGGCATGGCGGCGCCTGGAAGATCGCCTACGCCGACTTCGTGACGGCGATGATGGCGTTCTTCCTGCTGATGTGGCTGCTCGGCTCCACTACCGCGGGCGACCTCAAAGGCATCGCCGATTATTTTCAGAACCCGATGAAGGTGGCGATGTCGGGCGGCTCGGGCGCAGGCGATGCGAACTCCGTGATCCAGGGCGGCGGAGCCGACATCACCAAGGCGCCGGGCCAGGTGCGCAACACCTTCGAAGAACGCATGGAGCGTCGGCGCAACATCGAACAGGCCAAACGCGAACTCGAGCAAGCCGAACTGGTGCGCCTGAACAACCTCAAGGGCGCGGTCGAAGCGGCCTTGGCCAATCATCCGCGTCTGGCGGAGTTCAAAGACCAGATCAAGCTCGACATCACGCCGGAGGGCTTGCGCATCCAGATCGTCGACGATCAGCAACGCGCGATGTTCGATACCGGCAAGGCGATGATGAAGCCGTACATGCAGGAAATCCTGCGGGCCATTGCGCCGGTGCTCAACGAGGTCGACCACAAGATCACGCTGCTCGGGCACACCGACGCGACGCCGTTTGCGGGTGGCGATCTGGGTTATTCCAATTGGGAGTTGTCGTCCGACCGCGCCAATGCATCGCGCCGCGAGCTCGTCATCGGAGGCATTGCCGAAGACAAGATCGTGCGCGTGGCCGGGCTTGCTTCGTCAGTACCTTTGATCGCGGACGATCCAACGCATCCCGCCAATCGCCGCATCTCGATCATCGTGATGAACAAGAAGACCGAGGACCGGTTCTTCAACCGCCCCGAGGCCGATCAGCCACCGGAGGATGAACCGACAGCAGCCGAGGCAGCGCAGACAAAGCCGTCGAAGCCCGCCGAATTGATGTCACCGCTGGAAAAACTCAACGAGGGTGCGCGCATGGCCGAGGAAATGAAGCGCTCGGCGGCACAAACGCACTAAAGAACCATGCAAATTTGCCGTTATAGCGGTAGGGCCGAAACCTACCGGCCGCACGCACCAAAGGGGTCAGCATGAGCACCGCCGACATGAAGTTCCTGATCGTGGACGATTTCTCCACCATGCGCAGGATCATCCGCAACCTGCTCAAGGAGAGCGGCTACGCCAACGCCGACGAGGCCGAGGACGGCGCTGCCGCCTTGCACAAGCTCAAGGGGGGCGGGTTCGACTTCGTCATTTCCGACATCAACATGCCGAACATGAACGGATTCGAATTGCTCAATGCCATCCGCGCTGACGCGGAATTGAAGAATCTGCCCGTACTCATGGTGACGGCCGAAGCCAAGAAGGAAGACATCGTGCTGGCCGCGCAATCGGGCGCCAGCGGCTACATCGTCAAGCCGTTCACCAAGGCAACACTCGAGGAGAAGCTGCAGAAGATCGTGCAGAAGATGCAGGTCGCAGCCTGACTACCACGAGGACCAACATGGATCAGAACTACGATATCGACTCGTTGTTCGAGGCTGCCGCTGCATCACCCGCGCCCGAACCCGCCGCCGTGACTCCTTCCTCCGCCCAAGTTGCCGCCAAACCGGCAGCCGTCATGCCGACATCGGGTGCACCGGACGACGTGGTCGTCGTCTCGCTGGCCGGCGATGATTTCGACGTCTTCCAGCGCGTGGGTTCGCTCACGCGCAAATTGCACGACGCCTTGCGCGAACTGGGCTATGACCATCAGATCGAAAACGCCGTGGGTTCGTTGCCCGATGCGCGCGCGCGCCTGTCGTACATCGCCGATCTGACCGGCCGCGCCGCCGATCGGGTGCTTTCGGCCGTCGACGAAGGCATGGCCGCTGAAGACCGGATCGCCGAACGCGCGGAGGAAATCGCCGCCAAACTCGGTTCCATCCAGCA
>CAYUYC010000151.1:0-7951 GCA_964448945.1 uncultured Burkholderiaceae bacterium
CCGTTATTACGGCGATCTCAGCCGTCTGGAAGCGCGCCTGGACGACGCCACCGATGCCGCTGCGCGTGCGGCAGTGGCCCATGACATCGACGCGCTGGAACGCAGCGTGGCGAGTCTGCCCGTGCATTGGTATTACGGCGATCTGGTCTACGGTTTGCGCTCGCATCTGAGCGTGGTGCGCGCGCGGCTCATCGCGCCTGCCGACGAGACCGACGCCGCAGCGGCGGCGGGACCACGCTAGCGCGCGCCCAAGGGGCGCGTGCGTTGGCGCGCCCGCGCGTCAATGGGCGACGCTGATCGGCGCCTCCAACGGCAGCCCACGCGCGGCGGTGTGCGGCGGATCGCGGCGTTGTACCCAGAGCGTGGCCACGGTGCCTTGGCCGGGTGCGCTCGCCAGTTCCACCTGGCCGCCGTGCAATTCCAGAATCTCCTTGACGATGCTCAGACCCAGGCCGGTGCCAGGAATGTTGCCCGATGGGTCGGCGCGGAAGAAGCGCTCGAACGCACGCCCGACTTGTTGCGGCGACATGCCGATGCCACGGTCCGTCACCCGCAGGCCGATCATCGCCGCACCGTCACGTATTTCGCTCAGCAACTCCAACCGGATTTCGCCACCGTTGGGCGAGTACTTGTAGGCGTTGGTCAGAACATTGGTGAGCGCCTGGCGGAACTTCTCGGCATCGACCGCGGCCCATAAAGGCTCGTCGGGCATCGTGACCACCGGCACGCGCGCATCGCCGGGTACCAGCAAGGCGGCGAGGGTGTCCTGCACGATCGGCTGCACCGGCTGCACCTCCATGCGAAAGTCCTTGCCCTGGCGCGCTTCGATACGCGCGAGGTCGAGCAGCTCGTTGATCAGGTTGACGATCAATCCCGACTGCCGATGGATGGTCTCGATCATCGGCTTGGCGCGCTCGGGCGCGTAATTGCGCGTGAGCAGCAGCTCCGAAAAACCGAAGATGCTGACCAAGGGTGTGCGCAATTCATGCGCAGCGGTCGACAGGAATTCGCTCTTCATGCGGTCGACTTCGCTTTCGCGCGTCACGTCGCGCAGGAAGAGCATGCAATCACCGCTGGTCGTGCTGCGCTTGGTTTCGGTCGCCAAGATGCGGCGCTCAGGATTGATCAGCACCAGGGTTTGCGGCGCGGTGCGCTCGGCCCACAAGGCGGGCCACGGCAGATGCGGATCGGCGTTGCGCTTGAGTTCGGCTTCGAGCGCGGCACGCGCGTCGGCGCAGCCGGCCAGCGCCTCCGCCGTCATGCCCGTCATGCGGGCGAAGGCTTCGTTGGCGTAGACCAGCCGGTCGTCGTGATCGAACAGTGCAAAACCATCCGGGCTCATGCGCAGGATCAGATCGAGCTGTTCGTTACGCCGCGCGACCGCCTGTTCGGCCAGGACGCGATCGGTGATGTCGGTGACCGCGCCGACGAAATGCGTGACCTTGCCCGCTTCATCGATCACCGGCGCGATCGACAACTGATTCCAGAACGGCGACCCGTCGCTGCGGAAATTGCGCAAGGTCACCGTCACCGCCTGCGCGGTGCGGATCGCATCGCGCAGCGCCTGGACGCCCGGTTGCTGCCGATCATTGCCTTGCAGGAAGCTGCAATTGCGTCCGGTCAGTTCGTCGATCGTATAGCCGGTGATCTTGCTCATCGCGGTGTTGGCCCACAGCAAGGGCAGTCCGGGCAGGCGTGCATCGGCGATCACCATGCCGTTGCTGCTGCATTCGAGCGCGCGCATGTAGATCTTGAGATGGTCGTTGGCCATGCGCTGTTCGGTGATGTCGCGCACGATCAGGGTGTAGCGCAACGTCGAAGAGCCCGCGACTTCCGACAACGCGATCTCGATCGGGAATTCGGTCTCGCCGTTGCGCAGGCCGATGCGCTCGTCGTTCGCAACCACCAATCCGCCGTCGCCGACGTGGGCGGCGCTGCGCGCGAGTTGCTCGATCTGCGCCAGTTCCAGGCTCGGCACCAGGCGACTGACCGGAGCACCTACGATCTGCGCTTCGGTCGGACCGAAGATGCTGGTGGCTGCCGGATTGAACAGGCGCACGCAGCCCGATTCGTCGAGGCCGATCACCGCATTGGGCGCGGTCGCGATCAGCGCGCCGACTTCGGCATCGCGGCGGGCGAGGGCGTCGTATTGCTCGCGCAGGCGGCACGATGCGCTGTTGAGCGCTTCGATCAAGGTGCGTACTTCGCGCGATCGCGCCCGGATCGACAGCACCTTGCCCGAGTGGGTTTCGAGTTCGGCCGCAAAGCGCGACGCCTGGGCCAGCGGAATCAATGCCCGATGCAGGGTACGGTTGAGCACGATGATCGTGGCCACCAGGATGCCCAGGGCGCCGAGGACGGTGCCGAGGAGCATGTCGCGATTGGCCGCTTGCTCGCTGCCCAAGGACATGCGCAGGACCGCCCAGCCGAGCAAACGCCCGTTGTCGAGCGGATGCCATGCCGTGATCGCACTGCCGTCCTCGGAGCGCATGGCACGCGGTTGATCACCTGGCGGCACGTCGACCGGCAAGCGCGTGTATTGCGCCTGGGCATGACCGGTCCCATCGCGTACGAGCCGGAACCAGCTCATCCCATCGACGCCGACGAGGTCGATCGAAATCACGTCGGGCAACGCGGCAAATTCCGCGAGCGTGGCCTGCAGATTGATCTGATCGCCAAGCACCAGCGCATCGCGTGCGGTCGAGGCCACGCCGCGCGCATAGGCGACCGCCTGTCGATCGGTCGAGACGCGGTTGCGATCCTCCAGGCGCGACTGCGACAGCCAACTCGCAAACGCCAGGGCACAAGCGAGCACGGCCGCCACGAAGGTGGTGATGAGCCGCGAGACGCGCGGCCCGCGATCCTGCCTGGGCGCAGAAGCATCCATGGACGCTACGCCTCAGTTCGGCTGGATGGAGCCGATTTCGCCGACCAGGCGCTCGACGGTCTCGATCAATTGCAACGGCGAGAAGGGTTTGACCAAATAGGCGTCGCTGCCCGCATCCTTGCCGGCCTGCAGATCCGAGCGCTGCCCGCGCGCCGTCAGCATGATCACCTTGATTGCGCGCGTGCGCTCATCGCGCTTGATGCGTTCGCAGACCTGATAGCCGTCGAGTTCGCCCGGCATCATCACGTCGAGCAAGACGATGTCGGGCAGCACGCGTTGCACCATCGCGAGCCCTTCCTTGCCGTCCTCGGCCTCGAACAGCGTGAAGTTCCCATACTCGAGCGTCATCGAGATCAGGGTGCGGATATCGGGTTGATCTTCGACGATCAGGATCTTGGCCATGACAGGGTCTCCTCGTTCTATTTCGGTGGCGTCGGTGGCGTCGGTGCGCCGGGGCGTCGCGTCGCCAGCAAGCGTGCGAGGTCTTCGGCGTATTTGCGGGCTTGCTCCATGTCGGCGCGATGCAGGTCTTGATGCGGCGCGCCGGTCGGTACCTGGACGGTGACTTCGTTCAAGCCGTCGGCATCGGTGCGCATGCGCAACATGCCGCCATGGAGTTCCAGGATGCGCTGGGCCAGCGGCAATCCGATGCCCAGTCCGCCCCCCGGTCCGCCATCATCCTTGTTGAAGGGCGCGAAGGCCGCGCGCGTCGACGGCCCGTTCGTCGGCACGGCGCCGTGGTTGCGCACCGTCAGCATCAAGAACGCGCCGCTTTGCCGCGCGGTGATCTGCACCGTCATGGCCGTTGCGGTTTCGCCGACCGCTTTGCGGGCATGCACGATCGCGTTTTCGACGATCTCGCGCATCGCGCGTGCCAGCCAGGCGTGACTGCCATAAATCGGTGACAGATCCGCCGAAAATCCGCTCAAGGCCAAGCGCACGCGGTGCTGCGCGGCCTTGGTCGACAGTTGTTCGCAGACTTCCTGCAGCAATGCGCCCGGGAGCACGCGCTCGTCGCCGACCATGGCATCGTCACCGAACAAGGCGATCAGATCGGCGACCTTCTCGAGCCCGTCCATCAATGACCGCCCTTGCGCCATGGTTTCCGGTGCGAGCGGCGTACGTTCGCGCGTCGGCGCATCGATCGCCTGCATGAAGCTGCGCATCGGATCGAGCAGATGTTGACGCAGGAGTTCGGCCACGGTCTTGCCGGTGACGCTGCCTTCGGGGCGCGCCGAACCCGCATGAGCGATGACGACGGCATCGGTGCCGTTGGGGGCGTGCACGATCGTCACGTCGACCGCAGCGTCGGGCTGGGTCGGATCGGGATTCAGGCGCAGCGCGAGGCTGTGATCCGCAGGTGCCGCAGCGATCTCTTTGAGCGCATCGCGCAGGCGCGGCGATGCCAGCACGGCGGACAGCGCCCCGCTGAAATCGCCGCGCGCGGCCGCGTTCGTATAAACCACGCGGCCGGCCTGGTTGATGATGAGGATGCGGTCGCGTACGGCGTCCAACATCTTCGAGCCGCTCGCTGCCATGCTCGTCGCCCCTCTTGTCCGTTCCGACAACGGTATTGACGGCAAGGATTTGCTGGACAGGAGGCCCGGCCGGCGCGCGAAATGCGCACTAGTTCCGCAGCGGCCGTGTTAGCATCGCGCCCGCTGCCGTCAGGAGACGGGAGTACGCCTGAGGCCACGTCGTGGCTCAGGGTGTCCGTGGAACGGTGTGGCCGGAAAACGGATGGGGAGAAGCACCGGGTGGCTGCGCGTCTGGCGCGTGGGCAAACCGGGCTTCCTACTGTTCCCCGCACTGATCTTCGAGAAGCTCGAGTGAAAGGTGAAGCGCGATGATGAAGCAGTTCTTGCAGAACTCGTACCTCTTCGGCGGCAATGCGCCGTACGTGGAAGAGTTGTACGAAGCCTATCTGGACAACCCCGCCTCGGTGCCCGACAACTGGCGCGATTATTTCGATCGCATGCAGGTCGTGGCTGCACCCGACGGTTCCGCCAACAAAGACGTGGCCCATGCGCCGGTCATCGAATCGTTCGCACAGCGGGCCAAGGCCAATGCCTTCTTGCCGCGCGTGGCCGAACGCGACTTGTCGATCGCCCGCAAGCAGGTGCATGTCCAGTCGCTGATCGCGGCTTACCGCTTCCTCGGCACGCAATGGGCGGATCTCGATCCGCTCAAGCGCCAGGAACGTCCCAAGATTCCCGAACTCGAGCCCGGTTTCTACGATCTGACCGAAGCCGACATGGACATGGTGTTCAGCGCCACGAACACCTACTTCACCAAGGCCGATCAGATGACCCTGCGCGAAATCGTGCAGGCCTTGCGTGAAACCTATTGCGGCACCATCGGCGCCGAGTACATGTACATCACCGATCCGGCGCAAAAGCGCTGGATGCAGGAGCGCCTCGAATCGATCCGCTCCAAGCCCAACCTCACCGCCGACCAGAAGAAGCATGTGCTCGAGCGCCTGACCGCGGCCGAAGGCCTCGAGCGCTATCTGCACACCAAGTACGTCGGCCAGAAGCGTTTCTCGCTCGAAGGCGGCGACAGCTTCATCGTCTCGATGGATGAAGTCGTGCATCGCGCGGGTGCGCAAGGCGTGCAGGAAATCGTCATCGGCATGGCCCACCGCGGCCGCCTGAATGTGCTCGTCAACACCCTGGGCAAGATGCCGGGCGATCTGTTCGCCGAATTCGAAGGCAAGCACGCCGACGATCTGCCCGCGGGCGACGTCAAGTACCACCAAGGTTTCTCGAGCGATGTGACCACCGCCGGCGGCCCGGTCCACCTGAGCCTCGCGTTCAACCCGTCCCACCTTGAAATCGTCAACCCGGTCGTCGAAGGCTCGGCGCGTGCGCGCCAGGACCGCCGCGGCGACAAGGACGGCGATCAGGTCCTGCCGGTACTGGTGCACGGCGATGCGGCCTTCGCCGGCCAAGGCGTCGTGATGGAAACCCTGAACCTCGCGATGACGCGCGGTTACGGCACGGGCGGCACCATCCACATCGTCATCAACAACCAGATCGGCTTCACGACCTCCGATCCGCGCGACACGCGTTCGACCACCTATTGCTCGGACGTGGTCAAGATGATCGAAGCGCCGGTGCTGCATGTGAACGGCGACGACCCCGAAGCCGTCGTGCTCGCCACGCAGATCGCGGTCGATTACCGCATGCAGTTCAAGCGCGACATCGTCGTGGACATCATTTGCTATCGCAAACTGGGCCACAACGAACAAGACACCCCGGCCGTCACCCAGCCGCTGATGTACAAGAAGATCGGCCAGCACCCGGGTACGCGCAAGCTGTACGCCGACAAGCTCGCCGCGCAACGCGTGATCGTCGATGAATTCGCCGACGAACTCGTCAAGAACTACCGCGCCGCGATGGATGCGGGCAAGCACACCAACGATCCGGTGCTGTCGAACTACAAGCGCCAGTACGCCGTCGATTGGCTGCCCTTCCTGAACCGCAAATGGACCGATGCCGCCGACACCGGCGTGCCGATCGCCGCACTCAAGCGCCTGTCCGACCGCATCACCACGATTCCGCAAGGCTTCAAGCTGCATCCGCTGGTCGAGAAGGTCGTGGGCGACCGCCGCAACATGGGCGACGGCAAACAGTCGCTCGATTGGGGCATGGGCGAGCACCTCGCGTTCGCCTCGCTCGTGGCTTCGGGCTATTCGGTGCGCATCACCGGCCAGGACGCCGGCCGCGGCACCTTCACCCACCGCCATGCGGTGTTGCACGACCAGAACCGCGAACGCTGGGATTCGGGCAGCTACATCCCGCTGCAGAACGTGGCCGAAAACCAGGCGCCGTTCCTCGTCATCGACTCGGTGCTGTCCGAAGAAGCCGTGCTCGGTTTCGAATACGGCTACGCGACCGCCGAGCCCAACACCCTCGTGATCTGGGAAGCGCAGTTCGGCGACTTCGTCAACGGTGCCCAGGTCGTGATCGACCAGTTCATCAGCTCGGGCGAAGTGAAGTGGGGCCGCGTCAACGGCCTGACGCTCATGCTGCCGCACGGCTATGAAGGCCAAGGCCCCGAGCACAGCTCGGCGCGTCTCGAGCGCTTCATGCAGCTGTGCGCGGACAACAACATGCAGGTCTGCCAGCCGACCACGCCCGCCCAGATCTTCCATCTGCTGCGCCGTCAGATGATCCGCTTGTTCCGCAAGCCTTTGATCATCATGACCCCGAAGTCGCTGCTGCGGAACAAGGAAGCGGTGTCGACCCTGAGCGAGTTGTCCAAGGGCAGCTTCCAGACCGTCATCCCCGAAATCCACGAGATCGAGGCCAAGAAGGTCAAGCGCATCCTGGTGTGCTCGGGCAAGGTCTATTACGACCTGACCACCGCGCGCAAGGAGCGCGGCGCCGAAGACGTCGCGATCCTGCGCGTCGAGCAGCTCTACCCCTTCCCGCACAAAGCCTTCGCCGCCGAACTGGCGAAGTACCCGAACGCGAGCGAAGTGGTCTGGGTGCAAGACGAGCCGCAGAACCAGGGCGCGTGGTTCCAGATCCAGCACAACGTGCTGGAGAACCTGAGTGCCGGCCAAAAGCTCGCCTACGCCGGACGTCCGGCGTCGGCCTCGCCCGCGGTCGGTTACTACGCCAAGCACAACGAGCAGCAAAAGGCGCTCATCGAGACCGCCTTCAGCAAGCTCAAGGGCGTCGTCACCACCAAATAACGCGCGTCACGGACACCTCAAGGGGTGCCGTGACGCGCTGCGTCCGCCCGGCCGCGCCCAGCGCGCAGCCCGGCGAAACGCACAGCCGCGCACGGTGCCAAGACGAAACTACTGGAGTCGAACAACATGGCACTCATCGAAGTCAAAGTTCCGCAATTGTCGGAGTCGGTCGCCGAAGCGACCTTGCTGCAATGGAAGAAGAAGCCCGGCGAAGCCGTCGCGGCGGATGAAATCCTGATCGAAATCGAGACCGACAAGGTCGTGCTCGAAGTCCCGGCGCCCGCTGCCGGCGTGATGGGGCAGATCGTCAAGGGCGACGGCGCGACCGTCGTTGCCGACGAAGTGATCGCGATGATCGACAC
>CAYUYC010000152.1:0-7922 GCA_964448945.1 uncultured Burkholderiaceae bacterium
GATCGACACCCACCATTTTTCCGACGCCGCCCCGCCCTCCCACATGACAACCACCCCAGCCTTGCAGAACTTCCTCGCGCATTACACCCCCACGCGCACCACGCCCGCCGCCCCGGCCTTGATCGAGGCCTATCGCGGTCTGTTGCCCGACGCCTTGCTCGAACTCTGGCGCATCGGCGGCATCGGGCAATACAACGACGGTTTGCTGAGCGTGATCGACCCCGACCGCTACAAGGACGTGCTGTGGGGTTGGTTGATGCGCGAAGAAGAAGACCCGAGCCGTCTGCCGATCGCGATCTCGGCCTTCGGCACCGTCTTCTACTACCGCCGTCTGAGCGACGAAGGCGATGAAGACGTGGCCTCGATCGATCCGCACACCTCGGGCGGCGAGGTGCTGATCTGGTCGCTCGAAGATTTCTTCAACGAGATGCTCTGCGACCCGGAATTCATCGAAGACGTGCTCGATGCACCCTTGTTTCGCGACGCCGTGGCCGCCAACGGTCCGCTCGCGCCCGATCAGATGTATTGCTACTTGCCAGCCTTGCGCCTGGGCGGTCGCAAAAGCGCGGACGCGCTCGATCGCGGCGATGCCGCGACGCATCTGGACTTCCTGCTCAACCTCGCACTCGACGAATGAAGGCCCGCGGCTTCAGCGCCCTTTCTTGCCGCGTGCGGGCTTGGCCGCCGAGGTGCCGCGCGGCGGCAATCCGGTGTGCTGGGTCAGCAAGCGGCCGCGCACGACGGGTGCCGGGCGCGATGCCTGACGCGCTTCGTCGCGCTCAGGCGCACGCGGCGCGGCGCGCGTACCCGCCGGCGTGGAATTCTTGCGCCGCGCGGCTTCGTAGCCGCCGTTGGTCACGGGCTGGAAGGCCGGCACCAGATGTCGCTTGCCGTTGCCGATCAGGTCGCTGCGGCCCATGGCCTTGAGCGCGTCGCGCAACAAGGGCCAGTTGTTGGGATCGTGATAACGCAAGAAGGCCTTGTGCAGCCGGCGGCGTTTTTCGCCGCGCACGATGTCGACCGTTTCGCTGTCGCGCGTGATCTTGTGCAGCGGATTCTTGCCGCTGTGATACATCGCGGTCGCGGTCGCCATCGGCGATGGATAGAAGGTCTGCACCTGGTCGGCGCGAAAGCCGTTGTCCTTGAGCCAGAGCGCGAGATTCATCATGTCTTCGTCGCTCGTGCCCGGATGCGCGGCGATGAAGTAAGGCACCAGAAATTGCTGCTTGCCCGCTTCGGCGCTCGCCGCATCGAACAGCTTCTTGAACCGGTCATAGGTGCCGATGCCGGGCTTCATCATCTTTGAGAGCGGCCCTGCCTCGGTATGCTCGGGCGCGATCTTCAAATAGCCGCCCACATGATGTGCAGCCAGATCCTTGATGTATTGCGGCGATTTCACCGCGAGGTCGTAGCGCAGTCCCGAGCCGATCAGGATCTTCTTGATGCCGCGCAGGCTGCGCGCGCGCCGGTAAAGCTGGATCAAGGGCCCGTGGTTGGTGACCAGGTTCTGGCAGATGCCCGGATAGACGCACGAGGGCTTGCGGCAAGCGGCTTCGATCTCGCGCGATTTGCAGCCCAGGCGGTACATGTTGGCGGTCGGGCCGCCGAGGTCGGAGATGACGCCGGTGAAGCCTTTGACCTCGTCGCGGATCGCTTCGATCTCGCGAATGATCGAATCCTCGGACCGGCTTTGAATGATGCGGCCTTCATGTTCGGTGATCGAACAGAAAGTGCAGCCGCCGAAGCAGCCGCGCATGATGTTCACGCTGAAGCGGATCATCTCCCAGGCCGGGATGTGGGCGTCGCCATAGGCCGGATGCGGCGCGCGCGCATAGGGCAGGTCGAACACCCAGTCCATTTCTTCGGTCGTGAGCGGTATCGGCGGCGGGGTCAGCCAGACATCGCGCGCGCCCGCACCTTCGCCATGCGCCTGCACCAGTGCACGCGCATTGCCGGGGTTGGTCTCCAGATGCAGCACCCGGTTGGCATGGGCGTACAGCACCGGGTCGCGCTTGACTTGTTCATACGACGGCAGACGGATGACGGTGCGTTCGCGCGGCGGCAGACGGCGCTTGCCGGCCAGACGCGCGCGCAGCGCGGCGTCGAGCAGCACCGGTTGTGCGCCGGTGGCGCCACGCGTGGATGCAGCGGCGGTCTGCGCGTTGCCGGTTGGTGCGTCGTCTGCCTGCGCATCGGCGTCTTGCACGCAACTGCCGCCTTGTTCGCGCGCCTGCGCGCCGGTGGTCTGGTAAGGATGGATGTGCGCGTCGACCGGACCCGGCGTATCGATGCTGGTCGAATCGATCTCGAACCATTCATGCGCGCTCGCATCGTCGGTGCGGCGCATGAAGGCGGTGCCGCGCACGTCGGTGATGCGCTCGATCGGCTCGCGCCGGGCCAGGCGATGCGCAACCTCGACGATCGCGCGCTCGGCATTGCCGTACAAGAGCAGATCGGCCTTGGCATCGACCAGGATGGAGCGGCGCACCTTGTCCTGCCAATAATCGTAGTGGGCGATGCGGCGCAACGAGCCTTCGATGCCGCCGAGCACGATGGGCACCTCGTGGTAGGCCTCGCGGCAGCGCTGCGCATACACGAGCGCACTGCGGTCGGGCCGCTTGCCCGCTTCACCGCCCGGCGTATAGGCATCGTCGCTGCGGATCTTGCGATCGGCGGTGTAGCGATTGATCATCGAATCCATGTTCCCGGCCGTGACGCCGAAGAACAGGTTCGGTTTGCCCAGCACCTTGAACGGCTCGGCGCTTTGCCAATCGGGCTGGGCGATGATGCCTACGCGAAAGCCCTGCGCTTCGAGCACCCGCCCGATGACCGCCATGCCGAAGCTCGGATGGTCGACATAGGCGTCGCCGGTCACCACGATGATGTCGCAACTGTCCCAGCCGAGCGCCTCCATTTCAGCGCGGCTCATGGGCAGGAATTTGGCGGTGCCAAACCGCTTGGCCCAATAGGGCCGATAACCGGTCAAAGCGGTCTCGGCGCGCGGAACGACGACGGCGGAAGAAGAAGCAGACACGACAACAAGGCCAATGCAAAAACACGAAGCTTGCAAGTGTAGTCGCGCGGGCGCGCACAAGGCCCCAGAGCGGGTGGGTCATGCCCGGGGCGGAACTCTGCCGCGACGGCCCGGCCGCCGCCTCGGGCGCTACCTCGACCGCCGGAGGAACGCGATGCCTTCTCTATACTCGCGAGCGTTGCGCCCCTGGCGCGTACCCGATCGCGGCACACATGATCCATCGCACGACCTCGACTTCCTGGCGCGACTACCTCGCATACATCAAGGGCGGCGATCCGATCGACACTTGGGAATTCAAGGCCGGCGCGCTCGCAGGCCGGATCACCAACGGCTGGCGCTCGGGCCTCAAAGTGCTGGCCGACGATCGTGTGATCGATCATCGCAATGAGCGCATCGCCGTGCGCGGCACCGAACCGTTCCTGGCGTGCGTCGCGCACGATGCGCTGGGCGTCGAGCGCAAGATCGAGGTCTATGTGCGCGCGATCTTCACGGTGAAGATCCGCGTATGCGTCGACGGCGTCGCGCTGGCGCCCGCTTTTGTCTGAACCTGTTTGCGAGGAGTCGACCCATGAAGCTCGTGCGCATCCTGATCTTCGTCCTGGCGTGTGCCGGCAGCACCGGCGCCATCGCGCAGTCGAACAAACCCGCAGCGCCCGCGGCCAGCGCGCATGCGAGCGCGCATCTGGCCGAGGCCGAGCGGGTGATCGACGCGATGGAACTGGCGCGCGTGTTCGCCGTCTCGGTCGATCGCTCGATCACGCAACTGCGCGCCACCGATCCGGCCACCGCCGATCTGATGCGCCAGGCCAGCGCGCCCTATGTGCAGCGCCAGTTTCTCGTCGATGAATTGCGCGAGTTCGTCGCGGATCAGCTCGATGTCGACGCATGCCGCGCGATCGCCGACTTCCTCAGCGGCCCGGTCGGGCGCCGGCACATGCAAGCCCAGCTCGAAGAATTGCGTACCGGCAAGCCGGTGCCGGTCGAACTCACCGCCGAAGAACAAGCGGCCGAACAAGCTTTCGGTCTGTCCAAGGCGGGCCAGGACTTCACGCGCTTTGCCGCTGCCTTGGGCCCGCGATTCGGCACGCTGGCCGACAAGGTCAACGCGCAAATGGCCGCGCGCGTGCGCGAGATCCTCGAAAAGCGCAGCGTTGCGCGCGAGCGCACTTGAGGGACACCCCGCAATCACACGCCGCGCTACCACCCGCAACACCCCCCTCCATCCGACTTCCCTCATGTCCTCAACCACTCGGCGTCGCATCCACGACGCCTGCCGCCGGCTGATCCCGGCGTGCCTGGCTTTGTCGCTGACCGCTTGCGCCGACCTGATCGCCCCCGGCATGCAATTGGCCTATGTGGTGGACCACGCGATCTCCTCGCCGCGCGTCCCGTTCTACCGCTATGACGACACCCGCATGATCGAGGTGCGCTACACCCAGTCCGGCACTGAGGGCGCAACGTATTGGTGGGTCGATCCGGCGCGCGGCATCGACGTGCGCCTGACCCATGAGCCGCCGCCGAAGTGTGAGCGTTTTGGCGACACCTACTGGCGCACGATGTTCAACACCTTCGACGCGGGACGCAATCCAACGGTGGCCTTGCGTCCGCATTACGCGAGCGACGACCCCGAGGTGCTGGTGTTTGCGCAAGGAGTGCCCAACGAATTCTGGCAAAAGATCGGCGAGGCCGAGGGCGACATCGGCACCGCGGTTCAGCTCTTGACCCTGGTGTCCTTCGACGGCGGCCGGCATTTTTCCAAGCACCAGGTGCTGTTGCATCCCGCGCCCGGGCGTGCACCCCGGCAAAGCAACGGCCAGCAATACGCCGACTATTCCGACATCCCGATCCGGGTCGACAAATTCAGCAAGCTGCATTTCATCGTGGTCCGCGCCGGCATTGCCTATGTCGGCATCGGCAATGTGGACGCCATGCGCGGCGTGGCGCCCGCCGATGTGATGACGATGCATCTGGGCCAGCCCATCGCGGTATTCGCATTCGACCCGCGCATCGACGATCCGTCGCGGCGTGCACGGCTGTTGCGCGGCGCCGAGTTGCGCGACTTCGCCTTGCCGCAATTCGACATCACCACCCATCGCACCGATGAGGCCTTGCTGGCACGCGTCCGGCCGATCGGTTCGGTGGCGTACAGCGAAGACAACCGCCGCCGCTACGTGGAAAGCTTGCGCGCGCAATTTCCCGCCTGGGCCGCACAACAGCACATCGACATCGGGCGCGAGCGCTTCGCGACCACGAGCGAACACACCGAGGAAGTCGAGGCGGCGGCCAAACGCGGCGACCCTTGCGCCGGCTGGGTGCCGTACTGAACCACCCTGCATCGCGCAGACCGGCAGCGCGGCGATCCTTGCGCGCAATGGACGCCGTGAAGCCGCCTGCGTGGCGCGCTGGCGCCCCCGCGCAAGATCCGATCACGAATATGGGACAAGCCTGGAAAGTCGGTGGTGCTAAGGTCTTCCGCCATTGCAGCATAAACTGGTCCGAAGCGGAGGAATCAATACCTTGGGAATACAGTCAACGCACCGGGGAACTCAGGTACAAAGGGCAACTGATTGCGCGCGGATATTCGGGAGCGGGCTCCGGACGCAACAATCCGCAGATGGAGCAAATCCGAAATGTCGGCCCAATTCCCCGGGGGCAATACAGTGTGGGTCATGCACGCGCACATGCGACCAAGGGGCCGGTCACGATGGCGTTGAATCCGGTCGCACACACGGCGCACGGTCGTACCGCGTTTCTGATTCACGGTGATAGCCGTGACCATCCAGGCGCTGCCTCCGAGGGCTGCGTGGTTCTCCCGTATGACGTGCGTCGTCGAATCGCGGCAAGCGGCGACTCAGTGCTCAACGTCGTGGAATGAGGGAGCCAACATGGATCGTTTGATGACTGCAGCACTGGCCGTTGCGCTGCTGGGTGTCGTGACTACCGGTCACGCCAAGGATCCCGACTGCACGCACATCGATGCCTGGCCAAGTGGCATGGCATACAGCCACCTCAAGAACGCTGGGATCATCGATCCGGCCATCATCGATTACACGAAGACGGTGGTCACCCGTGTCGCATCCGAGCGCATTGGCCGCGACCTTTATCGCCAGGTACATCGCGTCGTGTTCACGCGCCTTGATGGTGGAACGGTGACCGCGCTGACGGTTGGCAATGCATCGAATGTCGAATGCTCGATGTCTGGTGTTGATGTCTATCTTGTGTCGGCACAGTTCGGCGACTATTCCACTGCCAAGTAAATCGCGTCATGTAGTTCGCGCGCGCCATCGGTCGGTCGCCGCCGCCCATCCGGACCAATTGACGGGAGTGGTTGACCGCCCGCCTTACGGCGCAGGGCTCATAACAAGCAAGTCCCGCGCGGCGTGTCGATATGCGCGACCAGGCGCACGCCATCATCACCCGACGGCAGAACCCACAGCGGTCCTTCGACATCGATGGATTGCAGCAAGCGCGAAACGCGTTGCGGCTCGGGATGAAACAGTTCGAGCCGGGCGAGCGACAGGCCGTGATCTTCGAGCCCGGCGGCCGGATGCGCTTGCGCAGCGTTCCACTCGATCAATGCGGGGGCGACGCCACCCAGCGGTAGCGCCCCATCGCCGGGGATGGTGATGCGCCAATCGAGCGCACCGCGGCTCATGGGTTCGATGTTGCCCAGCGCCTCTGAACACGCCGATGCGGCGGCATGAATGTCGGACGTGCACGCCACCCATGTCGCCAGCGCGGGGGCCGAGTCCGGGCGCAGCGTATCGAGCGCGAACCAGCGCGGGCGCGCCGGCGCCGCGGCCTTGGGGTTCGGCGCAATGACTTCGAGGAAGAGCGCATCGCCCAGCCGCAGCAGCAGATTGTGCGTTCCCATGCGGGGATGCTCGCCACCCGCCTGCGGCGCGACGCCCAGCGCCTGGCGCACCAGGGCCGCGCCCGCTTCCAGCGTCGGCGCGGTGATGGTGATGTGGTCGATGAAGCTGGGCGGCATCGCGGGAATCCGTGCTTACTGAAACGCCACTTCCGCAAAGCTGCGCAGCTTGCGGCTATGGAGCTGGTCGACGCCTTGCTGGCGCAGCAGTTCGATCGCGCGCATGCCGATGCGCAAATGCTGGTCGACGCGCTCGCGATAAAAGGTGTTGGCCATGCCGGGCAGCTTGATCTCGCCGTGCAGCGGCTTGTCGCTCACGCACAGCAAGGTGCCGTAGGGCACTCGAAAGCGAAAGCCGTTGGCGGCGATGGTCGCGCTTTCCATGTCGAGCGCGATCGCGCGGCTTTGGCTGAAGCGCCGCTCGGGCGTGGTCGGCACATTGCGCGAGGGCAGCAGCTCCCAATTGCGGTTGTCGGTCGAGGCGACGGTGCCGGTGCGCATGATGCGCTTGAGCTCGTAGCCCTTGAGCTGGGTGATCTCGGCCACCGCCGATTCGAGCGCGACCTGCACCTCGGCCAGCGGCGGGATCGGCACCCACAAAGGCAGTTCTTCGTCGAGCACATGGTCCTCGCGCACATAGCCGTGGGCGAGCACATAGTCGCCGAGCTGCTGGGTGTTGCGCAGGCCCGCGCAATGCCCAAGCATGATCCAGGCATGCGGGCGCAGCACTGCGATGTGGTCGGTGATGGTCTTGGCGTTGGCCGGCCCGACGCCGATGTTGACCATGGTGATGCCGGCGCGGTCCTCGCGCATCAAATGGTAGGCCGGCATTTGCGGCAGCCGCGGCGGTGCGCTGCCGTTGCCGCCCGCGAAGGCCGTGCCCGCACGCGCGGTGACCACATTGCCGGGCTCGACGAAGGCGGTGTAGCCGTCGGCGCCCGGGGCTCCACGCATCAGGTCGTGCCCCAGGCGCACGAATTCGTCGATGTAGAACTGATAGTTGGTGAAGAGCACGAA
>CAYUYC010000153.1:0-7919 GCA_964448945.1 uncultured Burkholderiaceae bacterium
GCCCGAACCGGTGGGGTTCACCACATCGAAGAACGTGCTGGCATTGGCATGCACGGCGGCACACGACAACGCCGCGGCTGCGAAGAACTGACGAATACGCATGGCGGATCTCTTTTCGTTGGGATGGCAGGCCCGCGCGTCACACGACGCCAACGGGATCAGGATGCACGTCAGTGTTCGTCACATTCGGGCATCCGACAATGCGCCGTCCGGCCTAAGAGGCGATGCCAAACCATCATCGGTTCGCGGTACAGGGCGGGCGCCGTCATGGTCCGTACAGACCACATCTTCACGGTGCGCCGAAAGAATCTGGTCGCGCCGCACGGATCCGCGCGACGCGCTTTACTGGGCCACAGGCCCCGGCGCAGGGATTCGCGCGGCGAGCATCGATTCGAGTTGCGCGCGTCCGGCGGGCCCGTTAAGTCGGCTGCCGTCGGCGAAGACGATGGTGGGCGTGGACTCGATGTGCAACTTGTCGCCCAACGCCAGATTGCGTTCGATCGGCGTGGCGCAATCGGCAGGCGGCGGCGTCAACGGTTTGCCCTCGAATGCCGCCGATCGTGCGGCTGCGCGATCGGCGGAACACCAGATCGCCTGACTCTTGGCGCGTGAATCGTCGCCCAGTACCGGAAAGACGAATGCATGAATCGTCACATCGTCGAGCGCGTCCAGTTCCGCCTCCAGGCGCTTGCAATGCGGGCAGTTCGGATCCTCGAACACATAGAGGTGACGCCGGCCCTGCCCGCGCACGATGACGACCGCATCGTCGAGCGGAAGCGCAGCCACATCCACACGCAGAATGCGATCGATGGCGGCCCGGGTGAGATCGCGATCGGTCGCCACTTCGAGCACCGGCCCGCCTGCGACGAAACTCGCCTTGGCATCGGTGTACATGATGTGCGTGCCGACCACGACTTCCCACAGACCGCCCACCGGCAGCGCGCGCACATCATCGATGTGAGCGCGCAGTTTGGGTTCGAGCACGCGGCGAATGGTGTCCGGGTCGGCGCGCACGGCCGACGCGGCAAAGGCCAGCCACGCGCCGAGCAATGCGCACGACAGGACAAAGACGCGGCGGGGCGCAGGACGTCGCATGGGATTTCTCCAGAGGTTCACGAAGCCGACATTGATGCGGGCTACGGTACGCGGCCTTGGTGACGCACGCATGAACCTGTGCGAGCGCGCACCGCTCATCGTTTCGCGCCTTCATGACACTTTCGACCACCGCAACGATCGACGCGCAGACACGGCTGCTCACGCGCGTACTGCCGTTTGCGCTGTTCATCGGCGCGCTCGCCGTGCGTGGCGTGTTGGCCGCCCCCGCGACCATGCCGGCGCTCGACGCGCGCTGGCTGTACGCGTTGCAGGTCGTCCCGACGCTGATCGCACTGGCCTGGTTTGCACCGCGCTACGTCGAGTTGCGTCATGCGCCTTGCACCGTCAATGCCTGGATCTGGACCGTGTCCATCGGCGCCGCAGTGTTTGCGCTATGGATCACGCTCACCCACGACTGGATGCGCTTGGGCGAACCCGCCGCCACCTTCGTCGCGGTCGATGACGGCGGACGGCTGCGTCTGGACCTGATCGCGCTACGCGCATTTGGCGCGGTTCTGGTCGTGCCCGTCATGGAAGAGTTGTTCTGGCGTTCGTTTCTGATGCGCTGGCTCGACCGCCGCGACTTCCTGGAGCAAGCGCCGCGCGCGACCTCGTGGACCGCACTGCTGGCGAGTTCGGCGGTGTTCGCGCTCGCCCACGACTTGTGGCTGGCGGGGCTGATCGCCGGCCTTGCCTACGGCCTGTTGTACATGCGCACCGGCAATCTCTGGTATCCGATCGCCGCGCATGCGCTGACCAACGCCTTGCTCGCCGCCTGGGTCGTGGCTTACAGACAATGGGCGTTCTGGTGAATCGTGCTGACCTCCGGCGACGCGCAATCGCGGCGTCGGCCCTCGCGCTCTTGGCTCCGCATTGCATCGTCCACGCGGCCGCACCCGAATCGCCCGGCATGCATTACGCGTTGGGCACCACGGTCGCTGCGGACGACAATCTGTTCCGGCTGCCCGATGCGACGACGCCGGCCGATGTCGGACTGAGCAGCAATCAGCGCAGCGACACCATCGTGTCGGCGTTTGCCGATGCGACCGGCGTCTTCCTGCTCGGCCGCCAAAGCGTGCGCGCGAACTTGCATTACGCGGTCGACCGCTTCGATCGCCAGACCCAGTACAACGACACCACCGCGCGCTACGGCATCGATTGGGACTGGACATTCGCCGGTGGCTTCGATGGTCGCCTGGGCTATCAGGAAAGTCAGGATGCGACGAGTCTGGCCGACTATCGCGGCAGCGAGCGCAATGTGTTGACCACCCGGACTGCACACGCGGGGACGAACTACCGGCCGCGCCCCGATCGCCGCGTATCGCTCGTCCTCGATCATTACGTCGGCAGCAACTCGGTCGCCGCACGCGACGTTTCCGACTATGAAGTGAGCAGCGCGCGATTGGAGCTTGCCGCGTCGAGCGCATTGGCGCATGAACTCTCGCTCGCCGTCGCGCGTACCGAGGGGCGATATCCCAACCGCGAGATCGTCGCGTATGCGCCGGTGGACAACAGCTATGCGCAAAGCAACGTCGATGTCGGCGCGGTCTACGCGCCCGGCAGCATGACCCGGATCGATGCGCGGTTCGGCCATGCCTGGCGCCGCTATGACGAGGTCTCGGCGCGCAACTTCGACGGCCCGACCTGGCGCGTCGCCATCGACTGGCAACCGCTGGGCAAGGTGATGCTCAACACCGCGTTGAGTCAGGAACTCGGCGCGGTGGACGACTACGACCGCATCTACGTCAGCACCCGCATCGAGCGCGCATCGCTGACCTATCTGGCCAGCGCCAAGACGTCGGCCAGCCTCACGATGACGAAGACCCACCTGCGCTACCGCGGCGACCCCAACAACGCCTTGAGCAATCTGCTGGGCAGCGCGTCGACGCCCGACCGCGAGGACGACACCGATCGCTACAGCGCGAGTCTGCGCTGGGAACCCGTCGATCGACTGAGCGCGGAGTACGCCTGGATCCATAGCCAGCGCAACTCCAACCGCGCCGGGCAGGAATACCGCGCGCGGCAACACCAGATCACCTTGCAGTATCAATGGTGAGTCGTCGTACCGCGCGCCGGCGCTGGCTCGAAGGCATGCTCGGCGCCACCGCCTTGAGTGTGGGTGCACCCGTGCACGCGCTGATGGCCGGCAATGCGCCCGACTCGCCCACCCGCCGGCTCGATCCGAACACGCTCGCTTCGCCGTTCAGCGGCGTCGGCAGCATCAGCGCCAATGGCGGCGTGTATTCGGGCGTGCTGATCGGTCCGCGTCATGCGATCACGGCCCACCACGTGCTGCCCGCCAAACCGACGGACGCGCTGTTCAATCTGAACCTCGACGGCGATCTCACCCATCGGCTGACGATCCGCCGCGCGGTGCGCCATCCGGCTCCGGTGGCGCTCGGCAACGGCATTCACGCCGGCGATCTCGCGATCATCGAATTCGCCGAACCGGTACCGGACGGCGCACGCATCTACCCGATCGCAAGCGGCGTTCCTGCGCTGGGCACGGTGCTCACCCTGGTCGGCTACGGCGCTTCGGGCGTCGGTGGTCGTGCTCCGAGCGTCGCCGCCAACGCTGCCCTCAAACGCGTGGGCGAGAACGCGATCGACGGCTACCTCGGCGCGCCGAACGACCAAGCGCCGCTGGTGTATCTGTTTCGCTTCGATGCGCCGCCCGGTGCCGGGCGGGTGCGCACGCGTTCGCTGGGCAATCTGCGCGAGACCGGACTGGCCGGCGGCGATTCCGGCAGTCCGGCCTTCGTCCGTGTCGGCGGCACCTGGCAATTGCTGGGCATCAATAGTTTCGTTGCCCAATCGACCGAGGCTCACGCGCCCTTCGGCTTCGGCACCCTGGGCGGCGGCCAGTTGCTCGCACCCCACCACGCCTGGATCACTGCAGTGCTCGCCGATCGGCCGTAGTCCGTTTGCGCCTGCCCTGGACACACCCGCCTTGCGCCAGTTGTCACACGGCGTCCCGACACTCACCGTCAACTGCACTCGCTGGAGCGAGCGTCCATCGGACGCCCGGGCATGCAGGACGCAACGGACTGACTCACCAACATAGATGAGAAGCGAGGATCGCGATGGGAATGAACTCTGACAACGGCGTCACCAACGACTCCGACAATGAACACTTTGAAGCCGTCGTCGCCGCGCGCATCTCGCGCCGCGATCTGCTCAAGGCCGGCGTCGCCGGCGGTGCGCTGGCCTTGATCGGCAATGCGCAAGCGGGCACGGCCGGCTACGGTGCGAGCAGCCCATCGCCGGTCGGCGGCATCGGATTCACCGGCGTGCCCATTTCTTCGGATGACGTCGTGCACGTACCGAGCGGCTATCAGGTCCAGGTGATGTACGCCTGGGGCGATCCGGTGTCGAACGATGTCGCGCCCTTCGTCGGCGATGCTTCCGAGACCACCGCCCAGCAGGCACGGCAGTCCGGCGCACACCATGACGGTTGCGCCTACTTCGGCTTTCCCGTGCGTCAGGGCACGCGTCTGATCGAATCGTCCGATCGCGGTTTGTGGGTGACCAACCATGAATACGTCGACCAAGGCTTGCTGTTTCCGGACGGCATGCTGACCTGGACCGCGGACAAGGTGGCCAAATCGCAAGCCGCGCACGGCGTGTCGGTGATCGAAGTCCGCCGTCAAACCAACGGCACCTGGACGGTCGTGCGTCCTTCCGCCTTCGGTCGCCGCATCACCGCGTCCACGCCGATGCGCATCAGCGGCCCGGCCGCCGGCGCCCACTTCATGAAGACGGCCGAAGATCCGACCGGCACGCTGGTCAAGGGCACGGTCAACAATTGCGCCAACGGTCAGACGCCCTGGGGCACCTACCTGACCTGCGAAGAAAACTGGAACGGCTACTTCGGCACCAAGGCCGCGACGCTCGTCCAGACCCCCGATCAAAAGCGCCACGGCATCGTGAAGGCCGGCTTTGGTTACCGCTGGCATGAGCACGATGCGAACTGGGACGTCGTCGATACGCCCAACGGCCCGCATCGCTTTGGGTACGTGGTCGAGATCGATCCGTTCAACCCGACCTCGCAGCCGGTCAAGCGCACCGCGCTCGGGCGCTTCAAGCACGAAGGCGCGAAGATCGTGCTGGCGGCCGACAACCGTGTGGTCTGCTACATGGGCTGCGATGAAAAGAACGAGTACATCTACAAGTTCGTCTCCAAGCGCGCATACGACCCGGCCAACCGCGCCGGCAATCTGAATCTGCTCGACGAAGGCACTTTGTACGTCGCCAAGTTCAACGCCGACGGCACCGGGTCGTGGCTCGAACTGAGCATCGGCAAGAACGGCCTCGCGGCGCCCAACACCGTCTACCCCGGCGGCGAGGAGTGGATTTCGGCGGCGCAGATCTGCACCTTCACGCGTGCGGCCGCCGATCGCGCTGGCGCCACGATGATGGACCGCCCGGAGTGGATCGCCGTCCACCCGACGAGCAAAGAAGTCTATGTCACGCTGACCAACAACAATCTGCGCGGCAAGTCGCCTGCGTCGGCCAACGCGCCCGACGGATCGACCGCCGCCGCGTCGGCGTATCCGGCCGTCGATGCCGCGAACGATCGCAGCAACAATGTCTACGGCCACATCGTGCGCTGGCGCGAAGCGGGCGGCGACGCTGCGGCCACCGGGTTCGAATGGGACATCTTCGTGCGTGCCGGCACCGGCCCCAACGGCAGCGATCCGGCCACCGGCGCCAACCAGGGCGACATCGTCGGTGACGTGTTCTCGGCACCCGATGGCTTGTGGTTCGACGGCAATGGCCGGTTGTGGATCCAGACCGACATGTCGACCAGCGTGCTCAATACGGCCGGCTACAAGAACTTCGGCAACAACCAGATGTTGTGCGCCGATCCGTCCACCAAGGTCATCCGCCGCTTCCTGACGGGTCCGGTCGGATGCGAACTCACCGGCATGTCAGCGACGCCCGACGGCCGGACGATGTTCGTGAACATCCAGCATCCGGGCGAGCCCGTCACGCGCGTCGTCAACGGCGTGACGATCAAGGCGACTTCCGAAAACAACGACCCGACGCAACCGACGCTGTACAGCCATTGGCCGTACTCGCAAGGCTACGGTCCGGCCGGCCGGCCGCGCTCGGCCACCATTGCCATCACGCGCATCGACGGCGGCGTCGTAGGTGCCAATTGAGTCTTCAATACCTCCGAGGAACGACATCATGAACTTCAAGCACACCTTGATCGCCGCCGTCATTGCCGCGGCGGCGATCGATCAGGCGCAAGCATCGCTGATCACGGCCCCCACGTCCGGCATGAACGACGTGGTCACCTTCGACGAGTTCGTCGGCGATGCGTCCACCACCCACATCACTTCCTACACCCTGACGTCCCAGGAAGGCCGCACGGTCGACTTCCTGTCGACGCCGACCTCGTCGATCGGCGAAGTGGTCTCGACGGTGGACGGCGTGGCGCTGCCGTTCTACGACCTGGGCGGTAACGGCGCCTGGTCGCTCGGCAAGCGCTTTGCCGCCACCGACAACGCGGGATCGCTGCAATTCAACTTCACGTCGCCGGTCAGTTCGGTGGGCGCGTTCATCGACTATTACGTCGATGCGCTCAATCCGGTCGGCGGCTTCATGCTCAGCGCCCTGGGCGTCACCGGTGCGGTGATCGAAGCGCATTACGTTTCGTTCAATACCGCGACCGGCGAGTACGGGTTCAACGACGGCGCGTTCTATGGCATCTCGCGCGCACAAGCCGACATCAAGTCTTTCGTCGTGACCGATGGCTACATCGCGCTCGACGATCTGCAATTCGCCGCCGCGCCGATCCCCGAACCCGCAAGCTTCGCACTGATGCTGCTGGGTCTTGGGTTGGTCGGTTGGTCGGCGACCCGTCGACGCCAAAGCTGAAGTCGCTGACGCTACAGACCTGCGCGGGCGCCTGGTGCGCCCGCGTTTGTTCTTGCAGATGACACCGAATCTTCACGCGTGCCGCGTAGGGTGGCGGCCTCCAACCGTCAGCAAGAGCGTCCACATGAAATCGCGTGCCCTCCTCGTCGTCGCCTGCATCGCCTTGCCGGCCTTGTCCGCTTGCGGTGGCAACTCGTCGGAAAAAGCCGCCACCCAGCTTGCCGCCAAGGTCGACGGCAACGACATCTCGGTGCATCTGGTCAACGGTCAATTGGCGCGCCTGGGAGCGATTCCCGAAGCGCAGCGTCCGATCGCGACCAAGAACGTGCTGGAAGGTCTGATCGACCAGCAATTGCTCATCCAGCAGGCGATCGAGAAGAAGCTCGACCGCGATCCCGAAGTGCTCGCCGCCATCGAGAACACGCGGCGCCAGATTCTGGCCCAGGCGTATGTGCAGAAGACATTGGGTACCAAGGCACGTCCGTCGGACGACGAAGTGCGCAAGTACTACGCCGACAACGCCGCGCTGTTCGCCCAGCGCAAGATCTATCGGCTGCGCGAAGTCTCGGCGCGCGTGCCGGCGGATCGCATGGAAGAGTTCAAGGCGTTGGCTGCACGGATCAAGACCTTGTCCGAAGCAGCGCCTTGGCTGCGCGAGCACAAGATCGAGTTTGCCGCCAACGAAGCGGTGCGCCCGGCCGAGAAAGTGCCCCTCAATTCACTGGAACGCCTGAGTGCCATGAAGGACGGCGAGATCGGTGTGTTTGCGAGCGAGAACGGCGCGGTGTCCTTGCTGCAGGTGGCGGCCACGCAAAGCGCGCCGGTCGCAGAAAAGGATGCGCTCCCCGTCATCGAGCAGTACTTCGTGAATCTCAAGCGCGACCAGCTCGCGCGCGAAGAACTCAAGCGTTTGCGCGAAAGCGCGAAGATCGAATACC
>CAYUYC010000154.1:0-7860 GCA_964448945.1 uncultured Burkholderiaceae bacterium
TCATGGCCCAATACTCGCCGCGCCTGGAAGCGGTGCTGCATGAAGTGGCGGCCGGTACGCACCGCCAGCAATCCGTACTGGCGCGGCGCGGCCAGCATCTCGACGGTGAAACTGCCCGAGCGCGCGGGCACGAAGACGGCGCTGGCCAGCGCTTCGGGCGTGACCTCGCGCCCGACGCTTTGCATGACCATGGCGAGCGCGGCCGGTCCGCATTGAAATTCTTCTTGCGGATGGAAGGGCACCTCGGTGAGCAAGGCCCGCGGCGCGAGATCGCTCGGCCGCGCATCGAGCAAGGCGCCGGTCTGCGGCGCCGCGCAGCCGGCCAGCGCAAGCGCGGCCAGCAGCGCAACGGCAAGACGCGCGATCAACGGATCGAGCGCGTGAACGGAAAGACTTTGGTCAGCCCGAGGATGTCGGTGACGAGCAGGATGATGAAGACCACGAACAAGGTGCCGAGCACATCGCTGCCGCCCGCGGGCAATTGCTGCATCTGTCCGCGCACCTGGGCGATTTCGTCGTCGGTCATGGTGTCGACGCGCGCACGCGCCGCGGCCGGGTCCACCCCCAGGGATTGCAGTTGCGCTCGCACATCGTCGCGATCGAGCATGCCGCGCAATGCATCGCGGTCGATGCGTACGGCCTCTTCGGTCACGACGGTTTCGGTATCGATCGTGCCGGCGTGCGCGCTCGACATCGGCATCGAAACACCCACAAGCGCAGTGGCGACCACGGAGGCGATACTGCGCATGGCGAAATTCATAGCATTCTCCCGAGTGTGCGTTGTCTTGGCATGCGGTGTCGCACCTGGACGCCGCATGGTTCGAGCGAGGCTAGCGCAGCGCGCTCGCCTCGCTCAAGTCAGCACATGATTCCAAACGCTACAGCGCAACGCTCGGCAAGACTCAGGCTTTGACCAACCCTTCGGCCACCAGGGCCGCATGCACTGCCGGACGCGAGCCCACGCGCTGTACATAGGCGCTGAGCACCGGCCATTTGGTCAGATCGAGCCCGACGAACTTGGTCCAGTTCAGCACGGTGAACAAATAGCCGTCGGCGATCGTGAAGCGGTCCCCCATCAGATAAGGACGCTCACCGAGCTGGGTGCTGATCCAGTCGAAGCGGCGCGCGAGGTTGTCGCGCTGGATGGCCTTGCCTTCTTCCGGAAACGTCGGGTTGAACAAGGGCGTGAAGCCCTTGTGCAATTCCGAGGTGATGAAGTTGAGCCATTCCATCAATCGATAACGTCCGGGCGTGCCGTAGGCCGGCGCGAGTTCCTTGCCCGCGGCCTGGTCGGCGATGTACTGGACGATGGCCGGGCCTTCGGTCAGCACCGTGCCGTCGTCGAGTTGCAGCAAGGGCACCTGGCCCTTGGGATTGAGCGCGAGGTAATCGGCGCCGGATGCGGTCTTCTTGGCCTTGAGGTCCACCTTCTCGGTCTGGTAGGTGAGCCCCGCTTCTTCGAGCGCGATATGGGGCGACAGCGAGCAGGCGCCGGGCGAGAAATAAAGCTTCATCGTGAGGTCTCCGAGGTCAATGCGGCACAGGGCCGGTGAGTGCTTGCGCAGGTTCTTCTTGCGTGGCATCGATGGCGCCGACGGTGGTCGGCGCCCCGAATTCATAGGCATCCATCGCCAGGGTGGCGTGGGTGACTTCATCGTCCAGACGGCGCGCATGCGCTGCATCGTCGCCGGCCGCGCCGAGCGCGACGAAGATCGGCAACAAATGCTCGTCGGTCGGGTGCGCGTGCACCGCATACGGCGCCTGCGCGCGGTAATCGAACAAGGCCGGCAGATCGCGCGCCGCCAGACGCTCGCCGATCCAACCCCGGAACGCCTGGGCCCAGGGCGCGACCGGCGCCTGCGGATCGGCCCAATCCAGATCGCCCAGGTTGTGGGTGATCGAACCCGAGCCGATCACCAGCACGCCTTCGTCGCGCAATGCGCTCAGCGCGTGCCCGATCGCCCATTGCTGCGCCGGCGGCAGATGCGGCTGTAGCGACAACTGCACCACCGGCACATCGGCATGCGGATACATGTGCATGAGCGGCACCCAGGCGCCATGGTCGAGCGGTCGGCGCGCATCGGGCTCGACCGTCACGCCTGCAGCACCGAGCAAGGCGATGACGCGCTCGGCCAGCCACGGCGCGCCCGGCGGCGCATAGCGCAAGGCATACAACGCGGGCGGAAAGCCGCCGAAGTCGTGCCAGGCTTCTTGTCGTTCACGCGCGGTCACGCGCGCCGAGCGTGTGCTCCAGTGCGGCGAGACGACCAGGATGGCGCGCAAGGGCGGCAGGCCCTGCGCAAAGCGCGCCAGCGCCGGTCCGGTGCGCCCGGGTTCGAGCGCAAAAGTCGGTGAACCGTGAGAGACGAACAAAGTCGGCAAGCGTGTCATGGTGAGTCGGCGCCGCTCGACAAAGGGAGCGGCCCGAATCCGCACTGTATGAATTCCGCGGCGCGAAAAGAAGCTGCTAGGATGAAAACCAAGCTTTCGTCCGGCGCAACAATCAAAGGCCGGCGCTTCATCATGCAAGGATCGACGTGCTGGATCGGCTGCGCGCCATCGAGATGTTCGTGAAGGTCGTCGAGGCCGGCAGCTTCGTGCGCGCCGCCGAAGCGCTCGATACTTCGCCCGCCGGCGTCACGCGGCACATCGCCGATCTCGAAGCGCGGCTGGGCACGCGCTTGCTCCAGCGCAGCTCGCGCCGGCTCGCCTTGACCGACAGCGGCGCTGCGTACTTCGAACGCGCCAAGCAGATCCTCGACGACCTCGCCGAAGCCGACGCCATGGCCGGCGCCGAAGCGATGCGTCCGACCGGCCTGTTGCGCGTGAATGTGCCGGTGGTCTTCGGCACGCAGGTGCTCGCGCCCTTGTGGCCGGCGTTTCGCGCCCGCCACCCCCAGGTGCGCCTGGACATCACCCTGTCGGACCGCTTCGTGGACCTGGTCGAAGAAGGCGTGGACGCCGCGGTGCGCATTGCGCGCTTGCCGAGTTCGAACCTGATCGCGCGGCGTCTGGCCACGGTGCGCACCCTGGTCTGCGCCAGCCCCGAGTATTTGCGGCGCTTTGGCACACCCGCTGCGGCGACCGATCTGACCCAGCACCGTTGCCTGGGTTACCGGTACGCGAGCGCGCGCGACGAATGGGAATTCATCGCGCCCGACGGCAGCCCGACGCGCGTGGCGGTGCGCTGCGAATTCCACGCCAACAACGGCGACGTGTTGTGCGCCGCGGCCATCGGCGGCGAAGGCATCGTGGCGCTGCCGAGCTTCATCTGCGCCACCGCCATCGCACGCGGCGAACTCACCGTGGTGCTGCCCGAATGGTCGATGCCCGAGTTGGGCGCGCACGTGGTCTACCCGAGCCGGCGCTATCTGTCGGCCAAGGTGCGCGCGCTGGTGGATTTTCTGACCGAAGTGATCGTCGACCCGCCCGCGTGGGAGGCGCCGCTGGCTGCGCTGCGCCTGCCCACCGCGGGTGCGCTCAGGCGACCTCGCCCGGGAAGTGCCTGAGCACCGACAAGAACGGACGCACCGCCGATTTGCCGAGTTGGCATGCCGCGTCGGCGACGATGACGGCTGCGAGTTCTTCGAGCTTGGCGCGGTCCCACCGCGGCGCCTGCATCAGCGCCACCGCCTGGGTCAGGCCTTGGCGGCAGGTCTGGCAACGGGTGCAGGCCCCGGCCACGACGCTTTCGACCTGGCGCAGGGCGACATCGCGCACGCTGTCGATTTGCGAGAGCACGATCACCGCACCGGAACCGAGCGAGGCGCCATAGCTTTCGAGCGTGCCGTGATCGAGCGGCAGATCGGCCAGCGACGCGGGCAGAATGCCGCCGGCCAGACCGCCGGGCATGAAGGCCAGCAATTCATGGCCTTCGATCATGCCGTCGCAGTATTCGTCGATCAGTTCGCGGGCGCTGATGCCGGCGGGTACCACGCACAGGCCGGGTTCGCGCACACGGCCCGAGACCGACAGCGAACGCAAACCGCTGTGCGCGCGCATGCCGTACTTGGCAAACCAAGGGGCGCCGCGCTCGATGATGTCGCGCACCCAATAGATCGCCTCGAGATCGCTGACCAGCGTCGGCCGACCAAGCAGTCTGGTCCCGTCGGAGCGGGCACCGCTCGCGCGACCGCCTTCGAGGTTGTCGATGACCTTGGCGTCGCCCGCGCACGCGCCGACATCCGGGCCGCGCCGCAATTCGATGTCGGGCAGGGCGTTGCCGAAGGTCTCGCGCAGACGCGCGATTTCGCGCGTGAGCATGCCGCGCAGGCTCGCGTACTCGTCGCGCAAATGGATCACGCAGCGTTGCGCGCCGATGACCCAGCTCGTGATCAGCATGCCTTCGAGGCAACGATGCGGATCGCGTTCGAGCAGGAAGCGGTCCTTGAAAGTGCCCGGCTCGCCTTCGGAGACGTCGAGCACCAGATAGCGCGGCGCGTCTTGTGTGCGCACCGCGCGCCAATGCCGCGCAGCGAGCAAGGCCGGGTCGGTGCTGTCGCGCAGGCCCGCATGCTCGATCTCGTCGATGATCGCATCGGCATGGCGCGCGCCGCGCAGGCACGACTGCCACAGGGCGTATCCGCCGCGCGCACGATACGTGGTGAAGCAGCAAAACGGCGGGGCGATCGACTCGCCGGACTTCAAGGGCGAGGCCGGATCGATCCACATGTCGGCATCGACCGGCAGGTCTTCGGGTACGGGTTCGGGCGCTTCGACCGCGCCGGTCTCGATGTTGAACGCGATGCGCTCGGGCGTGGCCTGGTGCACCGGGCGCTGCCCGACCAGCGCCGCAGGCGCCGCATGGCAACGTCCGAGGCAGCCGGCCTCGCGCACATGAATCGAATTGCCGAGCGCGGCGCGGGTGCCGGCGAGCAGATCGTCTGCGCCCGACAACATGCACGACACCGCGGTGCATACCCGCACCGTGGATTCGGGCGCAGCGACTTCGTCGGCCACGATCTCGAACTGGCGACAGGCCCGCGCAATCGCGATGACTTCGTCGGCCGGCAAATGCATGACTTGCGCGAGCGCGGCGAGCACGCCCAGA
Organism: uncultured Burkholderiaceae bacterium; assembly: GCA_964448945.1. Taxonomy (GTDB): domain Bacteria; phylum Pseudomonadota; class Gammaproteobacteria; order Burkholderiales; family Burkholderiaceae_E; genus CAXBRX01. Next base: position 5,051 of record CAYUYC010000154.1, read on the forward strand.
TGCAGCACGCCATCGGCATCGTTGAGGGTGAACAGATGCTCGATCAGCAGATCGCGGCGCGGCACGCCTTGCGCATCGGCATCGAGCACATCGCCCAACAAGGTCGAGACACGCACCAACGCGGCAGGGTCGACGCTGCGCGCCGCGGTGGAAGTCGAGTCGGCGCCTGGGGCCACGGCTGAATGATCGTCGTGCTTGTGAGTCATGAATATCCTCCTGGCGAACGAGTGTACGAGACGCATGCTGCGCCGCGCAGACCTAAATCAAGCGCGCCGATGCGCACTGGTCCAAAAAATTGTTTGACTGCGCAGCATGCATATGCTGCGTATCGAATTCGTTTTCATTCAATTATGCGATCTGGCGCGGTATAGCGACAAACTACCGCGACGTATCTCGCGCATGAACGCAAGCGGTCGCGCGATCGCAACCCGCGTGCACGACGCGCGCGCTGTGCCCATGCTGCAACAACGCGCGCGCGTGCGCATGACCCCATTGGGTTCATGCGCACCGGCATTCGAGCGTGGCGCGAAGGTTGCTAACATCGCCGACGACGCGCGCACGATCATCCGATCGCGTCGACCGAACAACTCCAGCTCAGGAAACCACACCCATGGCTCACATCACCCGTCGTCAAGTCCTGGTCGGCACGCTCGCCGCAAGTGCGTTGTCGTCGCCGCTCGCCGCGCTCGCGCAAGCCAAGAAGAAGCTCAAGGTCGCGGCGATCTACACCGTGCCGGTCGAACAGCAATGGGTGAGCCGCATCCACAAGGCGCTCGACGCAGCCAAGGCGCGCGGCGAGGTGGACTATGTGTTCTCCGAGAATGTCGCCAACGCCGATTACGAACGCGTGATGCGCCAATACGCCGAGGCCGGCAACGATCTGGTCGTGGGCGAATCCTTCGCGGTCGAGACCGCGGCGCGCAAAGTCGCCAAGGATTATCCGAAGGTCGCCTTCCTGATGGGCAGTTCGGGCAAGCCGCAAGCGCCCAACTTCTCGGTGTTCGACAACTTCATCCACGAACCCAGCTACCTGACCGGCATGATCGCCGGCGGCATGAGCAAGTCGGGCAAGATCGGCATGGTCGGCGGCTTCCCGATCCCCGAGGTGAATCGTCTGATGAATGCCTTCATGGCCGGTGCCAAGGAAGTGAACCCCAAGGTCGAATTCATGGTGAGCTTCATCAACTCGTGGTTCGATCCGCCCAAGGCCAAGGAAGCGGCGTTCGCGATGATCGACAAGGGTGCCGACGTGCTCTACGCCGAGCGCTTCGGGGTCAGCGACGCGGCCAAGGAACGCAAGGTGCTCGCGATCGGCAACGTCATCAACACGCAAGACAAATATCCCGACACCGTGGTTGCCTCGGCGCTGTGGAACATGGAGCCGACCATCGCCGCCGCGCTCAAGGCCGTCGCCGCGGGCACGTTCAAGGATGAGGATTACGGCAAGTATTCCTACATGGGCGTGAAGGGCTCCGAACTCGCACCGCTGGGCAGCTTTGCCAAGAAACTGCCGGCCGATCTGGTCGCGAAGGTCAAGGCCAAGGAAAAGGCCATCCTCGAAGGCAAGTTCAAGGTCGCGATCGACGACGCGCAACCCAAGGCGAGCGCGAAGTAATCCGGGCCGATTCATCGTCGCCTGCGACGCTGCCGGGTGCCGATGCACCCGGCTCGCCCCCGTATTACATACTATGTAATATGTAGCCCGGTTTCGTGATCCCCGAAACCCTGGCGAACGACAGGAGGCGACGATGGCAGTCCTGGCTTTGACGAACGTCTATCTCGATGCCGAGCAGAAGAAGGCGCTGACCAAGCGCGCCAAGCTCAAGGGCACCAATCTTTCGGTCGAAGTGCGCAACGCGGTCGATTCGTATCTCGCCGGCGTCACGGTCGACGAATTGCAGATGCTCGACGCCGCGACGCGCCAGGCGCGCGAACACATCGACGAGATGAACGCCATCCTCGATGCCGGGCTCAAGCGCTCGGAATCCTTCTTCCGCGAAATCGAAGCGATCAAGGGCGGCGAGGTTCCGCTCGCGCCACCGCCTGCGCCGTCCACGCGCACACGCAGCGCAGCGCAGCGCGCCGCGACGGTGCGCTCGATCAAGTCGGCCAAGAATGCGGGGAAGCGCGGATGAGCCTGGTGACCGACATCCTCGACCGACTCTCGGGCGTCGCCATCCTGAAGGAAAAGCTCGCGCAACAAGACCGCGTGCTCGAAGGCATGCAGCGCATCGTGCTCGATCAGCAACGCGAGCTGGCCGAGATCCGCGGCACGCTCAAGGCCCTGGTCGCGATGCAAAGCGGCGCACGGCCGCGCGAACTCAAGTAAGGCGCATGACCGCTCCATCCACCGTGCTGCGCCTGTCGGGCATCACCAAGCGCTTCGGCACGCTGACCGCCAACGACCGCATTTCGCTCACCCTCGCGCGCGGCGAAGTCCTCGCGCTGCTGGGCGAGAACGGCGCGGGCAAGAGCACGCTGGTATCCATCCTGTTCGGCCATTACCTGGCCGACGAAGGCACGATCGAAGTCTTCGACGAAGCGCTGCCGCCCGGCGATCCTGCCGCCGCCCTCGCCGCGGGCATCGGCATGGTCCATCAGCATTTCACGCTCGCCGACAACCTCGATGTGCTCGACAACGTGCTGGTCGGCACCGAGCCGCTCACCCGTCTGCGCTCCGATCGCCGCGCCGCGCGCCAGCGCTTGAACGAACTGGCCGAGCGTTTCGGGCTGGCGGTCGATCCGTCGCGCCGCGTGGGCGAGTTGTCGGTCGGCGAAAAGCAGCGCGTCGAAATCCTCAAGGCCTTGTA
>CAYUYC010000155.1:0-7831 GCA_964448945.1 uncultured Burkholderiaceae bacterium
AGAGCTTCGAGAAGTAGCTTCCGTTCTCTATTCCGACGCTGTCGGCGATTTCCTTGAAGCGCGCGAAATCGATTTCGGCCACCAGCCAGTTGAAGAACGGGAACACTTCGGAAAATTCGTATTCGCCATCGTCGTTGGTCACGACCGATTGATAGATCGAGCCATCGCGAAAGCGCAGATTGACCGCTTGATTGGGCAGCCCCGACTTGGTGGTGTCGTCATTGCCCGCGGTGTCGGTGCACAAGCCGGTGCTGTCGTGGTCGTGACAGACCTTGCCTTCGAACCGGCCGAACCAGCGGAACACCGGCACATCGCCCAGCGCGAGCGCGCCGCCGTTGGTCGGGGTATAGAAATCGTAAAGACCGAAGACGTTGTCGAGCGGGCCGTCCCAGACCGCGAGCTGATAGCGCGTTCCCGGCTTGAGATTGGGAATCGTGAATTCGCCCAGGGCATTGCAGGGGCCGGCCCACATGCCCAGGCCGCCTTGCACGCCGACCTCGTTCACGCCGATCGAGCATTCGGTATCGACTTCGCCGTTGTAGAACGCCAGTGCCGGCGGGCGCGACATATGGGTGTGCACCACGCGGCCGGTGACCGTCGTTGCGCTCGCTTGATTCGCGCTCAATCCGCTGAACTTGCGCACGAAGCCTTGGAAGACGTGATGCCCGGGGGGCCCGAATTCCTTGAAGTAATTGGGCTCGTTGGCCTTGACCCAGGCATCCGTGCCCCAGGTGCCTTCGATCGTCGTGGTCTGCATCCACTCGCCCCAGCGGATCTGGCCGGGCTGGAGCGCCCCGTTGGCGTTCTCGGCGACGTAGATCGGCGTGCGGCGCGCATCGCCCAGGTTGCACTCGTTGCGCGACGGCATGACGTTGGGTGCGACCGGGAAGACCGTGTACTTGCCCGGCGCCAGATTCTTGATGGTGATGCTGCCGTTGCGATCGGCCTTCAAGACGTTGTCGCCGATGGTCGCAACCTCGCCCGCGGCGTCGTAGACCGTGCCCAGCGGATTGCCGAACACATCGGCGGAGATGCGGCCGCCCGATGCGCCGTAGGTGCCGCCCGCGTCGAACAACTGTGCTTCGAAGCCGCACAGCCCGAGTTCCTGCGCAGTGCCCGTGGCGCTCGGTGCATCGGGCGCGCCGTTGATCGGGTTGTTGTCCTGGAACATGAGCACCGAGATCTGCGCGGTCTTGATCGGCAGCGTATGCAGCACGAGATCGACGATTTCGGTCTGGGCGCGCAGCGGTACGCCGGCCATCGCGTAGGCCGGGCTGCCGTCGACCGCCTTGGGCAGGACCGACACGAAGTAGCGTTGGCGGGCGCCGAAGTCCAGGGCGCCGACTGCGGCGGCAAACGCGGCGTAGCCTTCGCCGCTGGCCACGACCGGCATGAAGCTGCGGTGATAGGCCAGCGACAAGGTCGGATCGGTGCGTGCCGGATCGCCATCGCTGCCCGCCACGGCAGTCACGCCCGGCTTCACGTCGAAGGTCTTGTCCTCCTCGATCGTGAAGTAGAAGTCGACCGTGGACGGCAATGCGCTCGTTCCGCCGGTTGCCGTCGGATCGACCACCCGGAGATTGACGGTGGCTGCCTGTGCATTCCCGGTCAGCAAGGTGAGCGCAGCGGTGACCGCTGCCAGCGCGTGCGACATCCAGCCACCGCGCCTCGGTGCATTCGGACCCATATGACCTCCAGAGAGCTTGCTTGTTCAGGTCGCCGACCGCTCTTCGGCAGTCGTTGATGCACAGTCTAGAAATCCGTAGCTTTCTGTAAGTACGGCTCGACCCGCCTTGTCCGATGGGGTGATTCCCCAAAGCTGGAACCGTCGGATGGGTAGGGATGTGACCTACTTAAGAAATCCCGACAAAAACGTGAAGGAATTCACGGAAATGAAGAAGCCCTTAAATAGACATGGAAAAGTGGTGATTTGACTGAGTTTTGCGTGCTTTTGCCGACACGGCGCAGCCCGCGCATCGCCGAACGCGGTCTGGGCGCACAAGGGGGATGTGCGGACCATGGGGTAAACACCCCATGGCCGACGCAGCGCGCGCGACACCCCGGTCGGCGCGCGCTGCGCGATGGTTCGAACGATGGAAGAAGCCGATGAAGGCGCGCGTCAGCGCGCCGAGTACTGCTTGTAGAGCGCGAGCACTTTCGGAACGTATTCCTGGGTTTCGCGATAAGGCGGGATCTTGTAGCCGTGACGGATCACGGCGTTTTCACCGGCGTTGTATCCGGCCAGGGCCAGTTCGAGATTGCCTTCGAAGGTGCCGATCAGCCATTTGAGGTACTGCGCGCCGGCGCGCACGTTCTGGCTGGCGTCGAACAGATCGCGGGCGCCGAACCGCGAGCCGGTATCGGGCATCAGTTGCATCAGCCCTTTGGCACCGGCCTTGGACACCGCGCGCGGGTTGTAGCCCGACTCGACCGCGATCACCGCTTGCAGCAAGGACGCCGGCAACGCGTGCTCGCGCGCGGCCGCGTCGATGATGGGCCCGATCTGCGTCGGCGCCGTCGTTGCCAGTTGGACCGGCGAAATCTCCACCGGTGGCGCGGGCGGCACCGGAGCCGCGACGATGACTTGCTGGGTGACTTCGGTCTGGAAGTTGGACAACACCACGGCGCCGCTGTCGTCCTGCCCCCCGTACACCTGCGCGTGCGCCTGCCCGGCCGCGAGGGCCAGACCTGCAACGCAAGCAGCGGATCGGAAGTGTCGGAACATGGCGTGTCAGAAGTTCTCTGACAGCCTTTTATCGGTTTGCCGATTCCCGGGTAAGTCGGTGGCTCCCGACTCCGTCGGTAGTACTTTCCCCCAGGATTGCGACCTAGTCCGCGCCGCCGATCCTGGGCGAAGAAACCGCTTTTACTTCACGACCTCGTTGATCTCGATCTTGAGGCCGTTGGCGCCCACCGCGACCGTCGGCGACAGCCCTTGCAGATCGCCCGGTTGCGGCATGGCGTTGCCGCTCTTGGACACGCGAGCGCCGACCACCACCTGCGGGAAGTTCGAGAGCTTCATCTGCGGCGACATCGCGGTGGTGTCGTCGAGCGTGAAGTCGAACGGCAAGTCCTTGACCTGTTTGCGCACGATCGCCAGCGGCATGCGCGGCCCTTGCGCCGCGCGCGCAAACACGAAGACCGTGTCATCCGGCGAGACCTGCTTGGCCAAGGCCGGAGCCAGCGCGACCCGCCCGCTCACACCGGCCGACAGCGCGGCCGATGGCGCGGCAGCCCCGCTTGCGCCCGCGGCCATCGGCGCTCCGACCGACGCTGCCGAAGGCGGCGGCACCTTGATACCGCTCTTGGCCGCCAGATCGCGCGCCTCGGCGATGCCGCCACGCACTTGCTGCACGAACTCGCCGTCGTCCGCGGCGAGTGCGGCGACCTTTTCCCAATGCTTGATCGCGTTGGCGTAATCCTTCTTCTCGAAGGCATAGGTTCCGGCCAGCGACAAGGCCTTGAGATTGTTCGGATCGATCTTGAGCGCGCGATCCACGAGCTTCATGGGTTCGCCGTCGAGACTGCGATTGCTGGCCATGGCCAATGCGTCGGCAAAGTCGGCATAGACCTGCGCATCGTCTTCGACCAGCGCGACGGTGCGCTTGTAGGCATCGACGGCCTCGGGATAGCGGCCGAGGACCACGTAGGACCGCGCCAGCATGCCCCAGCCTTGCGCATCGTTGGGCTGCTCTTTCAAACGCAAGGCGAGCTTCTCGGCCAGGCCGGCGATCTGCTCGAAGGTCAGCGCATGCTGATTGCCTTGCGGAGCCGCTTCGCCGTCCGCGCTCGGCGCGCCGCCGGCCGCGACCATGGCGCCCGACGTCGTCATCGCGGCAGGCGTGCCGACCACCCAGTAGCCGCCTGCGGTGACTGCGATCAGAAACACCGCAATCCCGCCGAGCAACGCGATCGGCGCACGCGCGGGGACGGGTGCGGGTGGCGTGCCGGTCAGCGCTTCGACGATCTTGCGTTCGAGCGCGGCACGCGAATCGCGGTGATTCTCGGCGGACAAGACGCCGGAGTCTTTCAGCGCATCGAGTTGCGCCAGTTGTTGCTTGAGTTGCGCGACGGCGGGCGATTCGCCGGCGGCGGAACGGCGCTTGAGCAAAGGACGCACGACGAGCCACCAGCTCGCGATCGTCATCAAGCCGGCGATCAGGAAGAACAGAGTCATTGCGGGGATTTTCCTTCGGAACCGAGGCCTTCATCCTCTTCGGGATCGGGCTCGAATTGGTCTGCACTCATGCGCGTGCGCTTGCGCAGGATGAGGATCAGCGCGCCGATGCCCAGCACCAGCAACACCGCGGGGCCGAACCACAAGAAGGCGGTCGTCCCCTTGAGCGGCGGACGGTACAGCACGAAGTCGCCGTACCGCGCGGTCATGTAATCGATGATCTGCTGATCGCTGTCGCCGCGCCGGATCATCTCGCGCAATTGCTTGCGCAAGTCGACGGCCAGATCGGCGTTGGAATCGGCGATGGTCTGGTTCTGACACACCAGACAACGCAACTCGCTCGCCAGACGCATCAGGCGCGCTTCGGTGACCGGATCTTCGCTCGCGGGGGCGGCTTCCTTGGCGACAGCGCCATTGCCCAGCAGCGCGCAGGCGAACAGCAGCGCGCTTGCGTACGCGCGCAGGTTGGCGCCGAACATGGCGGCTCGAAACACGCTAGCCATTGAGTTCCTTGATGAGCGGTTGAATCTTCGTGCGCAGCACTTCTTCGGTGACCGGCCCGATCTGCTTGAAGCGGATGGTGCCGGTCTTGTCGATCACGAAGGTCTCGGGCACGCCGTACACGCCGAAATCGATGCCGACCCGGCCATCGTGGTCGAACAAGGACGCGTCGTACGGATTGCCGAAACGATTGAGCCAGGCCATCCCGTCGGCGCGTTCGTCCTTGTAGTTGAGGCCGTAGATCGGCACTTCCTTCTGGCGCGAATACTTGACCAGGATCGGATGCTCTTCGCGACAAGCGCTGCACCACGATGCCCAGACGTTGAGGATCCACACCTTGCCCAGCATGTCATCGCGGCGGATGGTCTGCTCGGGCTTGTCGAGCTGGGTGAGCGCAAAAGTGGGCGCCGGTTTGCCGATCAAGGGCGACGGCACTTCGCGCGGATCGAGGTTCAGTCCGATCGCAAGAAACACCACCAGGACGATGAACAGTCCCAACGGCAGCAAGAAACGCATCATGAAAACTCTCCGTCCTTCCTGGATTCGCGTTCAGGCCTCGGCGCCGGCCAGCGCTTCGCGCTCGGCGGCGCGCTTGAGCCGGTAGCGCCGATCGGTCGCGGCAAGAAAACCGCCGAAGGCCATGAGCAGACAACCGCCCCAGATCCAATCGACGAAAGGCTTGAAGTACACGCGCACGATCCAGGCACCGCCCGGAAGCTGTTCGCCGAGCGAGACATAAAGATCGCGCGTGAAGCCAGGATCGATCGCCGCCTCGGTCATCGGATTGCTCTGGACACGATAGATGCGCTTTTCGGGATGCATCGCGGCCACGGGCTTGCCATCGCGGGTGACTTCGATCCGCCCTTGCGCGGCGACGTAATTCGGTCCTTCGATTTCGCGCACACCACGGAACGCGAAGACATAGCCGTTGATCTCGGTCGTGTCGCCGATGTCCATGCGCACATCGCGCTCGGTTTCGTAGGACTTGACCATGGTGACCCCGAAGGCGAATACCGCGACCCCGAGATGCGCGACCATCATCCCCACCATCGCGCGCGGCAGGATGCGCAAACGAGCGATGAGACTGGCCTTGACGCCCGCCGCCGGCTTCACGCGCTCCCAAAGATCGGTCGCGACCGCTGCGACGATCCAGTAGGTCAGCAAGAAGCCCAGCGTGGTCATGAAGCTGATGCGTCCTGCCAGCCAACCGGTCAGCACGGCCGCAACGACCGCCACCGCCGCCGCCCAGCGCAAGCGCACGGCCAGATCGGGCAAGGCGGCTTCTTTCCAGCGCGCCAGCGTGCCGAGCGCCATGAGGAAGACGACCGGCGTCATGAGCGGCACGAACACCGATTCAAAGTAAGGGGGCCCGACCGAAATCTTGCCCATGCCGAGCGCATCGAGCACGAGCGGGTACAGCGTGCCGAGCAGCACCGCGCCCATCGCCACCAGCAACAGCACGTTGTTTCCGAGCAGCATGGATTCGCGCGAGACGAGCGCGAAGCGCGCGCCCAGTCCGACCTTGGGCGCTCGCCACGCAAACAGCAGCAGCGAACTGCCGATCACGATGACGAGGAAGCCGAGGATGAACAGACCGCGCCGCGGATCGGTCGCAAACGCATGCACCGACGACAGCACGCCCGAACGCACGAGGAAGGTGCCGAGCAAGGACAGCGAAAAGGCGGTGATCGCCAGCAGCACCGTCCAGACCTTGAAGCTGCCGCGTTTTTCGGTCACGGCCAGCGAATGGATGAGCGCGGTACCGGCCAGCCACGGCATGAACGAAGCGTTCTCGACCGGATCCCAGAACCACCAGCCGCCCCAGCCCAGTTCGTAATAGGCCCACCAGCTTCCGAGCGCGATGCCGATGGTCAGAAAGATCCACGCCGCGGTGGTCCAGGGGCGCGTCCAGCGCGCCCAGGTCGCGTCGAGATTGCCGCCGATGAGCGCAGCCAGCGCGAAGGAAAACGCGACCGAGAACCCGACATAGCCCATGTAGAGCATCGGCGGATGGAAGACCATGCCCGGGTCCTGCAGCAGCGGATTCAGATCGCGGCCATCGGGCGGAATCGGGAACAGGCGCTCGAAAGGATTGGAGGTCAGCAGCATGAACAGCAGAAAGCCGAAACTGACCAGCCCCATCACTGCCAGGATGCGCGCCACCACCGGCAAGGGCAGATGCTTGCTGAATTGCGTGACCGCCAGCATCCAGACCACGAGCATGAAGGTCCAGAGCAGCAAGGAGCCTTCATGCCCGCCCCAGACCCCCGCGATGCGATAGGGCAAGGGCAAGGCGGAATTGGAATTGGCCGCGACGTACAAGACCGAGAAATCGTTGTTGATGAAGGCCGAGGTCAAGAACGCGAACGCGGCCGCCACGAGCACGAATTGCGCGACCGCCGCAGTACGCGCAAGCGACATCAGCCCCACATTGCCGCGCGCAGCGCCGATCAAAGGCAACACGCCTTGCACGAGCGCCACGGCCAGCGCCAGTACCAGCGCGACCTGTCCAAGCTCGGGAATCATCGATTCGCTCCTTGCGCGCCGGACATCGAACTGGCGATCCGCGCATTGGTTTCCTTGGCCTTGTCCAGTGCCTCGGCGGCTTCGGGCGGCATGTAGTTCTCGTCGTGCTTGGCAAGGACTTCCTTGGCGACGAACACGCCGTTCTCGCCGATCTGCCCTTGCGCCACCACGCCCTTGCCCTCCTTGAACAGGTCGGGAAGGATGCCGCTGTAGGCCACGGGAACGTTCTGCGCGTTGTCGGTCACGACGAAATGCACATCGACGCCCTGGCGCTGCACGCTGCCGGGTTGCACCAGCCCGCCGATGCGGAAGGTGCGCCCCGACGGCGCTTCCTTGGCGGCGACTTGCGACGGCGAATAGAAGAACACGAGATTGCTCTGGAACGCATTGAGCACCAGGGCCACGGCGATGCCGACACCGGCGAGGATCACGCCGACCAGGGCGAATTTCTTGTGACGCGGTTTCATTTCGTGCCTTCCTTGCTGTCTTGCATTTCTTGATCACGGATCGCCTTGGCGAGCGCGGCCTCGGCAACCGCCCGGCGATGACGGCGCCAGACGAGAACGGGTTCGATCAGCATGAAGATCGCCGTCACTGCGTACGATCCCCACACGTACAAACCATAGC
>CAYUYC010000156.1:0-7609 GCA_964448945.1 uncultured Burkholderiaceae bacterium
GTCAACATGAAGGCGGGCGCTTTCGCGGCGATGAACATCGCCGCCGCAAAAGCCATCATCCAGCCGAATCGGAAGATTGAACGCGCCATGGGCTGAATCCTTACATGCACGGCGCGACCGACCAAGAGGCATTGATTCGGTGAACCCACCCAAATTCTCGGGCGGGTTCACCCTACCTCGAAGTTGTTTTGCGGATTACTTCTTGCCGCGGCCCTTCTTGAGGTTGGCCGCGATGCGCATGCGCAGCGCATTGAGCTTGATGAAGCCGGCCGCATCGGCCTGGTTGTAGGCGCCGCCGTCGTCGTCGAAGGTCGAGATGCGCTGGTCGAACAACGAATTCTTCGAGCTGCGGCCCACGCACATGATCGTGCCCTTGTAGAGCTTGAGCTTGACCACACCGTTGACATTGGCTTGCGAGGCATCGATCAGGCCTTGCAGCAACTGGCGCTCGGGGCTGAACCAGTAGCCGTTGTAGATCATGCGCGCGTAACGCGGCATGAGGTCGTCCTTGAGCGCGAGCACTTCGCGGTCCATGGTGATCGATTCGATCGCGCGGTGGCCCTTGAGCATGATGGTGCCGCCCGGGGTTTCATAGCAGCCGCGCGACTTCATGCCGACGTAACGGTTTTCGACCATGTCGAGGCGGCCGATGCCGTGCTTGCCGCCGAGGATGTTCAGTTGCGTGAGCACTTGTGCGGGCGAGAGCTTCTTGCCGTCGATCGCGACGATGTCGCCCTTCTCGTAGGTCAGTTCGATGACCTGCGGCTTGGCCGGCGCCTTCTCGGGCGACACCGTGATGCGCCACATCGATTCTTCGGGAGCGAAATCCGGATCCTCGAGGATGCCGCCTTCATAGCTGATGTGCAGGAGGTTGGCGTCCATCGAATAGGGCGCGCCGCCTTTGCGCTTCTTGAAATCGACCGGGATGCCGTGCTGGTCGGCATAGGCGAGCAGCTTTTCGCGCGAGAGCAGATCCCATTCGCGCCACGGGGCGATGACCTTGACGTTGGGCATCAGCGCATAGGCGCCGAGCTCGAAACGGACCTGGTCGTTGCCCTTGCCGGTCGCGCCGTGCGAGATGGCATCGGCGCCGGTCTTTTTGGCGATCTCGATGAGCTGCTTGGCGATCAGCGGACGGGCGATCGAGGTGCCGAGCAGGTATTCGCCTTCGTAGACGGTGTTGGCGCGGAACATCGGGAACACGAAATCGCGCACGAACTCTTCACGCAGATCCTGGATGAAGATGTTTTCCTTCTTGATCCCCATCTGCAGCGCCTTCTTGCGCGCGGGTTCGACTTCCTCACCCTGGCCGATGTCGGCGGTGAAGGTCACGACTTCGCATTGATAGACGTCTTGCAGCCATTTCAGGATGACCGAAGTGTCGAGGCCGCCCGAATAGGCAAGCACGACCTTCTTGGGTTGGGTGGCGCTGGCGGCCTTGGCCGCGGGTTTCGATTTGCTCATGGGTGTTCCCGTGTGTGGGTCATACGCGCACGCTCGCCCCGCCGAGTCTCGAAGCATGCATCAATCCGGAATAGGTCACCGCTCGCGGGGGGTAGTCAACGACAGGCACAAGGATTCGACTGCGGGAATGGCGAGGCGGGATCAGACGCTGCGCCGTCCGGTCTTCGGCGCAGGCGAAATTATATCTGTGCGATGGGGTGCGCTGCGCTCGTCCACCGCGGCCGTGCGCGACAAAATGCACGTGAGAGGATCAAGGCGCGGCGCGTTCGAGCAAGGGCTGGATTGCGATCGCGCGGGTCGGATCGGACAACGCCGATTTGGTCGGCATGATTTCCTTGGCGCGGGTTTCGAGCACTGCGCGCGCACCGGGGATCTTCAGCACCGGTGCGGCATCGGCCAGGGCCTGCATCACCTTGGGCGTGACGGCGTCCGACGCTGCCTGAACCTGCGCCACTGATCGCGTCAGGGTCATGGCCTTGGGCGCCTTGGCTGCGCGCCATTGTTCGATCAACTGCGTCTGGACGTATTTGCTCGCATTGACCTGGGCCGAGAAGTAGTCGCGGAACAGACCGGGATCGCTTTTGTACTTGACGGCCTCATGCGCGGCGTTGTCGACGATGGCGGCTTCGGCGCGGCGGTTCTCCACCGGCTGGCGGGTGTTCCATTTGATGCGGGCGACATCCGGGGCCAGCAACAGCAACTCGCGCGTTTGCGCCAGCAGTACATCGATGCGTGCGATGTCTTCGGCGCCCACGCCCATGGTGATCGGCTGGCCGGTCGACGAGGTGGCGGTGGGCGGCGCCGGAGTGACGCTCGATGGGACGGTACCCGTGCCGGTGCTGGTGATGGCCGTGGTGGTGCAGGCGCTCAGCGCCCAGGCACACAATGCTGCGATCGTGAGGCGTTTCATGTGATTCAGGAGATGCGTCCGATGACGAGATATTCCATCAAGGCCTTTTGCACGTGCAGGCGATTCTCGGCTTCGTCCCAGACCACGCTGTGCGGTCCGTCGATGACGCTGGCCGTGACTTCTTCGCCGCGGTGCGCGGGCAGGCAATGCATGAACAGCGCATCGGGTTTGGCGATCGCGAGCATCGCATCGTCGACCTGCCAATCCGCAAAGGCTTTCATGCGCGCGGCATTCTCGGCCTCGAAGCCCATCGAGGTCCAGACGTCCGTTGTAACGAGGTCCGCGCCGCGCGCCGCGTCCATCGGATCGGCGAACTGCTCGACATAGCGCGGATTCGTCACGCCGGATTGCTCGGGCTTGATTTCATAGCCCGGCGGTGTCGAGATGTTGACCTTGAAATCGAGCAATTCGGCCGCTTGCAGCCACGAGTTGCACATGTTGTTGCCGTCGCCGATCCAGGCCACGGTCTTGCCTTGGATCGAACCGCGATGTTCGACCCAGGTCATGATGTCGGCCAGCACCTGGCACGGATGGAATTCATTGGTCAGGCCATTGATGACCGGCACCCGCGAATGCTTGGCGAAGCGCTCGATGATGTCCTGCTCGAAGGTGCGGATCATCACCAGGTCGCACATGCGGCTGATGACTTGCGCCGCGTCTTCGACCGGCTCGCCGCGGCCGAGCTGCGAATCGCGCGTGTTGAGGTAGATGGCCGCGCCGCCGAGCTGATGCATGCCCGCCTCGAAGGACAGGCGGGTACGCGTGCTCGCCTTCTCGAAGATCATGACCAGGGTGCGGTCGGCAAGCGGATAGTAGGTCTCGAAGCGCTTGAACTTCGCCTTGATGATGCGCGCGCGCTCGATCACGTACGCGGTCTCGTCGGCGGTCAGGTCGTTGGACTGGAGATAGTGCTTGATGGTCATGATGGTGTGAGCGCGACCGGCAATCAGTGCCGTGCCGAAGCGGAGAACAGGTTGATGACAAGAACGCCGGCGACGATGAGACCGATCCCCGCGAGCGCGGCGGCGTCGAGGGTCTGGCGAAAGAACACCCAGCCGATGGCGGTGATGAGCGCGATGCCCGCACCGGACCAGATCGCATAGGCGATGGCCACCGGCACGGTCTTGAGCGTGAGTGCGAGGAAGTAGAACGCCAGTCCGTAACCCACGACCACGACGATGCTCGGCACTGTACGGGTGAAGCCTGCCGACGCGTTCAGCGCCGACGTGCCGATGACCTCCGCAACGATGGCGATCGCAAGGTAGACGTAGGCCATGGCCGCGTGCGCGTCACTCGCGCAGGAAGGTTTGAATCAGCGGCACCAGCCCGGCGGCGAGCTGATCGGCCTCGGCGGTGGTCATGATGAGCGGCGGCAGCAGCCGGATCACCTGATCGCGCGTGACGTTGATCAGCAGACCGGCGTCGAGCGCACGCTGAACCAGCACGCCGCAAGGACGATCGAGTTCGATGCCGATCATCAGTCCGAGACCGCGGATGTCCTTGACGCCGGCGGTGGCGGCAAGCGTGCGCTTGAATTCGGCGCGCAGATGCTCGCCCACCTTCATGGCGTTCGCGAGCAGGCCGTCTTCTTCGAGGATGCGCAAGGTCTCGATGCCGGCACGCATGGCGAGCGGACCGCCGCCGAAGGTGGTGCCGAGGTTGCCGGGCCCGAACAGCTTGGCGGCTTTGCCGCGCACCGCCATCGCGGCCACCGGCACGCCCGAACCCAGGCCTTTGGCGAGCGTGATCGCGTCGGGCACGATGCCGGTGTTCTGGTAGCCGAACCATTTGCCGGTGCGGCCGATGCCGCACTGGACTTCATCGAGGATGAGCAGCCAGCCGCGGTCGTCGCAAAGCTTGCGAATGGCGCGCAGATATTCGGCATCGGCGACGTTGATGCCGCCTTCGCCTTGCAGCACCTCGAGCATGATCGAGTTGATCTCGGGGTGTTGCTCGGCGGCGGTGTAGATCGCTTCGATCGCGTTGTAGGGCACGCGCACGAAGCACTCGTCTTGCATCGGGCCGAAGCCTTTGCGCGCTTTTTCGCTATCGGTGGCAGCGAGCGTGGCGATGGTGCGGCCATGCCAGGCGCGTTCCATGACGATGGTCTTCACGAACGACTGCCCGTGCTTGTAGCCGTAATAGCGCGCGAGCTTGATCGCGTTCTCGTTCGCTTCGGCGCCGGAGCTCACGAAGAACACCTCGTCCATGTCCGACAGCGCGCAGATGCGCTCGGCCAGAACTTCTTGGTTGCGCACGCCGTAGAGATTGGAGGTGTGAATGAGTTTGCCGATCTGATCGGTCAGTCCGGCAACCAGCTTGGGGTGCGCATGCCCGAGGCCGTTCACCGCGATGCCGGCCAGACCATCGAGGTATCGGCGCCCTTGCTCGTCCCACAGCCACACGCCTTCGCCGCGCGCGAACGTCACCGGCAGACGCGCATAGGTGTTCATTACATGCGAGGGTTGGATCGGGTCAGGTGCGTTCATCGAGTGTCTCTTCAGTCACGTGGTACGGCACGAAAGAAAATGGCGCGGCACACCGCAAGGCGTGCCCGCCGCGTCGGATCATAAGCGATGCGTGCATGGTCTGTCCGCCATCGCAAGGATGTACGTCGTGCGGCGGCGGCAATGCGAGGCTTGTCATGACGCCGCCATCGTCTGTATGCGCGGATGCGCACTGCGGATCGCGCGCACCGGCGAGAACATCCAGAGCGCGAAGAACAACGAGGCGCATCCGATGGCGCACGCGGCCAGCGCAGCGCGCAAGCCATAGTGTTCGCCGATCAGTCCGGCAGCCACAGCGCCGACCGGTGCGGTGGCTACCGACAAAAAGCGCATGGTGGCCGTCATGCGACCGAGCAGCGCATCGGGCGTGACCGCTTGGCGCAGGCTCAAGTAATGGATCACGTACAAGGTGATGCCGAAATCGAGCAGGAACAGCGAACCGGACAAGGTCGCAAACGCATGCTGTGCGCCCGGCGCGAACGCGAGCAACAGCCAAGCCATGGCGGTGATGCCCAACCCGATCAGAATCGGCGGCCCCATGCCCAGACGACGCGTCAGGCGTTTGGCGCTGAGCGCAGCGAGCAATGCACCGATGCCGCCAACCATGTGCGCTGCCCCGATTGCGCCGGCGCCCAAACCCAGATCGCGCGCGGCAAAGATCATCACCAGCGCTTGATAGCCCTGGAACAGGAACTGCCAAAGCGCTGCACCGATGGCGAGGCTCCACAACGTCGCGCTTTCGCGCACCACGCACCAGCCTTCTTTGATTTCGGCCCACATGCTTGAGTCTTCACGCACCGGCGGCGGCTCTTCGCGCACACGGATTCTTCGCAGCAAGAAGTAGGACACGAAGAAGGCGCAAGCGTCCGCCGCGATCGCGAACGGTGCGCCGATCCAATGGATCAGCGAGCCTGCCGCGCCCGGGCCTACCAGCTTGGCCGCGGAGTCGGTGCCGGTAAAGCGCGCCAATGCATCGATCAAATGGCCACGGCCGACCAACTGGGTGAGGAAGACCTGCGCCGCGGTCCCGGTGACGACGAAACTCACGCCAAGCGTAAACGCCACGCAATACATGAAGAACATCGACAACAGGTTCAGCCAGGCCAGCAAAGGCACCGAAATCAGCACTGCGCCGATCGCGATTTCGCTGAACAAGATGATCGGCAGTTTGCGATTGCGGTCGACCCATACGCCGGCGTGCAACGAGAACAGGGCAAAAGGGACGGTTTCGAGCGCCACCAAGACCCCCATTTGCGAGGGCGTGGCGCCCAGCAGCGTGACCGCCGTGAGCGGGATCGCCAGCATCGAAATCTGCGAGCCGAAACTCGTCAGCGCCGACGAGGTCCAGAAGTGCATGAAGTCACGATTGCGCAGCAACGGATCAGCCGAGAGCAAGCGCTTGCGTAGGGTGTTGATCCGCGCCAGCCACTCGTGCTGTTCCGGTGATGACGCGTCAGGCGATGGTGTTTCCATCGGTCTCTCCGAGATGGGCCTGGTGGGCCGTTTTCGTCGCGGGCCTTGGTAGGCCCTTGTGACATCGTTCCGCGCACGAAGCCGATGTCTTATATAAGATATAATTTCAAAGACTCGCCACGGCACGATCGTGGTGGCGTCCGGGCACCCGTTGCGCATCCCGCAATCGGCTGACCTGTCCGCCCGCAGCCGCCGGTACATACCCATTGCGTCGCATCTGCGCGCCTCGGGGCAAGCCGGTTAAGTTGCGGGCTTGCTCCGGCACCACTCTGGGCAACTGCACATGGCCGAACCGCAGGACTTCGCAACGTCGCAGGCGCAATCCGCCAAACCTCGGGAGATCTTCATCCTGGGTGTGACGCTCGCGGGCAAGACCTTTCGCCCCAGTGATTGGGCGGAGCGTCTTTGCGGCGTGCTGTCGCCTTACCGCCCAGAGGGTTACGACGCTGCGCATGCGCATATCGGCTACTCCCCTTACGTTCGTCCCACCGTCCTCGACGGCGCGAAATGCGTGATCGTCGATGAGCGTTTGCGCGATATCGAGCCCATGGCGTGGGATTTCGTCCTCGCTTTCGCCAACGACAACCAACTGCAGACCTTCGAGGCCTGCGAATTGCCGCCTCCGCGCGCCTGAATCTCGGCGCACTTTCGGCGATTGAAACTTTTCGCGAACCAAAAACAAGAAGGCCGCCCGGGCATTTGCCTGGGCGGCCTTCGCTGAAGCTTGGGCCTGGAGTGTTGCTCGATCAGGCGGTCATGGCTTTCAACGCGGCGGCCAGGCGGGACTTGTGTCGCGCTGCCTTGTTCTTGTGAACGATCTTCTTGTCGGCAATCTTGTCGATCACGCTGGTCGCGGCGCGGAAGTTCGCGGTGGCGGCAGCCTTGTCACCGGCGATGATCGCCTTGCGCACGCCCTTGACGGCGGTGCGGTAGCGCGAGCGCAGCGCGGAGTTTGCCGCGTTGAGCTTGACGGATTGGCGGGCGCGCTTGCGCGCTTGGGCGGTATTGGCCATGTCGGTTCCTAGCTGCCTGCATGCGCCGCAAACAATGCGTCGCTGCTCAAAAGGGTTGGTTGCTGCCCGCTGGCGATTGAACTGCCAACACGCCCGGCTCGACAAATAGCAGGCGCCCGCAAGCGGAAAGCTTTGAATGCTAAAGTTTTTCGCCGATCAATGCAAGCACGACTGCGCGCGATTGGCTGCCGGTTGGGATACTCGCACAAGGGTGCCGTCGCGCACGGGCCAAACGAGGGGTC
>CAYUYC010000157.1:0-7572 GCA_964448945.1 uncultured Burkholderiaceae bacterium
GAGTTCGCTCGCGATGAACTGGTCACCGCGCTTGCTGGCTTCCTTGTCGGCCAGATTGAGCACATTGACGAGTTCGCGCCCGATCTGCACCTCACCGGCAGCGCCCTGCACTTGCGGCAAGCTCTTGATCGCCGAATCGATCGCCTTGGTCAGCGCACCGACATTCACCCCGGCGCGCTGCAGCAGCGAACGCGCCGCGCCGTCGCTTTGTGCCAGCAGCGCCGCGGTGACATGCAGCGGGTCGATGTATTGGTTGTCATTGGCCAAGGCGAGGCTTTGCGCGTCGCCCAGGGCCTCCTGGAATTTGGTGGTGAGCTTGTCGAGTCGCATGGCGCGTCCCAGTCGTCGGGTTCTGAACTGCGACACAGGTGGGGCTGCGCCCCGCGAGTTTCAAGCACGCCCGACCGGGTCTTTTGCCGCCGGCCTGCGACGGATCAGTCCTGCTCGGCGCCGATGATCCCGAACGTGGCCGGAATGCGGGCGTAAAACAGCCGCAGGCCCGCTGCGCGTACCGATGCGATCAACTGCTCGGCCTGGACGTCGGTCACGATGAACTCGACCTCCACGCTCTGGCTGCCGGCCAGTTCGAAGAAATGCTCCTCGCGCAGCACCCGGTGGCGCCCAAAGCCCGCCATCGCGCGAAATGCCGACCCGCCCGCGACGCCAAGCTTGTTCGCTTCGTCGAGCAGCCATTGCCAGGCCAGCATATGGCCGTGCCGCGAATTCTCGTGAATGTAAAACCGCAGGAAAACGCCGTTCATCGCATCCCCCAATCCATTGGCGGCATCGCCGCGATCACGCCGGCAGCAAGACCCAGCGCGCAGCGACCATGCCGATCGCCGTCAGCGCGAGCGAACCGAATAGATGTACACCCGCGGTTGCGCAGGCCCAGGAAAACTGGCCCCGTTCGATCAAGGTGACGACCTCGGCCGAGAAGGTCGAGAACGTGGTCAGCCCCCCGAGAAAACCAGTCACGCACAACAAACGCAGTTCCGGTGGCAAGCCCGACTTGATCGTGAACAAGGCCGTCGCCGCACCGACCAGAAAACCACCCAGCAAATTGGCAGCCAGCGTGCCCAGAGGCACGGTCGGGAAGATCGGGTTGAGCAACAACCCGAGCCACCAGCGCAGGCAGGCGCCAAGCGCCGCGCCGACACTCACCACAAGAATCTGCAACCCCATGCCTCGCCCTTCTTCGGACGCGGGCGCGCCCCAGACGTTCGTCAAGATGCATCGATATCGGCCAGCAGGATAAACGACGAACCCGAACCGCGTCAGAACGTCTAGCATTCGGGCATTCCAATCATCGCGCCGCAAGGAGACACGAGCGCAATATGGCCAACTTCGACTACATCATCGTCGGCGCAGGCACCGCCGGCTGTGTCCTCGCCAACCGGTTGTCCGCCGATCCCGACGTCAACGTCCTGTTGGTCGAAGCCGGCGGCAACGACGACTACATGTGGATCCACATCCCCGTGGGTTACCTGTACTGCATCGACAACCCGCGCACCGATTGGCGCTTTCGCACCGCGGCCGAACCGGGGCTCAACGGCCGCAGCCTGCTCTACCCGCGCGGCAAGGTGCTCGGCGGCTGCTCATCGATCAACGGCATGATCTACATGCGCGGCCAGCAACGCGATTACGACGAATGGCGCTCGCTCGGCAATCCCGGCTGGGGCTGGAACGATGTTGTGCCGATCTTCAAGCGCAGCGAGGACTATCACAAAGGCGCCGACGACCTGCACGGCGCAGGCGGCGAATGGCGGGTCGAGAATCAACGCCTGTCATGGGAGATCCTCGACGCCTTCCGCGCCGCGGCAGCCGAGGCCGGCATCCCGAACACCGACGACTTCAATCGCGGCGACAACTTCGGCTGCGGATACTTCGAGGTCAACCAAAAGCGCGGCATGCGCTGGAACGCGGCGAGCGCCTTCCTTCATCCGGTCGAGCGCGGACCGGAAAAGCGCGAGAACCTCACCCTCGTGACCGGCGCGCAAGTGCGCCATCTGAATTTCGACGGCACGCTGTGCACCGGCCTGACCTTCGTGCAAGGCGGCCAGCATGTCACGGTCAATGCGCGCTGCGAGACCATCCTGGCCGCGGGCGCGATCGGCTCGCCGCAGATCCTCGAACTGTCGGGCATCGGCGATCCCGAGTTGCTGCAATCGCTCGGGCTCAAGGTGCGACACGCCCTGCCCGGCGTCGGCGAGAACCTGCAAGACCATCTGCAATTGCGCATGGCCTACAAAGTGCGCGGCGTGAAGACCCTCAACACCATGGCCAACTCGTCGCTCGGCAAGTTGTGGATGGGCATGCAATTCGTCTTCGCGCGGCGCGGACCGATGACGATGTCGCCCTCGCAACTCGGCGCCTTTGCCAAGACCTCTGATGCCGAGGCGACGCCCGATGTCGAGTACCACGTCCAACCCTTGTCGCTGGACAAGTTCGGCGAGCCCTTGCACGACTTCCCGGCCTTCACCGCGAGCGTATGCCATCTGCGCCCGACGTCGCGCGGCAGCACGCACGTGGCCTCGCGCGAATACACCGCTGCGCCCAGGATCGCGCCCAACTATCTGAGCACCGAGACCGACCGGCGCGTGGCCGCCGAGGCCTTGCGCCTGACCCGGCGCATCGTCGCGCAAGCGCCGCTGCAAAGATACGCGCCCGAAGAATTCCGCCCCGGTCCGCAATACACGACCGACGAAGAACTGGCGCGCGCCGCCGGCGACATCGGCACCACGATCTTTCATCCGGTGGGCACCGCCAAGATGGGGCCGGCGAACGATCCGGGCGCGGTCGTCGATCACACGTTGCGGGTGCACGGCATCGGCGCCCTGCGCGTGGTCGATGCGTCGATCATGCCGACCATCACCTCGGGCAACACCAACGCGCCCACGATCATGATTGCCGAGAAGGCGGCCGACATGATCCGGGCCACGCGCAAATCGGTATGAAGCCCCACCTCGCGCCGCGGATCACCATCGACACCGTCGATGCCGCGGCCGCATCGGCCTTCTATCGCGCATTGGGCAATGCGGGCGTGGCTCAGCCGGGCGATCTGGTGCTGGCCGCGCGCGTGGACGGCGTGCTCGCCGGCATCGTGCGGTTGTGCGTCGAAGACGATGTGCGCGTCCTGCGCGGCATGCAGATCGCGCCCGCGCATCAACATCACGGCGTCGGCACGGCCTTGCTGCTCGCGCTCGTCGCGCGATTGGGCCCGCATGAATGCTGGTGCCTGCCCTGGCCGCATCTGGTGGAGTTCTATGCGCATTGCGGCTTTGCGGTGTGTCCGATCGACGCCGCGCCGCCGCATCTGCAAGCGCGGCACGCCGCCTACGCCGCGGCCGGCAAACACGTCATCGCGATGCGCCGCCCGCGCAGTTGAGTGCCTAGCTCGCGATGCCGATGCCGCGCGCCATGAGCGCCGCGCAAATCATGACGACCGACAGCAGATGGGCCTCGATCACCACGAGCTTGCGGGTCGCGATCCATGACGCCGGCTCGGGCAAGCGCCCGGTCTGGCGGCGCCAGCGCGCAAAGCGCCGGGTCGGGATGATCGACATTGCGCCGACCACCGCAAACGACGCGATCTTGATCCAGAAGAACGGGCTCGCCGCATAGAAACCCGGCCCTTTGAGCCCATAGAACACGCGTCCGATGCCCACGCAAATCAGGCCCAGCGCCGCGACGCCGTAAAACAAGTCGTAGCGCGCCAGACGCTGCAGCACCGCGGCACTCGCCTCGCCGCGCAGCAGCGCCCATTGCGCCATGAGCATGCCCACGAGCCCGAAGGCAAAGAGGTGATGCAAGGCGGCAAGGGTGGCGTCGACGGCCATCTGGCTTCCTCTGCCCGATCCGAACGCCGGGGGCCGGCGCAGTTCAGCGCCCGCGCCCGGCGGCGCCAGGATGATCCCAGCGCGCCGCCGCAGTGTCGTCGGCCTCGCGCGCGTCGACCCAATGCTCGCCCTCGGGCGTTCGCTCCTTCTTCCAGAACGGCGCCTGGGTCTTGAGGTAGTCCATGATGAACTCGCAAGCCGCGAACGCGCTGCCGCGATGCGCGGCCGTGACCGCGACGAGCACGATCTGATCGCACGGCGCCAGCGTGCCCACGCGATGAATCACCACGGTGCCGTACAGATCCCAGCGCGCTTGGGCCTGTTGGCAGATATCGGTCAGCGCCTTCTCGGTCATGCCGGGGTAGTACTCGAGCGTCAGGGCATGCACTCCATCGCCGTCGTTGATGTCGCGTACCGTCCCCACGAAGGCCGCCACCGCGCCCACCCGCGCATCATCGGCACGCAAATGCGCCACTTCGACCGCAAGATCGAAATCCGCCTCCTGAACGCGCACCGTCAGCACCATGGCTTACTTCCTCGGCGGATCGATCGCCGCCCACAGCTTCTTGCGCGGACAATGGTCGACATCGGGCGTGACCTTCTCGTCCATGCAGTAAAAGGCCTCGCGTCCGACGCGCTCGATGTCGTGGCCCTGGCCTTGCGCCACCTTGAACGCCTCGATGCGGTTGGGCTCGTGCGAAATCACGAGAAAGTGGCAAGTCCCCGAAGCCGATCGCACGCAACCCAGTGTGAGCACCTTGCCGTTGACGGTGATGCGCACCGGTTCGTCGGGCGTGGTCTGCGGCGTCGGCTCGACGAGTTTGCGGACCGGCTCGGGCATGCGATCGCAGGCGCCGAGCAACCCCGCCGCCGCAAGCGCAGCAGCGATCCACAAGGACGATCGAAATCGCATGCTCATCCTCCGGTCACCGGCGGGAAGAACGCGACTTCGGCCCCGGCGATCAAGGCGGCATCGGGACCCGCCATGACTTGATCGAGCGCGGCGCGCACATTGCGCTGGGGCGCCAGACGCTCGGCAAACGCTCCGCCGCGCGCGCACAACTGGGTGCGCAACTCGCCCAGCGTGCGGGCCTCGGTCTCGATCGTCTCGCGCTCGATGCCGAGCGCCTCGCGCAACGCGGCGAAGTACAGGATTTGAACCTTCATGCGAATGCCCGGAATGAAATGAAGTCCACCATGTCGCCGCGCGCGATCGCGCGCCCCGGCGGATTCTCCACCAGGCCGTCGGCCCAGACCGTCGAGGTGAGCACCGCGGCGCTTTGGCTCGGGTACAGATCCAGCCCCCCGGACCCGTTCATGCGCACGCGCAGGTATTCCTGCCGACGATCGGGTTTGGGCCAATCGAAATCGGCGCGCATGGGTTGGCGCACAGGCTCGAGGTCGGTCTGCGCCACGCCCTGCAGCCGCAACACGAAGGGCCGCACGAACAACAAGAAGGTGACGAAGGTCGAGACCGGATTGCCCGGCAGGCCGATGAAATAGGCGGCACGCCCCGATCGGTGCAAGGCATTGCCGACTTCGCCGAAGGCCAGCGGCTTGCCGGGCTTGACCGCGATCTGCCACATCGTGAGCTTGCCGATCGCTTCCACCGCTGGGCGGACATGGTCTTCTTCACCGACCGACATGCCGCCGCAGGTGACGATGAGGTCGGCATCGACCGACGCGGCGCGCAAGGCCTCGATGGTGTCGTCGAGCTTGTCGCGCACGATGCCGTAATCGACCACCTCGCAACCCAGGCGCGCGAGCATGGCGCGCAGCACGAAACGATTGGAGTTGTAGATCGTGCCGGGCTTGAGCGGCTCGCCCGGCATGGCGAGTTCATCGCCGGTGAAGAAGGTCGCCACGCGCACGCGGCGGCGCACCGGAATTTCGGCCAGGCCCACGCTGGCGGCCAGGCCGAGCGCCTGCGGCGTCAGGCGCGCGCCCGCCCGCAGGATGGCGCTGCCGAGCATGATGTCCTCGCCGATCGGGCGCACCCATTCGCCGGGCGCGGGCGCATGCTTGATCAGGACATGCTCGCCATCGGCCGTGGTGGCTTCCTGCATCACGACCGCATCGGCGCCGTCGGGCAGCATGGCGCCGGTGAAGATGCGCGCCACACTGCCGCGTTTGAGCGGCATGGCCACCCGCCCGGCGGCGATGCGCTGGCTGATCGGCCGGCGCACCGGTGCGTCGGGGCTGGCGCCCAGGCAGTCCGCGGCACGCACCGCGTAACCGTCCATCTGGGTGCACCGCACGGGTGGCACGTCGATGGTGCTGACGAGATCGGCGGACAACACGCGTCCGTCGGCATCGAAAGTGCCGATGCGCTCCTCGCCTGCCACCGGGTGCGCCGCGCCCAGCAGCAGATCGAGGGCCTCGCGCACACTGAGCATGGCTGGCTGGGTCATCGATCCATTCGTATGTCGCGCAGCGCTTCCATCGGTCGCGCACGCTGAAGCACGAAGGCCGCAATCTCCTCCGGCTCCGACAGTTGAAGCAGGGGAAGTGTGCATCCTTCGGGCGCCGGGCCGTCAATGGCCACACCGACGATGGTGTCATCGTAGGGGTAGCGCGGCGGCTGGCCGAGCGCCTGGCGCCAGACTTCGAGCTTGGGCATCGGCGCCCGCCGGTAGCCTTCGACCAGCACGATGTCGACCGGCGTCAGGCGCGCGAGTTGTTCTTCGAGCAAGGGTTCCTTGGCGCCGCGCAACTCGTGCATGAGCGCCCAGCGGTCATCGTTGGCCAGCAGGACTTCGACCGCCCCCGCCTCGCGCATGCGATAGCTGTCCTTGCCCGGCCGGTCGATATCGAAGCCGTGATGGGTGTGCTTGATGAGCGAGACGCTCAGGCCCCCGGCCTGAATCAGCGGAATCAGTTTGACGATCAGCGTCGTCTTGCCCGCACCCGAGTACCCGGTGATGCCAAAGACGTTCATCGTGAATCCCCGGGGCTTGCGATGCTTCAGACCGCGATGCCGGTATGCCGCGCGATGTAGGCCTTGACGCGCTCGGCGCTGGCCGGCAGTACGTCGAAGCGCTGCGGCAAGACTTCGATGCCCGCAAAACCCGCGGGACGCGGTGCATCGTGACCGAGCGCTTCCTGGATCGTCTCGTTGAACTTGGCGGGTTGCGCGGTTTCGAGCAC
Source organism: uncultured Burkholderiaceae bacterium (assembly GCA_964448945.1). Taxonomy (GTDB): domain Bacteria; phylum Pseudomonadota; class Gammaproteobacteria; order Burkholderiales; family Burkholderiaceae_E; genus CAXBRX01. The sequence goes on from CAYUYC010000157.1 coordinate 6,984, forward strand.
CACCATCGGCACGCCGGCCTGCAGATGTTCGCGTGCAGCCTTGAGTCCGTCGGCGGTATGGGTGTCGATCACCAGGCCGTACCGCGCATCGATGTCGCGAATGGTGCTCAGGCGGTCGTCATGCGTGCTGCGTCCCGAAAGAAAACCGTATTGGCTGCGCACGCGCGCAAAGGTGTCGGCGTCGAGCGTGAAAGCGCCGCCCGCGTCGATGTCCTTCCACAAGGCCGCGACCTTGGCCGCGTCGCGCCCGACCAGATCGAACACGAAGCGCTCGAAATTGCTGGCCTTGGAAATGTCCATCGACGGTGAACTGGTCTGGCGCGTCTCGGCGCTCGAACGCACGCGGTAGGTGCCGGTGCGGAAGAATTCGTCGAGCACATCGTTTTCATTGGTCGCGCAGACCAGGGTGTCGATCGGCAAGCCCATCTGGCGCGCGATGTGCCCGGCGCAGATGTTGCCGAAATTGCCCGAAGGCACCGCGAAGCTCACCCGCTGATCGCTTGCGCTGGTGGCCGCGAAATAGCCCTTGAAGTAGTAGACGACCTGGGCCACCACGCGCGCCCAGTTGATCGAATTGACGGTGCCGATC
>CAYUYC010000158.1:0-7442 GCA_964448945.1 uncultured Burkholderiaceae bacterium
GCCCAAGCCTGCCGCATGCCCATCAGTTCCCGCCCTTCACTTCATCACACCGCTCACTGCGCGGGCTTCTCCACCACGATGCTGCCGGCCGCGGTGCGCGCCTGCACATCGCGCTCGTACAAGGATTCGCCATAGGCCGGCGGCACCACGAACTTGCCGGCGTTGGTGGCCTTGATGCGGTAGCTGAACTCGGCGACGGTCTTGCTCGCGCTGCCGTACAGCACGACGCGATCGTCGCGGATGTCGGCGTACTCCGCGCTCCAGTTGCCGTTACGGCCCAAGGGGTTGTTCCAGGTCTGCGGTGCATCGCTCGAGGCGCCGCCTTCGCTGTCGGGCGTGCGCGATTGCAGCACCGGCTCGAAGCCGCCGGGCAGCAGATCGACGATGGCGAGGTTGCCCAGCCAATCGCGATCGAGCGCGCGCATGCGCAAGCGCACCGTGACCTCATCGCCGATCTTGATGCTCTTCACCGGCTGGCCCTTCGCATCGACGTATTCGCGGATCAGTTCGAGCCCCTTGCGCACTTCGCCTGCGGGCGGCTGCTTGTCGAAGCCCGCTTCGCTGAGCGCGTAATAGCCGGTCAGGTTGGCGTCGATGCCGAACCGCAGCTTGGCGGTGCCCGGCGCAAACCGCGTGCGCGGCACGAGGTTCTCGGGCAGCGTCAACGCTTGCGCCTTGCCGGCAGCATCGATCGCGGTGATCGACATCTTGCCCAGCGCCTGATTGCCCAGCGCATTGGCATAGGCGTCGAGCGCGAGGATGGTCCAGGCCGCGGACAGGGTGTTGAACTGGTTGTCCGCGATCGGCTTCATCATCGCGACCATGGCCTCGGGCGGCAGCGCCTTGGCCCGCGCCGGGAAATGGCGTGCGAGCACATAGAGCGTGGCCGCATCGCGCACCAGCGGGTCGTAGTAACGGTCGTAGCGGAACGGCTGGCCGCGCTTGACCAACAGCTCGGCCGGACGCGCGATCAAGGTGCTGGCGACGCTGTCCTGCTTGAGCAATTGATAGCTCGCCGCCAGCCAGGCCGCGACCAGATCGTCGTTCCATTGCTTGGCGTACTTGGTGTCGAGCGTCTGACGCAGATTGGTCAGGATCGCGGTGGTGACCACGCCCTGGCGCGTGAGCAGGTAGGCCGCATAGGCGCGCGTGCGCGCGGCGTACAGGCTGTCGGCCGGCGTGCCCGCGAGTTGCTCCAGATAGGCCAGACCGCTTTGCACCATGTCTTGCGGCACGGCGTCGCCGCGCTCGCGCGCTTCGAGCAGCCAGTGGATCGCATAGACCGAGGCGAACTCGTCGGGCTGGACCGAGGCGTCCCAGAGGCCGAATCCGCCTTCGGCGTTCTGGCGCGTGCGCAAGACGCGCAAGGCTTCTTCCAGCGTCTTGCCGCTGCCTTTGGCGCCGCCCAGCGGACCGAACTCGCTGCGCTTGGACAGCACCAGCGCCGGCACCGCCTGGCTCACGAGTTGTTCGGTGCAACTGTGCGAGAAGTTGGCCAGATAGGCGCTCAAGCCATTGGCCGCCACCAGCGGCAAGGGCGAGACCGCGGCCTCGACCTCGCGGTACTCGCCGAACAGATCGCGCGCGACCGGCACTTCGGCCGAGCCCTTGAAGCTGCCCACCGTGACCTGGGTGTAATGCGGCGTCGCCGGCCGCACGCTCACCTCGGTCGTGAGCCTGGCGCTCTTGTTGCCCAGCGCCGCGCTGAAGGTGAGCGCCGCCGAGCCGAGTTGCGCCGCCGCGCCGTCCTTGACCTTGATGCGATACAAGGCCACGCCTTCGCGCATCTCGCCGATCTTGAGCGTCTGGTTGGCATTGCCGAGCACCTCGAACGCCGGCCCGGCCTGCAAGGACACCGTGACCGCGGGCTCCTTGCCCGACCCGGCCAGGTTGTTGGCCACGCCGACGCTGACCTCGAACTCGTCGCCCGGCGTCACCGCGAGCGGCGCATTGGGCGACAAGACGAAATCGCCGCGCACCGTGGTCTTGGTCTGCGCCGTGCCCAGTTGTCCGTCGTTGACCGCGACCGCCATCACGCGCAGCGTGCCGTTGAAGGTCTCGGGCACGGTCCATTCGAAGTTGCGCGTGCCGTTCACCTCGACGATGCCCGACCAGAAGACCGCGGGCAGATCATGCTTGCGCTTGAACGGATTGAGATTGCGGCCGAGCGCGCCTTCGGCATCGCCGCCGGGCGCGGCAGCAGCCATCAGCTTCTTGAACTCGGGCAGGATCAGATCGAGGATCTGCGAGGTCCGCACCTCGAGCGCGCGCTTCTGGAAGAAGTGGCCGAGCGGATCGGCGTTCTGGTAGCGCGCGACCTGCAGGATGCCTTCGTCGACCGCGAACACCACCGCACGCGTGGGCTTGGCGGCGCTCAGCTTCATCGTCACCTTCTGGCCCGGTTTCACCAGGTCCGACGATTCGAGCTTGAGGCTGTTGGTGCGCTGACCGAGGTTGGTCGCAAACGGCACCACGCCCCACGACAACGGACTCATGAAGATCTCGTCCGAGCCCGGGTCGCGCACGAATTGCACGCTGACATAGCCGTTGCCTTCGAAGTCCTTGGGCAGCTTGATCTTCTGCACCGAAGCGACCTTATCGGCCTTGAACCAGGCTTGCGCATACACCTTGTCGCGTTCGATGGTGATCAGGCCCGCGCCGGTGTACGGCGCGCGGATGCTGACCTGGATCTCGTCGCCCGGCGCGTAATCCTTGCGGTCGAGGGTGAGTTCCAGTTCCGCGTTGCGTTCGAGCGAGCGGGTGACGTTGCCCTGTCCCGCGACGCTGTACTCGATGCGGTTGAGTTCGAGCCCGTCGGCATTGCGGATCACATAGCCGAAGTTGCCCGGATTGTCGGTGGCCAGCGTGAGCGTATTGCCGCCGGCCGCGATCGCGAGCGGGGTTTCCTTGAGCGTGACCTCCTTCTTGCGCGACTCGTATTTGTAGACGCCGCTGTCCTGCTTGGTCAGCACCGAGACGTACTTGCGCTCGATGAACGCGAGCGTGAGCTTGTCGGCCGCGGTCTTCTTGGCGTGCGGATCGACGGCGATCACCGACACATCGCGCCTGGCGCCGCGCGAGACGAAGTCCAGCGCGCCGTCGGCCTTGACCCCGACCATGAAGGGCAGTTCCGACACCAGCGTCGCCGCTTCGGCCGCGACGCTGCGCCCGCCCTCGGGTTCGTAGGCGCGTGCGATGAAATGCAGCCGATAGGTGGCGCGGGCGTACTTGCTCAGGCCCAGATCGAATTCGGCCTCGCCCTTCACATCGGTCTTGCCGTCGGCGAGGCGTTCGCTATAGCCCTCCTTGGCGCGCTGCGCGTCGTAGAAGGCATAGCCCGGATGACTGCGGAACGACGGGAAGGCCGGCGCGAGCGACAAGCTCGCCTCGACCCGGCGGTTCTCGGCCGGCGTGCCGAACAGATTGAGCGCCGTCACCCGTGCCTTGAGATCGTTGGGGCTCACCCAGCCTTCGGTCACCTCGGCCGACAGATGCGCCGAGACCTTCATGCGGTCGGGCTCGAACTCCTGCACATTGACTTGCGTGGAGCCGATCTGCTGGTTGGCGCGGCCGTCCTTCACCGTATACAGATTGACGGTGTAGCTGCCGGTCGGCGACGTCGCGAGCGTGGTATGGGTCAACTCGTTGAAGCCGCCCGCACCGACCTTGATGCGTTCGCGCTTGACCGACAGGCCGCGCGCGTCGAGCACTTCGACTTCGAGCGGCAGACCGGCGAGCGGCTTGGCCGCAGGCTTGGTCCAGTCGGCGCTCTTGATGATCATGCCGATGTGGAAGCTGTCGCCCGGCCGGTAGATGCCGCGATCGGAGAACAGATAGGCGCTGAGCTGATCGGCCTGGCGCGCGTTGGCGATCCCGCCCACGTCGAAACGCGAGGTGTCGAGCTGACGGTCGTACCGGTTGAGCGGCAGGAAGCTGGTGTCGCCGCCCTTCTTGACCAGATACATCAGGGGCGCGCGCTCGCGCGACAGATTGTCGAGCTTGGGAAAGCGCACCAGCCCTTGCGCATCCGAGGATTGCGAATACAGGGTTGCGCCGTTGCGTGCGATCACCTCGACATTGGCGCCCGCGACCGGCAAGCCGGTATGGATGGATTGCACGAACACCACTTGCGTGCCGTCGAGTTCGCGCTTGACCACGAGCCCGAGATCGGTGACGAGGATGAGACGCTCGTCGATGCGCTCGGTCGGGTCTTGTTGCGACGATCCTTCGCCGTCCATGCCCTCGCCGTCCATGCCTTCTTCATCGCCGCCCTCGCCCTCGGCGGCGGTGTCCGCACCCTGGGTCTTGGCGTCTTCGGGGGTATAGCCCTGCACCGTCAGCAAGAAGATGCCGCGCTTGTCCTCGCCGTCTTTCTTGAGGTATTCGCCGACGTCGACCGCTTCGTAATGCGCGCGGCCGCGCTGCAGATTGGGCAGCGGCACCTTGCGCTCGTAGCGCTCGGTCAGATCGTCGGGGCCGAGGCGGCCGTAGAACGAAGGCTTGTCGAACTTGCCCGATGCCTGCGAGACCAGGTGCTGCAACTGCCCGGGCAGCACGCGCGCGATTTCTACGCGCACGCCGGGCAGATCGCGCACCAGCACCGCGACCTTCTTTTCACCGCTCATCGACAACAAGGCGCCCTGGCTCAGGATGCGCAACTCCGAGGGGAAAGGCGGCACCTTGACGATCTGCTGGACGCGATCGCCGAGCAGATAGCCGCCGAAGGACTTCACGCCCTTGTCGACCCGCACCAGCAGATACCGGCCGACGTCGGCGCGGTATTTGTACGAATGCAGGGCCTCGTGTTCGAGTTCGGTGGGCACCGCGTCGAGTTCGAGCTTGCGCGCCTGCTTGAGCGCGGCATCGGTCACTTCGGCGGGATCGCTCCATTCATGCGGGCGGGTGCGGTCTTCGGCCTTGGTCGCCGGGTGATGGACCGGCAACTCCCAGACCGTGATCGCCTTGCCGATTTCCTTTTCGGTCACCGTGGTGCTGGTCTCGATCACCAGCACTTGTTCGGGATCGTTCTGGTCGTTGTTCACGACCGTCGGCTCGACCGAACTCACATGCAGCGAATACAGCCCCGGAATCGCCACGTCCTGCGTCAACGCCTCGGCAAACGGCTTGCCGCCGCGCGCTGCGCTCACGCCCTGGTCGATCTCGATATGCATCGACGTGTCTTGCGGCGGAATCGCGAGCGTCTGGCTATGGATGTAGGCGTGCAGCTTGAACTTGTCGTAGCTGACGGTGAACTTGGTCTTGTCGGCACCGATGCCCAGCACGCCCTTGGTCGCGCCTTCCATCTGCAGCGCGATGCGCGATTCGAGCGCGGCCGGATCGACCGGGTGGCTGAAGCTCAGGTCGACCACCACTTCCTTCTGATTGGGGTTGACCGGGTCCTGATAGAACTCGGCACTGGCGATCTCGGCCTTGAAGGCCGGCGCATGGAAGGTGAACTCATACGAAGCCAGACGCACTTCGGGCATCACCGCGTCCTTGGCGAGCGTGACTTGGTAGTCCTCGCCGACCGGCCAATCCTCCTTGGGTTGAAACACCAGCATGTGGTCGTTGGACCAATGCCAGGTGCCGGCCAGCGCGGGCGACATCTCGATGCCCTGGGTGACGTCCTTGTCGACCAGCGCGATCGGCGCCACGCCGCGCGCGAAGCGCACCACCATCGGCTGCGGCGTGCCGTCTTCCTCGATCGCGGTGCGCTGCGGATCGCTCACCTCGAACTTCACTTCCACCGGCTTGGGCTGGGCTTCCCACCATTTCCAGCCGTACCACCCGCCCGCCGCGGCCGCGACCACCACGGCCAGTACGATGGCGGCCCGCCCGGGGCGCGCGACGATGCCGCGCCCGGCGGCGGCAACACCGCGCCCGACCCAACGCAGATAGGCCGGCGCCTGCCAATGCCACTGGCCGAAGACCAGGGCGAGCAATTTGCCGATCCATGCAACAACGCGTGCCCCTGCACGCGAAAGCGCCGTCAGGAAGGACATCGAGAACCTCGGAGGAGTGATGAGTGGTGGGGAGAAAAAACGTCAGCCGATCAGCGTTCGACCGCATCGATGATGCCGCCGCCCAGGCAGACATCGCCGTCGTACAGCACTGCGGATTGACCTGGTGTCGCGGCCCATTGCGCGGAATCGAAATCGAGACGGAACGCAGCGTCGCCCGCTGCATCCAAGCGCGCGAATGTACACGCCGCATCGCTCTGGCGATAGCGCGCTTTCGCGGCATATTTTCCGGGTTCGGGCACCACGCCCGCGACCCAGCTTGCTTGGCCCGCGATCAAGGCACGGGATTGCAGCAAGGCATGGTCATGCCCTTGCACCACCACCAGCCGGTTGTTGGCGATGTCCTTGTCGGCGACGAACCAGGGCTCGCCCGAACTTTCGCGGCTGCCGCCGATGCCCAGCCCCTGGCGCTGGCCGAGGGTGTAGAAGCTCAAGCCCACATGCTGGCCGACCACCCGGCCTTCGGGCGTGACCATCTCGCCCGGCGCATAACTGAGGTAGCGGTTGAGGAACTCGCGGAACGGCCGCTCGCCGATGAAACAGATGCCGGTCGAATCCTTTTTCTTGGCATTGGGCAGCCCGATCTGTTCGGCGATCGCGCGCACCTGGGTCTTCGGGATCGCGCCGAGCGGGAACAAGGTCTTGGCCAATTGCGCCTGATCGAGCCGATGCAGGAAGTAGCTCTGGTCCTTGCTTAGGTCGTGCGCCTTGAGCAATTCGAAGCGCCCGCTCGAGGCGTCGCAGGCTTCGAGCGCCGGATCGATGATCTGCCCCGCGGGCGTCACACAGCGCACGCCCGCGTAATGGCCGGTCGCGATGCGCTCGGCGCCCATGCGCAGCGCATGATCGAGAAACGCCTTGAACTTGATCTCGGCATTGCACAGCACATCGGGGTTGGGCGTGCGCCCGGCCTGGTACTCGCGCAGGAACTCGGCAAACACCCGGTCCTTGTATTCGGCGCTGAAATTGACGGCCTCGATCTCGATGCCGATCACATCGGCGACGCTGACCGCATCGATCAGGTCCTGGCGCGAGCTGCAGTATTCATCGTCGTCATCGTCTTCCCAGTTCTTCATGAACAGGCCGACGACCTCGAAGCCTTGCTGCTTGAGCAAATAAGCGGTGACCGAGGAATCGACGCCGCCGGACATGCCGACGACGATGCGGCGCTTGCTCACTCGCGCGCTCCGTGCAGACCGGCATCGGGGTCCACATACACGCTCGGATCGGCGTGCAAGGCATCGAGCGGCAGCAGGCGCCCGGCGCGCTGGTCATCGATACAGCGCAGCACCAGCGATGAACGATGCCGATCGACGCTGGCGCGCAATTCGTCGTAAGTCATCCAGAGCGCTTGGATGATGCCGGTGTCGAGCGCGCGCTTTGGGTCGTGCGCCGTCACGCTGCCGACGAAGGCAAAGCGCA
>CAYUYC010000159.1:0-7429 GCA_964448945.1 uncultured Burkholderiaceae bacterium
CGCACGCCGGTCAGTTCGCCATACAAGGCGTAATGCTCGGCCAGATGGTCGAGCAGCGCCGCGCGGACTTCGCCCACGGTCGGCGCGGGCAGGTGTTCGCCGGTGGCGAGGTAATGCGCGATCTCGCGGAAGATCCACGGCCGGCCTTGCGCCGCGCGGCCGATCATCAGCGCGTCGGCCTTGGTGTAGGCCAGCACCGCGCGCGCTTTCTCGGGCGTATCGATGTCGCCGTTGGCGACCACCGGAATCGACACCGTCGCTTTCACTTGCGCGATCGTGTCGTACTCGGCCGGCGGGCCGTACAGATCGTTGCGCGCACGGCCGTGCAACGTAAGCAAGGCAATGCCCGCGTCTTGCGCCATGCGGGCGATGCGCGTTGCGTTGCGTTCGGTGCGGTCCCAGCCGGTGCGCGTCTTGAGTGTGACCGGCACGCGCTGCGGCGTGCAGGCGGCCACCACCGCGTCGAGAATGCGCCCGACCAGTGCCTCGTCGCGCAACAAGGCCGATCCCGCCGCGACGTTGCAGACTTTCTTGGCCGGACAGCCCATGTTGATGTCGATGATCTGCGCGCCGCGATCGATGTTGTAACGCGCGGCTTCGGCCAGTTGCACCGGATCGCCCCCCGCGATCTGCACCGTGCGCGGCGCAGGCTCGCCGTGATGATCGAGGCGGCGCAGGGTCTTGTCGGTACCCCAGAGCCTGGGGTTGGCGGCGGTCATTTCGCCGATCGCATGGCCGGCACCGAAGCGCCGGCACAGCGTGCGAAACGGTCGATCGGTCACGCCCGCCATCGGCGCCACGAACAAGGCGTTCGCGGTTTCGTACTGGCCGATCCGGACGGTGCGATGCATTGCTGTCAGCCAGTACAAAAGTTGGAATGAAATGAGCGCTTAAAAACGCGCTGCGCGCTTTGCGCAAACCGTCGTCGTATCGAAGGCCGCCTGCGCGAGGCTGCGCATTTTATACGCAATCGCGAGGGGCTCGCTGCGGGACAACCCGTGTTAGTCGCGTACGCCGAACATCATCTGTCGCGCCAATGCGGCACGCAGCGGCGCGGCAACATCGAGCGCGAACAATCCCGCGCCCGCCAGGTGGCGCAAGGGCGAGAACGGCAGGGCAAAGCCGCGCGCCAAGGCATCGGTGATGCGTACCGTCGCCCAGCGATCGGTGCGCCGTTGCGCGCGCATGTGTGCAATCGCTTCGGGCGTCGCGCCGAACTCGGTGCAGGCTTGCGCGAGCGCAAAGGCATCGCGCAAACCGAGGTTGAGCCCTTGACCGGTGACCGGGTGGACCGCTTGCGCCGCGTTGCCGATGCGCACGATGCGTTGGCCCTGATCGCGATGGCGCATCAGACCGAGCGCATAGGCTTGCGGCGGTGTTGCGCGCAAAAAACGTCCGGCGCGATGGCCGAAGGCGGATTGCAGCCGCGCGAGGAAAGCCGCTTCGTCGAGTTGCGCGATCTCGGCCGCGATCGCGGGACGCTCACACCAGACCAAGGCGCAGCGCGTGGGCTCGGGCAAGGGCAGCAAGGCGATCGGGCCGTGCGCCGCAAACCGTTCGTAGGCGATGCCGCCATGGCCGTGTTCGCAATCGATTTCGCTGATCACCGCGCTCTGGTCGTAATCGCGGCGCTCGTCGGTGTCGGGGGCGGTGGGTGCGGCATGACCGGCCTCGCGCCGGAACAGACCGCCTTCGGCATGCGCGACGATCGCCGCGCGCGTGGCGGCTTGATCGTGCGCCGGTGCAGCACCGAGGTCCGAATGCGTCGCGGCTTCGGAGACGGCCATCGCGTGCTCGGTCCAATGCGCGCCGTCGGCGTCTTCGCCGCATGCGCCGACCGCGACCGGACGCCGCACCTGCACCCCGCTGTGCGCGAGCGCGCTGCCGAGCACGCGCATGATCTCGCCGTAACGCGCGACCGCGCCGAAGGCGCGCAAACCCAACTCGCTGGCCTGCATCACGGTGCGGCCCAGATGCCCGGCTTGCGACACATGAATGCGCGTGATTGGCGCCGCGGCCATCTCGCGGATAGGGGCCACGCGCGCCAGGATCTGCAACGAACCTTCCGACAAGGCGATCACGCGCGGATCGGCCTGCGCCGCCGCTTCGGTCTGGCGATCGATGACGACGATGCGTTCGGGGTGCGCGCTGCGCGCGGCCACCAGCAGCGCCAGCGCGGTGCCGACCGGCCCGCCGCCGATGATGGCGAGATCGATGGGCGTGTCGTTCATCGCGCCAGGATCTCCGGTGCGGCGGTGCGCATCAGGCGTTCGATCGCGTCGGCCTGTTTGGGCGCATCGGCGGTGATGATCTCGCGGCCGTGCGCGGTGACCACCGCGTCGTCCTCGATGCGCACGCCGATGTTCCAGTAGGCGTCGGGCACGTCGTCGGCCGGGCGCACATACAAGCCGGGTTCGATGGTCAGCACCATGCCCGGCTGCAAGCTGCGCCAGGGCGGTTCGGTCGCGGAGCCCGCGGCGCTCACCGCGCCCGGTACGCGATAGCTGCCGACGTCGTGCACGTCCATGCCCAGCCAATGGCTGGTGCGATGCATGTAGAACTGCTTGTACGCACCCGACTCGATCACTTCGCTCGCGCTGCCCTGGCACAGACCCAGATCGACCATGCCTTGCGCCAGCACCGCGAGCGCAGCCTGGTGGGGCGCGTCGAAGCTGTGTCCGGGCGCGACCGCCGCGATCGCCGCTTCCTGCGCCGCGAGCACCAGGTCGTAGATCGCGCGCTGCGCCCGCGTGTAGCGGCCGTTGATCGGGAAGGTCCGGGTGATGTCGCTGGCGTAGCCGTCGAGTTCGCAACCCGCGTCGATGAGCAGCAATTGCCCGTCGGCGAGTTGCGCATCGTTGGCGCGGTAATGCAGCACACAGGCATGGGCGCCGCCGGCGACGATCGAGCCATAGGCCGGCGCCTGCGCGCCGTTGCGGCGGAATTCGTGCAGCAGCTCGGCCTCGATCTCGTATTCGTAACGGCCCGCGCGCGTCGCGTGCATCGCGCGCGCATGGGCCGCGGCCGAGATGCGCGCCGCGCGGCGCATGGTGTCGAGTTCGTGCGCGTCCTTGACCAGACGCATTTCGTCGAGCAGGGCGAACACGTCGTACGAGGCGCTCGGCGCGGTCACGCCGATGCGCGCCTGGGCGCGCACGCTGGCGATCCAGCGCTGCAATTGCGCATCGAGCGCACCGCCTTGCGCGAAGGCATGGAACAAGGCCGGCCGGTTGGCGATCAGCTTGGGCAGTTCGGTGTCGATGGACGCGATCGGGTGCGCGGCGTCGATGCCCAGCGCCGCGGGCGCGGCCTCGGGCCCCAGGCGATAGCCGTCCCAGATTTCGCGTTCGATGTCCTTGGCGCGGCAGAACAGCACCGTCTGCGTGGTCTGCGCATCGGCCACCAGCACCAGCACCGCCTCGGGCTCGGTGAAGCCGCTCAGGTACCAGAAGTAGCTGTCGGCGCGATAGTCGTAATCGCTGTCGCGGCTGCGCATGACTTCGGGCGCGGTGGCGATGATCGCCACGCCGCCGCCGCGTTCGCGCATGCGTTGGGCCAAGGCTTCGCGGCGCGCGCGATGCATGCTGAGGTCGGTCATGCCGGGTTCCTCGCGGCGAGCGCCGCGTCGAGTTCCTGCAATTGTTCGGGCGTGCCGATGTTGTGCCACACGCCCTGGAAATGCTCGCCGCTCACCCGGTCGGCGTCGACGTAGTCGTAGGCCCAGGGAAAGAGCTTCCAGCGGGTGTTGCGCGGCCGATCGGCAAACAGGCTCGGATGGAATACGCCGATGTTGCCGTAGTTCAGGCGCACGCCGTCGCGCCGGATGCGCGTGCCCTCGAGCGCCATGTCGCCGCGCGGATGGTGCGGCGGATTGTCGACCAGCACGAAGTGCGCGCAGGTCGCCGCCGGGTCGGCGGCAATGCGCGCGCCGGCTTGCACCAGATGCGCGTAATCGAACTCGGTGTAGATGTCGGCACTGACCACGGCAAACGGCGCATCGCTTGCGCCGCGCGTGAGCCAGGGCAAGGCGGTCGCGATGCCGCCGCCGGTCTCCAGCGCTTCGGCTTCGATCGACCAATCGATGTGCACGCCATGGGCGCTGCCGTCGCCCAGCGCGCTGCGCAAGACCTCGCCCAGCCAGGCCACGTTGATCACGAGTTCGGTGATGCCCGCGGCGCGCAGGCGTTCGATCTGCCAGACGATCAGCGGTTTGCCGCCGACGCGCAGCCAGGGTTTGGGAAGAGCGTCGGTCAGCGGCCGCATGCGCTCGCCGCGGCCGGCTGCGAGGATGATCGCGCGCATGGTCAGAAGGTGTAGCCCACTTGCGGCGCCGCGCCGTCGAGCGCGTCGAGCAGCGCGACCAGCCCCGAGAACGCGGTGTAGCGCTCGGCGCATTTGCGCGTGTATTCCATGACCAGCGGCATGTCCTTGAGGTAGCCGTCCTTGCCGTCGCGATGCTTGAGCCGCGCGAAGATGCCGAGCACCTTGAGATGGCGCTGCAAACCCATCCATTCGAAGTCGCGATAGAAAGCGCCGAAGTCGGCATCCACCGGCAGGCCGGCCTTGCGCGCGCGCTCCCAGTACCGCACCGCCCAATCGAGCACCTGCGCTTCTTCCCAGCGGATGTAGGCGTCGCGCAGCAAGGACACCAGATCGTAGGTGATGGGGCCCAGCACCGCATCCTGAAAGTCGAGGATGCCCGGGCCGATGTCGGCATCGGTCGCAGGATCGCCGAGCAGCATCAGGTTGCGCGAGTGGTAGTCGCGATGCACATAGACCTGGGGCTGGGCGAGGTTGTTGGCGATCAGCGCGGCGAAGCACTGGTCGAGCGTCTTGTGCTGCGTGGCCGTGAGCGTCACGCCCAGATGCTTGCCGCAATACCACTCGCGGAACAACTCGAGTTCACGCCGCAACAAGGCTTCGTCGTAGGGCGGCAGCACACCGGGTTGGGTGCCGCGCTGGATCGCCACCAAGGCGTCGGTCGCGGCCGAGTACAGGCGCGGCGCGTTCGCGGCATCGAGCGCGGCGAGGTAATGCGTGCTGCCGAAATCCTCGAGCAGGACGAAGCCCGCTTCGCGATCGGCATGCACCACCACCGGCACGCGCACGCCGCAGGCGGCAAAGGCATCGCGCACATGCAAGAAGGGACCGAGGTCTTCGAGCCCCGGCGGCGCATCCATCAGGACGAGCGTGCTGCCGTCGGTGCGCGCGATGCGCAGATAGCGCCGAAAGCTCGCATCGGCCGAGGCGCTGGCGAGCGTCTCGGGCACGAGACCGAAGCGTTGGGCATGGGCGGCGACCCAGGCCAGCAGCGCCGGATCGCGTTCGTGAACGGAGGAGGTCGGAGAATTCGAAGCGGATGCAAACATGCGTGACAGCTCGCAAAGCCGCGCGGGACGGCGGCTGACGCGACCTATAATAGCGCGCCCCAAAACGAGCCCCGCTGCACACGGCCGTGCTGACCGGCCATTTCGGCCCAGCGTGTTGGGTGGGATTCGACGTGCCGAACAAACCATTCTTCCTCGCGCCACCGCGCCCGCTTGCCCTGGCTGTCGCTGCCGCTTTTGGCGCCGCGGCGCTGCCGGCATGGGCCGACGACGGCCTGGTGCTGCGCTTGCAGCGCGAGCTGTTGCCGCGTGCGACCGATGCCGACGACAAGTTGCCGGTCTTCATCGCGGGCGAGCGCATCGACGGCATCACCGATCGCGAACTGCTCGTCGAAGGCGGTGCAGAACTGCGCCGCGGCACCTTGTTGCTGCGCGCCGATCGCATCCGGTATCAGCAAGTCGAAGACAGCCTCGACGCCAACGGCAATGTGCGTTTGCAGACCAGCGGCGGGCGTTATGTCGGACCGTCGCTGCATTACGAACTCGATACCGAACGCGGCAACCTCGGCCCCGGCGAATTCTTCGTCAACGCCACCCAAGGGCGCGGCGCGGCCGAGTCGACCGAGTTTGCGGGCAACGACGTCGTGCGCATGAGCGAGGCCAAGTACTCGACCTGTCCGGTGGGCAACGACAGCTGGTTCGTGCGGGCCCGCGAACTGACCATCGACAACGCCGAGCAGACCGGCGAGGCCAAGGGCGCCACGGTGGTGTTCCAGGGCGTGCCCATCCTCGCGACGCCTTACATCAACTTTCCGGTGGGCGAGCAGAACAAGTCGGGCTTCCTGACGCCCGGGTTCGGCGTGACGACCTCGCGCGGGGTCGAGATCATGGTGCCGTATTACTTCGCGATCGCGCCCAATCGCGATTACACGCTCACGCCGCATTACTACTCCAAGCGCGGCCTGCAATTGGGCAATGAATTCCGCTACCTCGGGCGCGACTACAAGGGCAATGTGCGCGCCGAGATCCTCAACCAGGATCTGCAGACCGGCGAGCGGCGCTGGTCGTACGGCGCCAACCATGCGCAGAACCTCGGCAGCGGCTGGGGCATGTACTGGAACGTCGATCGCGTATCGGACGACGACTATGTTTCGGACTTCTCGCGCACCATCGTCGCGGTGACCAACCGCCAGCTCACCCAGGAAGGCGGACTCACGTACAGCGCGCCCTACTGGAACCTGCAGGCGCGGGTGCAGAAGTTCCAGGTGCTGCAAGACCCGGATGCGCCCTTGCCGATTCCGTACGAGCGCGAGCCCCAGGTCACGCTCAACGCATTCCGCTACGACCGTTACGGCTTCGACATCACGCTGGGTGCCGAGGCCACGCGGTTCACCCATCCGACCCAGGTGACCGGGCAGCGCATGGTGGTCAATCCGGCCCTCAGCTATCCGATCATCCGGCCGGGCGGCTATCTCACGCCGCGGGTGTCGTACAACGTGGCCAAGTATTCGCTGGATACCGAGCGCATCGCCGCCGGGTCCTTGCTCGAACAGAACTACAGCCGCGCGATCCCGACCTACTCGGTCGATTCGGGCCTGACCTTCGAGCGCACCGCGCATTTCTTCGGCACCGATCTGCTCCAGACCCTCGAGCCGCGCCTGTATTACGTCTACACGCCTTACCGCGACCAGAACGGCGCGCCCTTGTTCGACACCAGTCTGGCGGACTTCAATTTCGCGCAGTTGTTTGCCGAAAACCGCTACGCGGGCCAGGACCGCATCTCCGATGCCAACCAACTGACCGCGGCCGTGTCCTCGCGCATCATCGATCCGCAGACCGGACTCGAACGTCTGCGCGCGGTGCTGGGCCAGCGCTTTTATTTCGACGACCAGCGCGTCGGGCTCGATGCGACCAGCTTGTCGACCGCGAGCAAGACCGATGTGCTCGCCGGCATCGGCGGCGAGATCAGCGAGACCTTGTCGGCCGACGTGCTGCTGCAATACGACGCGGCGACCAACCGCGTCGGCAAATCGAGCTTCGGCGCGCGCTGGACACCCGAGCGCGGCAAGACCTTCGGGTTCAACTACCGCTTCATCCGCGAC
>CAYUYC010000160.1:0-2628 GCA_964448945.1 uncultured Burkholderiaceae bacterium
CCTTTCGATGCGCCGCCTTCGCGCGGCGGCGCTGACGCCAACACCGCGCCCATGGCATGAAGCCTTCCGTCCTGATTGTGACGCCCGCCTTGGAGGCGGCTAACAACGGCAATTGGCAGACTGCGCGCCGCTGGGCCGGCATCCTTCGCGCGCGCTACGACGTGCGTCTCTCGGAAGGCTGGTATGGCGCCGCGCCCGATGTGCTGATCGCGCTGCACGCGCGCCGCAGCGCCGAGGCGATCGAGTCGTTCGTCGCTGCCTATCCCGATCGCCCGGTGGTCCTGGTCTTGACCGGCACCGACGTCTATCGCGACATCCACCGCGACCCATCGGCAGCCCAATCGCTGCGCGCGGCACGCCGCATCGTCGTGCTGCAACCGCAAGCCAAGTTCGAGATCGAGCCCTGGCTGCGCGACAAGATCGAGGTGATCTACCAGTCGGCGCAATACGAGGCGCGTCACGAACCGCGCCGCGATGCGTTCGAGATCGTGAGCGTGGGCCATCTGCGCAACGAGAAAGATCCGCTCACCCTGATGCGCGCCGCGCGTCTGCTGCCCGATGCATCGTCGATCCGGGTGGTCCAGGTCGGGCGGGCGCTGGATCCGGCGCTCGAAACCGCCGCCCAGGCCGCGCGCTCGCTGCATTACACCTGGATCGGCGAATTGACCCACCACGCCAGCCGCGAGCTGATCCGTCGCGCCCGCGCGCTGGTCGTCTCGAGCCGTATCGAAGGCGGTGCCAACGTCATCGTCGAGGCGGTCATGAGCGACGTGCGCGTGCTGGCCAGCCGCATCTCGGGCAATCTGGGCATGCTCGGCCACGATTACGAAGGCTATTTCGCACCCGGCGATCCGCGCGCGCTGGCCGATCTGATGCTGCGCGTCGAACACGATCGCGAATTCCGCTTGCGCCTCAAGCAGCAATGCCATGCCCGCCGGCCCTTGTTTGCGCCGGAGCGCGAGCACGATGCCGTGCTCCAATTGATCGACTCCGTGATGAGCAAGCGATGAATGCACCCGACCCGTTGCGCCTGACCTCGTTCTCGCATGGCGGCGGCTGCGGCTGCAAGATCGCGCCCGGCGTGCTCGCCGACATCCTGCGGCACCAGGCGCCCGCGGCGATCCCGCCGCAACTCCTGGTCGGCATCGAGACCAGCGACGA
The DNA here is from genome assembly GCA_964448945.1 of uncultured Burkholderiaceae bacterium. GTDB lineage: Bacteria > Pseudomonadota > Gammaproteobacteria > Burkholderiales > Burkholderiaceae_E > CAXBRX01. Next base: position 1,162 of record CAYUYC010000160.1, read on the forward strand.
TGCGGCGGTCTGGCAGCTCAACGACGAACAGGCCTTGATCGCGACGACCGATTTCTTCATGCCCATCGTCGACGATGCCTACGATTTCGGCCGCATCGCCGCCACCAACGCCATCAGCGATGTGTACGCGATGGGAGGCACGCCGATCATGGCGCTGGCCATCGTCGCGATGCCGGTCAATCAATTGCCGTTGCACACGATCGAACGCGTGCTCGCCGGCGGGCAAGCGGTCTGCCGCGCCGCCGGGATTCCGATCGCCGGCGGCCACACCATCGACTCGGTCGAACCGATCTACGGACTCGTGGTGATGGGGCTGGTGCATCCGCGCGACCTCAAGCGCAATTGCGCAGCGTGCGACGGCGACGCGCTCGTCCTGGGCAAGCCGCTCGGCGTAGGCGTGCTGTCGGCGGCGCTCAAGAAAGGCGCGCTGGATGCCGCCGGGTACGCGCGGATGATCGACATCACCACGCAGCTCAACACCCCCGGCCCGGCACTCGCAAAACTGCCGGGCGTGCACGCGCTGACCGATGTCACCGGTTTCGGATTGCTCGGCCATACGCGTGAACTCGCCAACGGCGCAGGACTGACCGCGCGGCTCGATTGGTCGGCCGTCCCGGTCATCGAACAGGCGCCCGCCCTGGTCGACGCCGGATACGTCACCGGCGCCTCGGCGCGCAATTGGGCCGGGATCCAGGCGCAAATGCGTCTGGGATCGCGCATCGGCGCACGCGAGCGCGCGCTGCTGACCGACCCGCAAACCTCCGGCGGACTGCTGGTCGCCTGCAGCCCCGAAAGCATCGACGCCGTGCTCGGGCAATTGCGCGCCGCGGGCTTCGCCAGCGCCGCGTGCATCGGGCAAATGCAGGCCCGCGCCGCCGGCGATATCGCGGTGGAAGTCAACTAGTAGGCGCTAAGGCAGAACCCTGTCACCCGAATGCGGGAGGCCATCGAGACGGCTTCCTCTAACACGGGCCGCACCGGCGACGCCGCACGCCTTCCATTCTTTTTCATTCATTTGACCGCGTTGACAACGGTGGAATGACCCGGCGCCGCGCCGGGTGCGGCGTGTCTGCGCGTAGCGCGCTCCTATCATGCGGGTCTGTCATCGCCACCCGCCGCCGCTTCGCAACGACACCCGCCATGCTGACTCCCGATCTGGTTCTCGAACGCGTGCAAGCCAGCGCGCGCGCGCTGTCATCCGATGCCGAGTTCTGGTCGCTGCGCCTGGTGCACCGGCGCGATACCGAGATCGGCGTGCGCTCGGGCGTTGCGGAACCGGTGCGGATGTCGTCGGATGCCGGCGCCATGTTGACGGTGATCGATCGCGGAGGACTCGGGTATGCGGCCACGGCCGACCTCTCGCCCGCCGGACTGCAGGCCGCGCTCGATCAGGCGCATGAATGGGCGCGCACTTGCGCCTTGCGCCCGATCACCCGTTTCGTGCCGCCCGCCGATGCAGCCACGCAA
>CAYUYC010000160.1:2638-7406 GCA_964448945.1 uncultured Burkholderiaceae bacterium
GGCGCGCGCGCTGTTCGACCTGCTCATGACCGAAGACGCGGCCGCCGGGCGCGATGAACGCATCGTCGATCGCAGCGCGTCGATCGACATCGCCGAAGTCCAGCAACTCTGGCTGACCAACCAGGGCGGGCGCATCGTCCAGCGCCACCGCTACTTGCGCCCCAACTTCGCCGCCACCGCCCACGCGCAAGGCCGCACCCAGACCCGCAGCCTGGGCGGGCAATACAACGGCTATTGCATGCAAGGCGGCTTCGAGGCCATTGCAGCATCGGGGCTCGCCGGCAGCGGCGAACGCATGGCGCAAGAAGCGCTGCAGCTCGTGTTTGCGCCCGATTGTCCGAGCGGCAACATGGACTTGCTGGCGATGCCCGACCAGATGGTGCTGCAGATCCATGAATCGATCGGCCATCCGCTCGAACTCGATCGCATCCTCGGCGACGAGCGCAATTTCGCCGGCACCAGTTTCGTCACGCTCGACATGTTCGGACATTACCGCTACGGCTCCGAACTACTGAACGTGAGCTTCGATCCGACCCGGGCCCAGCAATACGCGTCGTATGGCTACGACGACGACGGCCTGCCCGCACGCAAGGCCTTGCTGATCGAACGCGGCGTGCTCATGCGCCCATTGGGCAGCGCGATGTCGGCGCGGCGCGCCGCCGAACTCGGCCATGCGCTCGCGCCCGTGGCCAACGCGCGCGCGGCCGGTTGGCATCGCCCGCCGATCGATCGCATGGCCAATCTCAACATCGAACCCGGCGACAGCTCACTGGCCGCGATGATCGCGCGCGTCGAGCGCGGCATTCTCGTGCGTACCAATGTGAGCTGGTCGATCGACGACACGCGCAACAAATTCCAGTTCGGTTGCGAATGGGGCCAGATGATCGAGGACGGCCAGCTCACGCACGTGGTGCGCAATCCCAATTACCGCGGCATGTCGGCGCGGTTCTGGCGCAGCCTCGCGGCCGTGGGCGACCAGAGCACCTTCGAAGTGCTCGGCACGCCCTACTGCGGCAAAGGCGAGCCCGGCCAGACCTTGCATGTGGGCCATGCCTCGCCGGCCTGTTTGTTCACCGATGTCGATGTGTTCGGCGGAGCCGCCTGAAATGACGACGACGCTCACCCCCACCGCCATGGAAGTGCACTTCGACCGGCTGGCCGATTGCATGGCCACGCTGTGCCCGCCGCCCTTGGCCTGGACGCTGGCCTTGCGCGCCGAATCTTCGGACTTCGTGCGCTTCAATCACGCGGCGATCCGCCAACCCGGCCATGTCACGTTGGCGCAAGCCACGGTCCGCGTGATCGACGACGGCCGGCATGCCTCGCGCATGGTGGCCTTGTCGGGGCAGATCGACGACGACGCCGAATGCCTGCGCGCGGCCTGCGCCGATCTGCGGGCCCTGCTGCCGACGCTGCCCGCCGATCCCTACCTCACGCTCAACACCGCGGCCCAGACCTCGCGCCGCATCGAACGCAGTTCGGGCGCCGATGCGCACAACGCGACGCGCGACATCATCGAGATCGCGCGCGGTCAGGACCTCGTGGGCATCCTCGCCGCCGGGCCGATGATGTCGGGTTGCGCGACCAGTCATGGCGTGCGCCATTGGCACGAGGTCGATGCGGTGGCCTTCGACTTCAGCCTGCATGCGCCGGGCAATCGCGCGGTCAAGGCCCTCGTCGCCGGGCACGACTGGAAGGCCGATGCCTTTGCCCGCGCGCTCGATCGCGCCCATGCGCAACTCGGCTTGCTCGAACGCACACCGCGCGTGCTCACGCCCGACAGTTATCGCGTCTTCCTCGCCCCCGCGGCGGTCGGCGATCTGCTCGATCTGCTGCAATGGGGCGGGTTCTCGGCCAAGGAACAAGCCACCAAGCGCAGCAGCCTGCAATTGCTGGTCGATGGTCAGGCGCGTCTGCACGACCGGTTCACGCTCACCGACGATCTGGCCACCGGCTATGCACCGGGCTTCGACAGCCTGGGCCATCTGCGGCAATCGCCGCTGCCCCTGATCAACCACGGGCAGCATGCGCATGCGATCGTCTGCGCGCGCACCGGCGCCGAATACGGCATCGCACCCACCGGCGCCGACGACGAGCACGCCGTCGCGCTGGCGCTCGATGCGGGCGATCTGCCCAGCGAAGAAGCGACCGCCGCGCTCGGCGACGGTCTGTACATCAACAACCTTTGGTATCTCAATTATTCCGATCGTGCGCGCGCCCGCGTGACCGGCATGACGCGCTTTGCGACGCTCTGGGTCGAGAACGGCGTGGCGGTGGCGCCTTGCGAGCCCATGCGCTTCGACGACACGATCTACGCGTTGTTCGGCACCGCGCTCGAAGCGCTCACCCAAGAGCGCGAACTGATCGTCGATTCATCGAGCTACGGATTCCGATCGACCAGCACCTCGCTCGTGCCGGGCGCCTTGGTGTCGCGCATGAACTTCACGCTCTGAGGCGATGACGCCCTCGATCAAGGCGCGCTCCTCCAGCACCGCGAGACAGGCATCGACGACGATCGGGTCGTAGCGGATCGCACGGCCATTGATCAATTCCTCGATCGCCGCCTCATGCGCCAACGCAGGCTTGTAAGCACGGCGCGAGGTGATCGCATCGACCACGTCGGCGACGGCGACGATGCGCGACTCGAACAGGATCGCATCGCCCGATGCGCCGCTCGGATAGCCCGAACCATCGAGCCGCTCGTGATGCTGCAACGCGATCAGCGCCACCTTGATCGGTGCGCCGGCCTGGCAAAGCAGATCGAATCCGGCCGCCACGTGGCGCTGCATGACTTCGCGCTCATCCTCGATGAGGCCGGCGGGTTTATGGAGCAGCGACATGGGCACGGCAATCTTGCCGATGTCGTGCAACATCGCGGCGCGCCCGATCAAGGCGATCTCACGCGCAGACATCCGAAGACGGCGCGCGATGGCGCGCGCCAGACGTGCCACGCGCACTTCGTGCACGCGGGTCGTGCGATCTTCCAACAAGGTGAGCGGCTCGGCGTGCGTCATAGTGTGACCAGATTCGCGGTTGAGGTTGTGCGGGCACGGGGCGAATTCCCCCTCTTGCGTAGTGATATCGGCGCACGTGAGGGTTTCCTGTGTCGGCGATCGCCGCGTCGGCCTATAGGAAAATCGCTCACATCGCCCAGGCACCGACTTTCATGACATCGACCCCGCCCCTTTCCGCGCCCGCATCTTCGAGTACCGCCACTGCCGACACGCCGCCGGTGCGGCGCCTGTCCGCGCTCGGCGCGCTCGCGCCCTTCCTGCGGCCGTATCGCGCGCGCATCGTGCTGGCCTTCGTGCTGTTGTGCATCGGCGCGGCCACCTTGCTCGCGGTACCGCTGGCGTTTCGCGATCTCATCGACGAAGGCTTCGTCAAATCCGCGGTCGCCCAGGCCGGCAACGGCGGCGCCGGCATCCAGGGCCATTTCATCTTCTTGTTCGCGCTCGCGGTGTTCTGGGCCGCCGCGGTCGCGGCGCGCTTTTACATGGTGAGCTGGCTCGGCGAACGCGTGACGGCCGATCTGCGCAGCGCGGTGTACGCCAAAGTGCTGCGCCAATCGCCGCAATTCTTTGAGACCCTGCAGACCGGCGAAGTGCTCTCGCGCCTGACCGCCGACACCACGCTGGTACAGACCGTGGTCGGCTCATCGATCTCGATGGGGCTGCGTTCGGCCTTCCAGTTCGCGGGCGGCATGGTGATGCTCGCGGTCACGAGCTTCAAGCTGTTCGCGGTCAACATCGGGCTGTTGCTGATCGTGGTCGCGCCCATCCTCTTGATCGGGCGGCGGGTGCGCAAACTCTCGCGCGAATCGCAAGACCGCATCGCCGATGCCTCGGCGCTCGCCGGCGAAGTGCTCAACGCCGCCAGCACCGTGCAGTCGTACACCCAGGAGCCGCGCGAATCCGCACGCTTTGCCGATGCGGTCGAGCGCGGCTTTGCATCGGCGATGAAGCGCACGCGGGTACGTTCGATGCTCACCGCGCTCATCATCTCGGGCGTGTTCGGTGCGATCGTCTTCGTGTTGTGGCTGGGCGCCCGCGCGGTCGTCGCGGGCGAAATGACCGGCGGCCAGCTCGCGTCCTTCGTCCTGTACGCGGGCATCGTGGCCGGATCGGTCGGCGTCATCGCCGAAGTCTGGGGCGACATGCAACGCGCCGCCGGCGCGACCGAACGCCTGATGGAACTGCTGCATGCGCAAACCCCGATCGCCTCGCCCGCGCAGGCCGCGCCCTTGCCCAGCCCGCACAGCGCGGCGATCGCCTTCGAGCATGTGCGCTTTCATTACCCGTCGCGCCCGCAGACCGCGGCCCTCGACGACTACGCACTGACGGTGGCGCCGGGCGAGACCGTGGCGCTGGTCGGCCCGTCGGGCGCGGGCAAGACCACGGTCTTCCAGCTTTTGCAGCGCTTCTACGATGTCGAATCGGGCGTGGTGCGCTTCAACGGCGCCGACATCCGCAGCCTGGCGCTGGAGGATCTGCGCGCGCGCATCGCGGTGGTGCCGCAAGACCCGGTGATCTTCTCGGCCGATGCGATGGAGAACATCCGCTACGGCCGGCTCGATGCGACCGACGACGAGGTGATCGCTGCCGCCCGCGCCGCCTACGCACACGAATTTCTCGAACAACTTCCGCAGGGCTACCGCACCGACCTCGGCGAGCGCGGCGTGCGCCTGTCCGGCGGCCAGCGCCAGCGCATCGCGATCGCCCGCGCGCTTCTGAAGAATCCGCCGCTGCTGCTGCTCGACGAAGCCACC
>CAYUYC010000161.1:0-7394 GCA_964448945.1 uncultured Burkholderiaceae bacterium
CAATGTGGCCTACGCAGTGCAGTGGTACGCGCTGTCGGCGCTGACGATCGGCGTGTGGTTCTGGTTCGGTGTGCTCGGCCGCGGCAAGCGGCGGGAGGACACCGCTGATGCAGGCCAACCCGACCGCTGATCGCAGCCCGCGCGCGCAACCCGCGCGCAATGTCGTCGTCGCACACCCGCGCAAGGCGCGCAGCACCTGGGTGCTGTGGCTCATCGTCATCGTGTGCGCCTTGCCGTTCACCCTGGCATCGGCCTTGTACTTCGCGCCGGTCTGGGCCGAGCACATCCCCGGCGCCGGGGCGCTGGTCGATCGGCTGGTGCCCGACGGCAAGACCAATTACGGCAGTCTGATCGATCCGCAACGGCCGATGCCCGTGCTCGCGGCGCGCGATCTCGATGGACGCGCGCTCGACCTCGGCAGCCTGCGCGGGCGCTGGATCATGGTCACCGTCGCCGCGGCCGATTGCGATGAAGCCTGCGTCAAGCGCCTGTACCTCATGCGCCAGGTGCGCGCCGCGATGGGCAAAGAGCAGCCGCGGGTCGAGCGTCTGTTGCTGCTCACCGGCCCGGCAAACATCGAGCCCAAAGTGCTCGCGGCCTATGCCGGCACGACGATCGCACGCGTGGATGCCGCCCAAGCCGCGGCCTGGCTCGGCACCACGGTGCCGGGCGGCGCCGCCCCGGTGCTCGACGCAGGCCGGGTGTTTCTCGTCGATCCACTCGGCAACCTGATGCTGCAATGGCCGGCCGATGCGCAACCCGCGCGCGCGCGCAAAGACCTCAGCCGCCTGTTGTGGGCGTCTGGCATCGGATGACGAGGCGCCCATGGAACGCTTGAGCCTCATCGAAGGCATGGTCGTCGTCGCGCTGCTCATGGGCGTGGTCGTCGGCGCAGTGCGCTGGATCGATCGCGACGCGCGCCGGTTTGCGGTGCTCGCGCGCATCGCGGTGGGCTTCACCTTCGTGGTCGTGGTGGTCGGCGCATTCGTGCGCCTGACCGATGCCGGACTCGGCTGCCCCGATTGGCCCGGCTGTTACGGCGACCTCACGCCCGCCAGCGCGCGGCACGCGATCGCGCAGGAAGAAGCCGCCACGCCCTTCGGCCCGGTCACCATGGCCAAGGCCTGGAAAGAGATGTTCCATCGCTACATCGCGGGCCTGCTCGGCGCCACCATCGTCGCGCTCGCGATCGCCGCCTGGCGTGCGCGGCGCGCCTGGCAGCGCGCGCCGTGGCTCGCGATCGCAGTGGTGGGCGTGGTGATCCTGCAAGGCGCATTCGGCGCGTGGACCGTGACCTTGCTGCTCAAGCCCGTGATCGTCACCGGGCATCTGATCGGTGGGCTGCTCACGCTGAGTCTGTTGCTGCTGGTGGCCTTGTCGGCCGCGCCCGCGCCGCGGTTTGCCGCGCCCGAGCGCGTAGCGGCATTGCGCCCGTTGGCGTTCGCAGCGCTCGGCGCCATCGTCGTGCAGATCGTGCTCGGCGGCTGGACCAGCACCAATTACGCGGCCCTGGCCTGCAGCGATTGGCCCTTGTGCCAGGGCAGCGTGGTGCCCGCGATGCAACTCGGCGATGCCTTCCATCTGTTGCGCCCGCTGGGCACGACCGCCGAGGGCGAGGCTCTGCCTTTCGCCGCGCTCACCGCCATCCATTGGGCGCATCGCAGCTTTGCCTATGTCGCGCTGGCGATCGGGCTGGCGTTTGCCTGGCGCGTGCGCGCCGAGCCCGCGCTGCGCCGGCTCGGCACCGCCTTGATGGTCCTGCTGGTCGCGCAAGTGGCGCTGGGTGTTTCGAACGTGCTGCTGCAATTGCCGCTGCCGATCGCGGTCGCGCACAACGCGGGCGCGGCCCTGGTGTTGCTGACCCTGGTCGCCATCCATCAGCGCATTGCCGTGGCGGCGCGTGCGGTGCGCGCCGGTGCGCCCGCGCGCTGGCCGCAAGACCGATTGACCGCGTGATCAACGCCGAACGAGGAGCCGACATGCAGATCGCCATCGCCAGCACCAGCCTCGCCGAGCGTGCGCGCCAGTACGCGCGGCTGACCAAGCCGCGCGTGACCCAACTGGCGGTGTTCTGCGCGGTGATCGGCATGTTCCTCGCGTCGCCCGAGCTGCCGCCCTGGGACAAGGTGGTGGCCGGCACCGCGGGCATCTGGCTGCTTGCCAGCGCCGCGTTTGCGGTCAATTGCCTGATCGAGCGCGAGATCGATGCGCGCATGGCCCGCACCCGCGGGCGCGCCACCGCGCGCGGTGAACTGGGCGCCATGCAGGTGCTGGTGTTCTCGGGCGCGGTCGGCGGCCTGGGCATGCTGGTGCTGCACAGCCTGGTCAATCCGCTCACCATGTGGCTGACCTTCGCGACCTTCGTCGGCTATGCGGTGGTCTACACCATGCTGCTCAAACCGCATACGCCGCAGAACATCGTGATCGGCGGCTTGTCGGGCGCGATGCCGCCGGCGCTGGGCTGGGCCGCGATCGCGGGCGATGTGCCGGCCGCCGCTTGGATCCTGGTGCTCATCATCTTCGCCTGGACGCCGCCGCATTTCTGGTCGCTCGCGCTGTACCGCGCCGAGGACTTTCGCAAATCGGGCCTGCCGATGCTGCCGGTGACGCACGGGCCGGCGCTCACGCGCTTGTACGTCTTCATGTACACCGTGCTGGCGGTGGCGACCACCTTGCTGCCGTTTGCCGTGCGCATGAGCGGCTGGGTCTACCTCGCCGCGGCCTTGGTGCTCGGAGTCGCATTCCTGCGCCATGCGTGGATCGTCTGGCGCCGCTACACTGACGCCGCCGCGCGCGCGATGTTCCGGTTTTCGATCGTCTACCTCGCGCTCCTGTTCGCGGCATTGCTGGTCGACCATTACCTACTTTGAGCGCAGGCGCCATGCGCCGCGATGACGACGCATGAAATCTCCCCGGATACGCGCTGTCCTGCTGGCCCTGGCCCTGATCGCCGCCCTGGCCGGGTGCCAGCCCAAGCACAAGTTCGAAAACACCGACATCACCGGCGCCGGCTACGGCAAGGACTTTGCGCTCACCGACCATACCGGCAAGCCGCGCACGCTCGCGGACTTCAAGGGCAAGGTGGTCGCGATCTTCTTCGGCTATACCCAATGCCCCGACGTATGCCCGACCACGATGGTCGAGATGATGGAAGTCATGAAGCAGCTCGGCGACGAGGCCAATCGCGTCCAGGTGCTGTTCGTCACCATCGATCCCGAGCGCGACACCAAAGAACTCCTCGCGAACTACGTGCCGAGTTTTGATCCGCGCTTTCTGGGCCTGACCGGCAGCAAGGAACAGATCGCCGCGACCGCCAAGGAATTCAAGGTGTTCTATCAGAAGGTGCCGGGCAGCTCAGAGACGAGCTACACCATGGACCACTTTGCCGGCATGTACCTCTTTGACCCCGAAGGCCGTCTGCGCCTGTTCGTGCGTTACGGCCAGCAACCCACGCCGGTCGCCAACGACATCCGCGCCTTGCTGCACGGCTGAGCGCCGATCAGTACAACGAGGGCTCGCCCGGCGGGCGGGTCTTGAAGCGCTTGTGCACCCAGTAGTACTGGGCCGGGGTTTCGCGCACGCGCTCGGCAATGAAGTCGTTCATGCGCTGCGTGGCCTGGGTCTCGTCGGCGCCGGGGTAGTCCTCGAAGGCCGGATAGAACCGCACCCGATAACCGCTGCCGTCCTCGGCCAGGGTCGAGATCATTGGCACGACATTGGCCTGCGCCATGCGCGCCAGACGCGGTACCACGGTGATCGTCGCGGCTTTGACGCCGCAAAAATCCACAAACACCGCATCGCTGGGCCCCAGGTCCATGTCGGGCAGCACGAAGAAGGGCAGGCCGCGCTTCATCGCGCGCACCACCGGCCGGATGCCGTCATCGCGCGAATACAGCTCGGCGCCCGAGAAGCGCTCGCGCCCGGCGCGCAATTGCGCATCGAGCACCGGGTTGCCCTGGCGCGTGTACATCGACACCACCTGCGCGCGCATCGCCACCGCCATGCCGCCGGCATCGAGGCCGAGAAAGTGCGGCACCAGCAAGATGAGCGGCTTGCCCGATACCGCGGGCAGATTGCGCTCGAAATGCTCCGCACCTTCGACATGGATCAGGCGCTCGAGCTTGTCCTGCGGGGCAAACCACAAGATGCCGCGATCGAGAAAGGTGCGCGCATACGCCTTGAAATGCGCGAGCGCGACGGTGCGCCGTTGTTGCGCCGACCATTGCGGAAAGCACAGCTCCAGATTGCGCAAGGCGACGCGCCGGCGCGGCACGACGAGCTGGAACAACAGCCAGCCCAGGCCATTGCCGATGCGGACTTGTACCGCGTAAGGCAGCCGGCCGATGGTGCGCATGAGCGCAATGGCGAATCGCATCATGCGGTGCGCTCCCGGTCGAGTTGTGTGCGCAGATCGGCGGGCGGCGGCGCCACGCCCGACGGCACTTTGAAGCGGTTGTAGCCCCACATGTATTGCGCGGGAGCCTGGGCGATCAGGCGCTCCATGGCCCGATTGATTTGATTGGCCTGATGCAGCGGGTCTTTGTCGAAGGTCTCGTCGAAGGGCGCAAAGCGCACGCAATACCCGCTCGGATTGGCGGTGCGTTCGGCAAAGACCACCATCACCGTCGCGCCGGTGAGCAATTGCAGTTTGGCCGGCAGGGTCATGGTGTAAGCCGCGCGCCCGAAGAACTCGGCCCAGATCCCTTCGTTGGGACCGGGCACCTGGTCGGGCAGGATGCCGATGGCCTCGCCGCGCTTGAGCGCCTTGGCCAACTGGCGCACCCCGGCCAGGGTGGCCGGCGCGGTATGCAGGTTGGTGCGCGCGCGTGCGTGATCGACGATCTTGCGCAACCAGGGTTGGCGCGGCGGGCTGTACAGCACGGTGATCGGGCCGCCGCGCATGGCGTAGTACTGGGCCGCGGCCTCGAAGCAACCCAGATGCGGGGTCAGGAACAGAATGCCCCGACCGGCAGCCTGGGCTTGTTCGACCGCGTCCCAGCCGGTGACGCCCATGCGCGCGGTGGTGACTTCGCTGGGCTGGATCCACATCCAGGGGATTTCGGCCAATGCCTTGCCGGCTTCGACGATGGCCGCGCGCTTGATCGCCGGATCGGTATAGCCGGCCTGGGCCATGAAGTGGTCGATCTTGTGCCGATAGCTCGCCGAACTGCCATACGCCAGACGGCCGGCCCATCCGCCGAGCGTATGCAACAGCCGCAAGGGCATTCGTCCAGCAAGGCGAAAAAACAGGGCGTGCATGCGTTCGAGGAAGAAGGCCCGGTGTGCGGGGTTTCACCCAAACCGGAGATGGCGCGAGAGTAGAATGCCGGGGCCGAGTTAATTGACAACTTGCGGGGCGCGGGGTCGACAGACTGCCGAACAAATTCCGCTAAAGCGTCGCCGCTCGTGAAGACGGCAACGCAAGATTGCCGACACCACATTTCAAGGAAGCACGAGCGATGTCCGAATTTCTCTTTACCTCCGAATCGGTCTCCGAAGGTCACCCCGACAAAGTCGCGGATCAAATCTCGGATGCGATTCTCGACGCGATTCTAGCCCAGGACCCCAAGGCCCGCGTGGCCGCCGAGACACTGGTCTCGACCGGTTTGACGGTGCTGGCCGGTGAGATCACCACCAGCGCCCACGTCAATTACGCCAAGGTCGCGCGCGACACCATCCGCCGCATCGGCTACAACGACCCCGAACTGCGCTTTGACGCCGACGGCTGCTCGGTGCATGTGTGCTACGGCACCCAATCGCCCGACATCGCCCAAGGCGTGGACGAAGGCAAGGGCCTGTTCCTCGATCAGGGCGCCGGCGACCAAGGCCTGATGTTCGGCTACGCCTGCGACGAAACCCCGGAGCTGATGCCCTTCCCGATCTATTACGCGCACCGCCTCGTCGAGCGCCAAAGCCAGTTGCGCCGCGACGGCCGCCTGGCCTGGCTGCGCCCCGATGCCAAGTCGCAACTGACCGTGCGCTATGTGGACGGCAAGCCGCACAGCATCGACACCGTGGTGCTCTCCACCCAGCACCACCCGAGCAAGACCCACAAAGAAATCGAAGAAGCGGTGATCGAAGAGATCATCAAGCCGGTCATCCCCAAGCACATGCTGACCGAGAAGACCAAGTACTACGTGAACCCGACCGGCTCCTTCGTCATCGGCGGCCCGCACGGCGACTCTGGCCTCACCGGCCGCAAGATCATCGTCGACACCTACGGCGGCGCGGCCCCGCACGGCGGCGGCGCGTTCTCGGGCAAGGACCCGTCCAAGGTCGACCGCTCGGCCGCCTACGCCGCGCGCTATGTGGCCAAGAACGTGGTCGCCGCGGGCCTCGCCAAGAGCTGCGAAGTGCAGGTCTCGTACGCCATCGGCGTGGCCCGCCCGATGAACATCACGGTCTACACCGAAGGCACCGGCGTGATCTCGGACGAGAAGATCGCCGCCTTGGTGGCCGAGCATTTCGACCTGCGCCCGAAGGGCATCGTGCAAATGCTCGACCTGCTGCGCCCGATCTACGAAAAGACCGCGGCCTACGGGCACTTCGGGCGTAACGAACCCGAGTTCACCTGGGAAGCGACCGACCGTGTGCAAGTGCTGCGCGATGCGGCGGGGTTGAAGGGGTGAGGTGACTCATTCACCAAAAAGCAAAAGCGGGCTGCGGCCCGCTTTTGCTTTTTGCACAGCGCTTCACTGAATCTGTTGTCGCCGCGCCAGCGTTTTCGCACGCTTGAACGGCATCTGCCCGGTTGCCTCGCGACGCGTGCGGTGCTCAACGATGTCGTTCATCGCCTCTCGTCCGGGCCTATCGTCGCTCGGACACCGCTCTGCGTCACTCGTCGGTCGAACGCTTGATGTGCGTCGCCGCACTGTCCACATTGCGTGCCTCGGCCCGTGACACGCGCGCCGCGACCTCTTGACCGCAAGGACACCGCGATGAAATCCGACCTTTCCACGCGCCTTCTGACCGTGACGCTGGCCGCAGGCGCGTGCTTCACCACCGGCTGCGCCTCGATCGCCGTGACCGACGATGCCATCGTCGAACGCACCGCATTTGCCCTTGGTCTGAGCAAGAGCGACTTCACCGTCAGCAACCGCGTCAACGAGGGCGCCACCACGCGCTACAACGTGCGGACCAAATCAGGGCAGGAATACAGCTGCTTCATCGGCGGCTCCATCGGTTTGCTTGGGCGTGCGGTCTCAGAAGCCGTTTGCTCAAAGAAGGGCGAGCCCGCACGTAACCCCTTGCTGCGTTGATCTCGCAATGAGCACTCCCATCGATCAAAAGCAGCGAATGAAAAAAACCTTGCTTCTCGCAGCATGCGCAACGGCTGCAATGACCCTGACCGCGAAGGTCTTCGCTTTCGGCGTGGTCCTGCAATACGAAGGGGA
>CAYUYC010000162.1:0-7392 GCA_964448945.1 uncultured Burkholderiaceae bacterium
GCCCGATGACCTGCCCTTGGCTCACGCGTGCGCCGCGTTGCATTCCGGATGCAAAGCGGCTCATGTGCGCGTACAGGGTTTCGTACATGCCCGAATGCCGAACGACGATGACGTTGCCGTAGCCGTTCTTTCTGCCGATAAAATCGATCACGCCATCGGCGACCGAGCGGATCGGCGTGCCCGTCGGTGCGGCGTAATCCACGCCGGTATGCCGCTGCCAGCGCATATGGATCGGGTGCAGACGGTTGTCGCTGAAGCCGGAGCTCACGCGCGAGAACTCGATCGGCGAGCGCAAGAAGGCCTTGCGCAGACTCTTGCCGTCGTCGGCGTAATACGTGCCTTTGCCCGGCGTCGGCTCGAACCAGTAGGCGGAATACGTGGTGCCGGCATTGACGAATTCGGCACCCAGCACGCGCGTGGATCGCACATATTCGCCGTTCACATACAAAGTCTCGTAGACCACGCGGAACGTGTCGCCGCGCCGCAGATCGACGTGGAAATCGATTTCCGAATCGAAGATCTCGGCGATCTGCATGGTGATCGCGTCGGGCACCGAGGCGGCGTCGGTCGCCGCGAACAAGGACGAGGTGATCACACCCGAGCGCATCTCGACGCGGCGTTCCGCGTCCAGGCTTTGCTCGACGGCACGCAATTGCGTGCCGTCGTGCTCGATGCGTACCACATGCTGCTGAGGTTGCGCCTCGGTCACCGGTTGCGCGCCATCGTCATCGCGCCGACCGGGTACCGGAAATTGCAGCCAAAGCAGCCGACCCGCATCGTCGCTTTGCGCAGTGATCTTGCGGCCCGGACGCAGGTCGAACAAACGGCGTGCGGTCGCATCGTTGCGGATGAAGGCGAGGGCAGCGGGATCGTCGATGTTGAGGCGCTGCAGGGCGGCGGCGATCGTGTCACCCGGGCGCAAGGTCTCTTCGGCAATGAAGTTCTGGGGCTGTGCGGACAGGCGTTCGATCTGAGCGTCGAGATCGGCCAGCGCAACATCGACGCTCAATCGATTGCCGCTCGGCAAGGGCTGGGCGAGCATTTCATCGCCCAAGGAGGCGAGCGCGCTTGCGCCGCCATACAAGGAAAGCGCGCATCCAAGCGCGATCAGCAGCTTGGCATGCAAGGACAGATGCGGCGCACGCAGGGACCGCGCAAGGCGTTGAATCAAGGTCATTCAGCTAGAATCCTGACGCTGTGCAGCCGTGTTGCGCGACTGCGGGTATGAGCACCGACGATGCATCGAGCAACGCAAACGTCGGCAGGCAGATGCCCGAGGTTGCTGGCCGGCCGAGTATGAATGCCCCGCCCGATCAACGAATGGTTCAGATCAAGCGCGACGCACAAGAGTTCCCCGGCGCTGCGCTCGATTGACGGGCGTCAATATAGCAGCCGCTCCAAGCCCGACCTGTAAGAACTTTCCATGACCTGCGAATCGATCCTGCCATTGTCCGACCAAGTCCAAGAAGCGCTTGCGATCACCAAGCGCGGCTGCGAAGAGTTGCTGATCGAATCGGAATGGGCGCAAAAGCTCGCGCGCAGCGAAGCCAGCGGCAAGCCATTGCGCGTCAAGCTCGGCCTGGATCCGACCGCGCCCGATATTCATATCGGACATACGGTGGTGCTCAACAAGTTGCGTCAATTGCAGGATCTCGGCCATACCGTGATCTTCCTGATCGGCGATTTCACCTCGTTGATCGGCGATCCGTCGGGGCGCAACACCACACGCCCGCCATTGACGGCCGAACAGATCCGCGAGAACGCCGAGACTTACTATCGCCAAGCGAGCCTGGTGCTCGATCCGCAGCGCACCGAGGTGCGATACAACAGCGAGTGGTGCGACGCGCTCGGCGCACGCGGCATGATCAAGCTCGCCGCAAGCTACACCGTGGCGCGCATGCTCGAACGCGACGACTTCACCAAGCGCTACAAGGACGGCGTGCCGATCTCGGTGCATGAGTTTCTGTATCCGCTCATGCAGGGCTACGACTCGGTCGCGCTGCAATCCGATCTCGAACTCGGCGGCACCGATCAAAAATTCAACCTGCTGGTCGGACGCGAATTGCAAAAGCAATACGGCCAGGAGCCGCAATGCATCCTGACCATGCCCTTGCTCGAAGGGCTCGACGGCGTCGAGAAGATGAGCAAGAGCAAGGGCAATTACGTCGGCATCAGCGAGCACCCGAATGAGATGTTCGGCAAGCTCATGAGCATTTCCGACACCTTGATGTGGCGCTATTACGAACTGCTCAGCTTCAAGCCGTTGCGCGACATCGCGGGCTTCAAGCAGGCGGTCGAAGACGGGGCGAATCCGCGCGATGTGAAGGTCGCGCTGGCCAAGGAGATCGTGACGCGGTTTCACGGCGCCGCCGCTGCCGATGGCGCGGAAGCCGACTTCGTCAATCGCGCCCGCGGCGGCGTGCCCGATGAGATCGCGACGGTCATCCTCACCGGCGCGCCCCTGGGCATCGCAGCGGTGCTCAAGGGCGCCAATCTCGTGCCCAGTTCCAGCGAAGCGATGCGCATGGTCGAGCAAGGCGGCGTGCGCATCGACGGCAGCGTGATCTCCGACAAGGCGCTCAAACTCGCCGCCGGCACTTACGTCGTGCAAGTCGGCAAGCGCAAGTTCGCGCGCGTCACGCTCGACTGAGCGGCCGCGCGACGCCGCGATGATCGCGCTGCTGCAACGGGTCACGCATGCCGATGTGGCGGTCGACGGCGCTTGCGTCGGCCGGATCGACGCCGGTCTGATGGTGCTGGTCTGCGCCGAGCGCGGCGATACCCCGCGCGAATGCGCGACACTCGCCGACAAGCTCGTGCGCTACCGGGTGTTCTCCGACGCCGCGGGCAAGATGAATCGCTCGCTGCTCGATGTGCGCGGCGGTCTGCTGCTGGTGCCGCAATTCACGCTCGCCGCCGATACCAACGCCGGTACGCGCCCGAGCTTCACGCCTGCCGCAGCCCCCGAACTCGGCCGCGCGTTGTTCGAAAGCTTCGTCACCCATCTGCGGACACGCTACGCTAACGACTTGGCCGCCATTGAAACCGGCGTGTTCGGGGCCGACATGAAAGTCAGCCTCACCAACGACGGCCCGGTCACGATCTGGTTGCAGATCCATCCCGCAGCACCTTGAGGAGGAGACGCGATGAAGTTCTGGAGCGACAGCTTTCCCGATGGTGGCGTGATTCCCGGCGAGTTTGCGTTCGGCGTGATCGATGCGCACACCCATGTCCGGCTTTCGAACAACCGCAATCCGCATCTGGCCTGGAGCGATCTGCCGGCCGCAACGCAATCGCTGGCGATCATCTGTCACGACCCCGATGTGCCTTCGAGCGGCGACGACGTCAATCAGGAAGGCCGCGTGGTGCCGGCCGATCTGCCGCGACTGGACTTCACGCATTGGGTGCTGATCGATTTGCCGGCCGACGCCAAACCGATCGCGGCCGGCGAGTTCAGCCACACCGTCACGCCGCGCGGCAAGGGCGGTCCGACCATCGCGCGTGCCGGGTCCGACGCGGTGCTTCATCACGGCATCAACGATTACACAGGATGGTTTGCCGGCGACAGCGACATGGGCGGCGACTATTACGGCTATGACGGTCCGTGTCCGCCGTGGAACGATGCGATCCCGCATCGCTATGTGTTCACCCTGTATGCCTTGTCGGTGCCGCGGCTCGAACTGCCGATGAGCGATGCCACGCATTTCACGCGTGCCAACGCGCTCGCGGCGATGCAAGGCAAGATCCTCGCGCAGGCCAGCATCACCGGCCGATACACGCTCAATCCCGCAATCAAACTCTGAGGGCGCATCCGATGACCGTATGCGAGCTGGTGCTCGTGCGACACGGCGAAACGCCGTGGAACCGCGACCGTCGACTGCAAGGCCATATCGACATCGACCTCAACGAGGACGGTCGCCGGCAGGCGCGTGCGGTCGCGGTGCGGCTCGCGCGCGAACGCGTCGACGCCTTGTACACCAGCGATCTGCGCCGAGCGCGCAAGACCGCGGATGCGATTGCGCTGACCACCGGGGTGGCCGTGCATCCGGACGCCGGACTGCGCGAACGCAATTACGGCGTGCTCGAAGGCCATCGGCTGGACGAATTGCCCGAGCGCTTTCCGGTCGAGTATGCGCAATGGCAGGCGCGCCAGCCCGATGCGGTGATCGAGCGCGGCGAGACGCTCGGCGGGTTCTATGCCCGTGTCAGCCAGACGATCGAGCGCATCGGCCGCAGCCATCCCGGACAACGCGTCGTCATCACCGCGCATGGCGGCGTGCTCGATTGCGCCTATCGCATGGCCACCGGCACGCCGATCGAAGCGCGGCGATCCTGGGATCTGCTCAACGCCAGCGTCAATTGCATCGCCTTCGATGGCCATCGATTCGTGTTGCGCGATTGGGCCGATGTGACGCACCTGGTGAGCGAAGGTCTCGACGAGGTCGACCGACGGTACGCGTGACGCTGCGAAGGCGCCCATGTCGAATCATCGCAACATGTACCGTATCGGCGTACGAACGGAAACCCAGTGGCATCGCCGCGCTGTGCTAGCCTCGCGGCCCGACATGATCGGGAATCCGGCACGGGAGAACAACATGCATCAAGGGGGATCGCGCTTCGGGCGCTGGATCATCGGCGTGATGCTTGCGGCATCGGCGTGGGCCTTGCACGCGGCCGAAGTGGGGGTGACCGAAGACCGCATCCTGCTCGGGCAATCGGCCGCGTTCACCGGACCGGCCGCGCAACTCGGCATCCAGATGAACATCGGCGCGCGCGTGTTCTTCGATCAGCTCAACCGCAACGGCGGCGTGAGCGGACGCAAGATCGAGCTGGCCATCGCCGATGATCAATACGAAGCCGAGAAGGCTGCGGCCAATACCAAGAAATTCATCGAGCAAGACCGCGTGTTTGCCTTGTTCGGGTATGTGGGCACGCCGACCTCCAATGCCGCGATGCCGATCTTCACAGCGGCGAAAGTCCCCTTCTTTGCGCCCTACACCGGCGCGATGAGTCTGCGCGAACCCTTCAATCGGTATGTCTTCAACATCCGTGCCAGTTATGTCGACGAGACCGCCAAGATCGTCGAATACCTGACCACGGTGGGAATCAAGAAGATTGCCGTGTTCTACCAGAACGATGCCTACGGCAAGGCCGGGCTGGACGGCACGACGCGTGCGCTCGACGCGCGCAAGCTCAAGGTGGCGGCAACCGCCACGGTCGAGCGCAATTCGACCGATGTCGCCAAGGCAGTCGACACCATGGTGCAGGCCCAGCCCGATGCGATCGTGCTGATCTCGGCCTATTCATCGTGCGCCGCCTTCATCAAGGCGATGAAGGCCAAGGGCTACGCCGGGCAATTCCATAACGTCAGCTTCGTCGGCAGCAAGGCGCTGGCCGATGCGTTGGGCACCGATGGCCCGGGCGTGGCGATCAGCCAGGTGATGCCGTTCCCGTTTTCCGGGTCGATCGCGATCGCCCGCGAATACCAAAAGGCCATGGCCGATGCCGGACAGAAGGAACTGAACTGGTCGAGCTTCGAGGGCTATATCGCGGCCAAGGTGTTCGCCGAAGGCTTGCGCCGCGCCGGCCGCGATCTCACGCGCGAGCGACTGATCTATGCGCTCGAAGGCATGGCGCGCTACGACGTGGGCGGTTTCGACGTGAGTTTTGGTCCCGGCAACCACAACGGATCGAAGTTCGTCGAGCTGACCATCATCGGCGGCGGCGGCAAGTTCTTGCGCTGAGCCTCGCGATTTGCCCGGGCCCGAGGCCGCCGCGTAGAATCCGCCCACCATTCACCCCTCGCGTGACTGGCGATTTCAGGTGGCGCCCGGCCGGGCAATCAATCGGCCTTGCGGCAAACCACCGGGGAGCGCGAGAGGGACTTGCCGTTCGCCTGGGCGTTTGATGGTCAGCGCGCTCACGCGCGTATCCCAAACCGCCACCGCCAGGAGCCTCAAGATGCAGTTTCGCGCCAACCATACGATCGCTGCGGTCGACCCCGAGCTTTGGTCTGTCATCCAGTCCGAGAACAAGCGCCAGCAAGACCATATCGAGCTGATCGCCTCCGAGAACTACACCTCGCCCGCGGTGATGGAAGCCCAGGGCTCCCAGCTCACCAACAAGTACGCCGAAGGCTATCCGGGCAAGCGCTATTACGGCGGCTGCGAATTCGTCGATGTCGTCGAACAGCTCGCGATCGACCGCGTCAAGCAATTGTTCGGCGCCGAAGCCGCGAACGTGCAGCCCAATTCGGGCTCGCAAGCCAACCAGGGCGTGTTCTTCGCGCTGCTCAATCCGGGCGACACCATCATGGGCATGAGCCTGGCCGAAGGCGGCCACCTGACCCACGGCATGTCGCTCAACATGAGCGGCAAATGGTTCAAGGTCGTGAGCTACGGCCTCGATGCCAAGGAAGAAATCGATTACGACGCGATGGAGCGCCTGGCGCATGAGCACAAGCCCAAGCTCATCATCGCGGGCGCCTCAGCCTATGCGCTGCGCATCGATTTCGAGCGTTTCGCCAAGGTCGCCAAGGACATCGGCGCGTATTTCATGGTCGATATGGCGCATTACGCGGGCCTGGTGGCCGCGGGCGTCTATCCGAACCCGGTGCCCTTCGCCGATGTGGTGACCACCACCACCCACAAGAGTCTGCGCGGCCCGCGCGGCGGCGTGATCCTGATGAAGGAACAACACGCCAAGGCGATCAACAGCGCGATCTTCCCCGGCATCCAGGGTGGCCCGCTCATGCATGTGATCGCCGGCAAGGCGGTCGCGTTCAAGGAAGCGCTCGCGCCGGAATTCAAGACCTACCAACAGCAAGTCGTCGCGAATGCGCGCGTGCTGGCCGAAACCTTGACCAAGCGTGGTTTGCGCATCGTCAGTGGCCGGACCGAATCGCATGTGATGCTGGTCGACCTGCGCGCCAAGAAGATCACCGGCAAGGACGCCGAAAAGGCCTTGGGCGAAGCGCATCTGACGGTCAACAAGAACGCGATCCCGAACGATCCCGAGAAGCCTTTCGTCACCTCGGGCATCCGCGTCGGTTCGCCCGCGATGACCACGCGTGGCTTCAAGGAAGCCGAGGCCGAGAAGACCGCGAACCTGATCGCCGACGTGCTCGAGAATCCGCACGACGCCGCGACGCTCGAACGCGTGCGCGCCGAGGTCAAGAAGCTGACCGACGCGTTCCCGGTGTACGAATAAACTGCAACCCCCTGACCGCGTTTCGGTTCGCATCCACTCACTGGCAAAGGCCGGCGCATGAAATGTCCGTTCTGCAGCCACGATGACACCGCGGTGCTCGAAACGCGGGTCGCCGACGACGGCGCGGTGATCCGCCGCCGCCGGCGCTGCCCGGCCTGCGACAAGCGTTTCACCACCTACGAG
>CAYUYC010000163.1:0-7386 GCA_964448945.1 uncultured Burkholderiaceae bacterium
GCTGGATCAGGTCGCCGATGTAATAGATGTTCTCGGCCTTCAGGCAGTTGGCCGAACGCACGGTGAGTTCGAGATCGTCGACCGGACGCAGCAGGATCGGATCGATCGCCGGGCCCGAGGTGCGGGTTTCCAGCGTTTCGCCGGTGCCTTCGAGGGCGGCGAACACCGACAACTGATCGACCAGGATGCGCGCCGATTGACGGATCGCTTCTTCGGGCGAGATCACGCCGTTGGTGTCGATGTGCATGACCAGCTTGTCGAGGTCGGTGCGTTGTTCGACGCGCGCGGACTCGACCGCATAACTGACCTTCTTGACCGGCGAGAACGAAGCGTCGAGCACGATGCGGCCGATCTGCTTGTGTTCGTCGTGCAGATTGCGCATGTTGCCCGGCACGTAGCCGCGGCCCTTCTCGATCTTGATCTGCATGTCGAGCTTGCCGCCCGCAGTCAGATGCGCGATCACATGGTTCGGGTTGATGATCTCGACTTCGTGCGAGACATCGATGTCGCCGGCGGTCACTTGACCGGGCTGGTCCTTCTTGAGCGTGACGATGGCTTCGTCACGGTTGTGCAGCTTGAAGACGATGCCCTTGAGGTTCAGGAGAATGTCGACGACGTCTTCCTGCGCGCCGTCGATCGTCGAATATTCGTGCACCACGCCGGCGATCGAGACTTCGGTGGGCGCGTAGCCGACCATCGACGAGAGCAGGACGCGACGCAGCGCGTTGCCCAGCGTATGGCCGTAGCCGCGCTCGAACGGCTCCATCGTGATCTTGGCGGAATTCGGGCCGATCGTTTCGACTTCGATCGCGCGCGGCTTGAAGATTGCGGTTTGCATGTAATTGCTTTCCTATCGAATACCCTCGGCTCGTTACGCCGATAAGGCTGAAGGGCGGCCCGGTTCGTTGTGCTCGGCTCTGCGCGTCGGGCCACCGCCCGCGAGAACCCGTAGAAACAACCGGCGCGCGTTGATCGCGCGCCTGGCTCTGATCAGCGCGAGTACAACTCGACGATCAGCGATTCGTTCACGTCCTGCGCGACTTCGGAGCGATCCGGCACCGCCTTGAACGTGGCTTCCATCTTGTTCTTGTCGACCGACAGCCAGATCGGGAAACCCGATTGCTCGGCCAGCGACAGGCCTTCGACGATGCGCGCTTGCTTCTTGGACTTTTCACGCACGGCGATGACGTCGCCCGCCTTGATCATCATCGACGGAATGTTCACGGCTTGGCCGTTGACGGTGATCGACTTGTGGCTGACGAGTTGGCGCGCTTCGGCGCGGGTCGAACCAAAACCGATGCGGTACACCACGTTGTCCAGACGCGATTCGAGCAGCGCGATCAGGTTCTCGCCGGTGTTGCCCTTGCGGCGCTCGGCCTCGGCAAAGTAGCGGCGGAACTGGCGCTCGAGAATGCCGTACATGCGCTTGACCTTCTGCTTCTCACGCAATTGCGTGCCGAAGTCGGAAGTGCGCGAGCCGGAGATGCGGCCGTGTTGACCGGGTTTGCTGTCGAGCTTGCACTTCGAGTCGAGCGAGCGACGCGAAGACTTGAGGAACAGGTCGGTACCCTCGCGGCGCGAGAGCTTGCACTTGGGGCCAATGTAACGGGCCATGGTGGTCTTCCTTTCAGAGTGTCGATATTCGCGGCTGGCTGCGATCGGTTCGGATCGCTCCCCGCGTCAGCCGGAGTTCTGTTCCGGCAAGGTCAGGTGATGTCGCCATCACAAAAACAACGGCCAAAGCGCGCGAACACGCTTTGGCCCATCCTGCAAAACCTCAGATGCGGCGACGCTTGGGCGGACGGCAGCCGTTGTGCGGTACCGGCGTGACATCGGCGATCTGGGTGATCTTGATGCCCAGCGCGTTCAACGCGCGCACGGCCGATTCGCGCCCCGGGCCCGGGCCCTTGATGCGCACTTCGAGATTCTTGATGCCGCATTCGATCGCGGCACGGCCGGCCGATTCCGCAGCCACCTGAGCGGCGAACGGGGTCGACTTGCGCGAGCCCTTGAAGCCCTGGCCGCCGGACGTCGCCCACGACAGCGCGTTGCCCTGACGGTCGGTGATCGTGATGATCGTGTTGTTGAACGACGCGTGGACGTGGGCAATGCCCTCGGCCACGTTCTTGCGAACCTTCTTGCGCACGCGTTGGGAAGCTTGCGCGTTCGGTGCTTTCGCCATATTCGAATTCCTTCAGTGAATCACTTCTTGAGCGACTGGGGCGCCTTACGCGGTCCCTTGCGGGTGCGCGCATTGGTACGCGTACGTTGTCCGCGCACGGGCAGGCCACGCTTGTGGCGCACACCGCGGTAGCAGCCGAGGTCCATCAAACGCTTGATCGAGATCGAGATCTCGCGGCGCAGATCGCCTTCGACGGTGAACTTCGCGATCTCGTCGCGCAGCTTTTCGAGGTCCGCGTCCGACAGATCTTTGATCTTTTTGGTCACCGGAACGCCCGCCGCGTCGCAAATCTCGCGAGCGCGCGAACGGCCAATCCCGTAAATCGCCGTCAGGCCGATTTCGGCGTGCTGATGGTTCGGGATGTTGACGCCAGCAATACGTGCCATGTGTATTCCTTCGTGTGTTTCGCAGTGCCGGGAGGATCAGCCCTGACGCTGTTTGTGCCGCGGATCCGTGCAGATGACACGAACCACGCCGTTGCGCTTGATGATCTTGCAGTTTCTGCAGATCCGCTTCACGGAGGCGAGTACTTTCATGATGTGCTCCTCAAGCTGTCCGATTACTTGGCGCGAAAGACGATCCGGGCCCGCGACAAGTCGTACGGCGTGAGTTCCACCGTCACCTTGTCACCGGGAAGAATCCGGATGTAGTTCATGCGCATCTTTCCTGAAATATGTCCGAGTACTACGTGTCCGTTTTCAAGCTTCACGCGAAACGTCGCGTTCGGGAGGTTTTCCACCACCTCCCCCTGCATCTGAATGACGTCGTCCTTTGCCATGTTCGCTCAGTGCAGACTTCAGCGCATCGGAAGACCAGTCTTGAAATTGGCCTTCTTGAGCAGGCTCTCGTACTGGTGCGACATGATGTACGCCTGCACTTGCGACATGAAGTCCATCGTCACCACCACGATGATCAGCAGCGAGGTGCCCCCGAAATAGAACGGCACGCTCTTCCACAGAATCAAAAACTCAGGCAGCAAACACACCGCAGTGATGTACACCGCACCGGCCAGCGTGAGGCGCAACAGGATCTTGTCGATGTAGCGCGCGGTCTGGTCGCCCGGACGGATACCGGGAACGAACGCGCCGCTCTTTTTCAAGTTGTCCGCGGTTTCTTTGCTGTTGAACACGAGGGCCGTGTAGAAGAAGCAGAAGAAAACGATCGCAGCGGTATACAGCATCACGTACGGCGGCTGCCCCGGCGACAGGGTCGAAGCGATGTCCTTGAGCCAGCGCATCGACTCGCCCGAGCTGAACCAGCTCGTCAAGGTGGCCGGGAACAGGATGATCGACGACGCAAAGATCGGCGGAATCACACCCGACATGTTCAACTTGAGCGGCAGGTGCGAGCTCTGGCCGCCGTAAACGCGATTGCCGACCTGGCGCTTCGCGTAGTTCACGACGATCTTGCGCTGCCCCTTCTCGACGAAGACCACGAACATCGTCACCAGCACCACCAGCGCCACGATCACGATGGCCGCCAACGGCCCGATCGAGCCATTGCGCACCAGGTCGAACGAACTCACCAGCGCGTTCGGCAGACCGGCCGCGATACCGCCGAAGATGATGATCGAGATCCCGTTGCCCAGACCGCGCTCGGTGATCTGCTCGCCCAGCCACATCAGGAACATCGTCCCGGTCAGCAGCGACACCACGGTGGTGAAGCGAAAGACCATGCCCGGATCGATGACCAGACCCGGCTGCGATTCGAGCGCCACCGCAATGCCCAGCGCCTGGAACGTTGCGAGCACCACCGTACCGTAGCGCGTGTACTGCGTGATCTTGCGCCGGCCAGCCTCGCCTTCCTTCTTGAGCTGCTCGAGCGCAGGCAGGACGACCGACATCAGCTGCATCACGATCGACGCGGAGATGTACGGCATGATCCCGAGCGCGAAGACCGTGAAGCGCGAGAGCGCGCCGCCCGAGAACATGTTGAACATGTCCAGGATGCCGCCCTTGCCGAACAATTGCTGGATCTGAACCGGGTCGATGCCGGGCACAGGAATGTGCGCGCCGACGCGGTACACGACCAGCGCGAGCAGCAAGAAGACGACACGGCGCTTCAGATCGCCGAATCGTCCCTTCTGAGCTGCGGCAGCAGTCGCCAAGATCTTGCCTTTCTAGTCTTGCGGATCAGGCCGCGATCGAGCCGCCTGCGGCTTCGATGGCTGCCTTCGCACCGGCCGTCGCGCCAATACCGCGCAGCGCAACCTTCTTGGTCAGCGCACCGGTCGCCGTCACCTTCACCGTCTTCGCGAGTTGCGACACCAGGCCAGCGGCCTTGAGCGTCAACACGTCGACTTCGGCGGCACCAAGGCGCTCGAGATCCGCCAGGCGGATTTCGGCGTTGAATTCCTTGGTCAGCGACTTGAAACCACGCTTGGGCAGGCGACGTTGCAGCGGCATTTGACCGCCTTCGAAGCCGACCTTGTGAAAGCCGCCGGAACGCGACTTCTGACCCTTGTGACCGCGACCCGCGGTCTTGCCGAGACCCGAGCCGATACCGCGACCGACGCGGCGGCGAGCCTTCTTGGAGCCCTCGGCGGGCTTGAGTTCGTTGAGCTTCATCTCGTGTCCTTGTGCCAGGTCATTCGACCTTGAGCAGGTACGAAATCTTGTTGATCATGCCGCGCACTTCGGGCGTATCGACAAGTTCGCGCGAGCTGTTCGTACGACCCAGGCCGAGCCCGCGGACCGTTGCGCGATGCGATTCGCGCGTGCCGATCACGCTCTTGACCAGGGTTACCTTGATCTTCTTGTCGCTCATCGCATCACCCCAGAATGTCTTCGACCGACTTGCCGCGCTTGGCCGCGATGTCGGCCGGCGTGCGCATCTTCTGCAGACCGTCGAGCGTTGCGCGCACCATGTTGTACGGATTCGTCGAGCCGATGCTCTTGGCCACGACGTTGGTCACGCCCATCACTTCGAAAATCGCGCGCATCGGACCACCGGCGATGACGCCAGTACCGTCCTTGGCCGGCGACATCAGCACGGTCGAGGCGCCATGACGGCCGACGACGTTGTGCTGCAGCGTGCCGCCCTTGAGCGGAACCTTGACCATCTTGCGACGCGCTTCGTCCATCGCCTTTTGCACGGCGACCGGCACTTCACGCGCCTTGCCCTTGCCCATGCCGATGCGGCCGTCACCGTCGCCAACCACGGTCAATGCGGCAAAACCGAGGATCCGACCGCCCTTGACCACCTTGGTCACGCGGTTCACCGCGATCATCTTTTCGCGCAGACCGTCGTCGCGTTCTTCCGACGACACACCCTTTGCTTGCACTTTCGCCATGATCAGATTCCTTAGAACTTCAGGCCGGCTTCACGCGCCGCTTCGGCCAGCGCCTTGACGCGACCGTGGTAGCGGAAACCCGAGCGATCGAACGCCACCTGGGTCACGCCAGCCTTTTGCGCCTTCTCGGCGACTCGCTTGCCCACGAGCGTCGCAGCATCGACATTGCTGCCGTTCTTGCCGGCGAGTTGCTCGCGCACTTCCTTTTCCAGCGTCGAGGCCGAGGCGAGCACCTTGTTGCCTTCCGCCGAGATCACGCTCGCGTAGATGTGCAGGTTCGTGCGATGCACGGTGAGCCGGGTGACCTTCAACTCGGCAATCTTCGCGCGCGTTTGCGTCGCGCGGCGAAGACGGGATTCATTCTTGTTCATGCGCGCACCCCGTTACTTCTTCTTGGTTTCCTTGAGCACCACGCGTTCATCTGCGTAGCGCACGCCCTTGCCCTTGTAGGGCTCCGGCGGACGGTAGGCGCGCACTTCAGCGGCGACCTGGCCGACCACCTGCTTGTTCGCGCCCTTGATCAGGATTTCGGTGGGCACCGGCGTCTCGGCCTTCACACCGGCGGGCAACTTGTGCACGACCGGGTGCGAGAACCCGAGCGACAGATTCAACGCGTCGCCTTGCGCTTGGGCCTTGTATCCGACGCCGACCAAGCTGAGCTTCTTCTGGAAGCCTTGGGTCACGCCGGTCACCATGTTGTTGACGATCGCGCGCAGCGTGCCGGACATGGCATTGGCTTCGCGGCTTTCATCGACCACCGAGAACAACACCTTGCCGTCCTCGACCTTCACGCCGACGAGGCGGTGACGCGCCTGCGACAACGTGCCCAGCGGACCCTTCACGGTGATCGCGTCGTCGCTGAGGGAAACCTCGGCGCCCTTCGGGATCACCACGGGTGACTTGCCTACTCGAGACATATTCTTGACCTCTCGTTGGACCGTGACGTCAAGCGACGTAGCACAGGACTTCGCCGCCCACGCCAGTCGCGCGCGCCTTGCGGTCGGTCATCACGCCCTTGCTGGTCGACACGATGGCGACGCCCAGACCGTTCATGACTTGGGGAATATCGTCGCGGCTCTTGTAGATGCGCAGACCTGGCTTCGACACGCGTTCGATGCGGTCGATGACCGGACGGCCGGCGTAATACTTCAGCGCGACGCGCAGGCTGGCTTTTCCACCATCCTCGACCACGTTGAAGCCGTCGATGTAACCCTCGTCCTTGAGGACTTGGGCGATCGCGACCTTCAACTTCGAAGACGGCATCTCGACGAACTCGCGCTCAACCTGCTGACCATTGCGGATGCGGGTCAGCATATCGGCGATGGGATCGCTCATGCTCATTGCAACTCTCCGTTTACCAGCTCGCCTTGACCATGCCCGGCACTTCGCCGCGCATTGCGATTTCGCGCAGCTTGTTGCGCGCCAGACCGAACTTGCGGTAGGTCCCGCGCGGACGGCCCGTGATCGCGCAGCGATTGCGCTGACGCGTGGGGTTCGAATTGCGCGGCAGTTGCTGCAACTTCAGCCGCGCGGCGTAACGTTCTTCGTCGGACTTCGACTGGTCGTCGATGATCCCCTTCAGCTCCAGACGCTTCTTCTCGAACTTCTTGGCGAGCTTGGCGCGCTTGAGGTCGCGATTGATCATTGAAAGCTTGGCCATTCCAACCTCAATTCCGGAAGGGGAACTTGAACGCGGCGAGCAAGGCCTTGGCCTCCTCGTCGGACTTCGCGGTCGTCGTGATGCTGATGTTCATGCCGCGAATCGCATCGACCTTCTCGTACTCGATTTCCGGGAAGATGATCTGTTCTTTGATGCCGATGTTGTAGTTGCCGCGACCGTCGAACGCACGCCCCGAGATGCCGCGGAAGTCGCGCACGCGCGGCAGCGCGATGGTGACGAAGCGGTCGAGGA
>CAYUYC010000164.1:0-7332 GCA_964448945.1 uncultured Burkholderiaceae bacterium
AGCTTCGACGCGAGCCTGCTCATCGCTGAGCAGGCTCGCGTCGAAGCTCGCCCAGGGCACATCGGACTCCATGTGCCAGCGCACGGCTTCGAGCGACTTGAACAAGTCGGGATACAGCATCGAGTTTTCCAGAGTTCAGTCGGCCACTACGTTGGCGGCCGATCAAGCCGAATGCTAACCGGCAATTTCCCGTAGTTGGCGAAGGGGAAACACGCAGAACGTGAGCGTTTGCGCAGAGATGGCGCTTTACCGCGCGTCAGCGGCGCGCCGGATCGAGCGCCTGCACCCGCGCGCGCATGGCCGCAAGCAGGACCAGCCCGGGCGCCGCCAGGGCGACCGAGCCCAGGAAGAATTGGGCCCAGCCCATCGAATCGACCATGTAGCCCGAGGCCGGGCCGACGTACACGCGGCCGACCGCGGACAAGGCCGAGAGCAAGGCGTATTGGGTGGCGGAGAAGCGCCGGTCGCACAAGGCCATGAGCAAGGCCACGAAGGCCGCGGTGCCCATGCCGCCGGCGAGGTTTTCGACCGCGACCGCGGCCGCCATGGTGGTCAGGCTCGCCGGCGTGACGGCCAGGGCCCAGTAGGCGAGGTTGCTGAACATCTGCGCAATGCCGAAGACCATGAGGCTGCGGTACAGGCCGAGCCGGCTCATGAGCGCACCGCCGAACAATGCGCCGACGATGGTTGCGATCAGGCCGAAGGATTTGTTGATCAAGCCCACATCGCCGGGCGCGAACCCCAGCCCGCGGATCAGGAAGGTGGTGGTGAGCGCGCCCGCGAACGCATCGCCGAGCTTGTACAGCACGATGAGCAGCAAGAGGGCCACCGCCTGCTCGCGCGCAAAGAACTCCTTGAGCGGACCGATGATCGCGTCTTCGAGGGTGCGCGGCGTGGCCGGCGGCGCCTGCGGCTCGGGCGCGAACGCGGTCACCGCGACCGCGCACAGCATGAGCGCCGCCATGAGCAGGTACATCCCGCGCCAGCCGAGCCAGACATCGGCCAGCCAAAGCGCGAGCCCGCCGGAAACGATCATCGCGAGCCGGTAACCGAGCACCATGACCGACGCGCCCGCGCCGCGCTCGGGCGGCAGCAGCACATCGGTGCGCCAGGCGTCGTACACGATGTCTTGCGAGGCCGAACAGAACGCCACCATCACTGCGAGCACGGCGAGCGCAGCCAATGCATGCGCCGGTCCGGTCAGACCCATCGCAGCGATGCCCATGGCGAGCAACACCTGCGTGCTGACCAGCCATGCCCGGCGGCGCCCGGCAAACCGCGCAAACACCGGCGGCACATACCGGTCCATCAGCGGCGCCCAGGCGAACTTGAACACATAGGCCTGGCCCGCCAGCGTGAACAGGCCGATGGTCTTGATGTCGACGCCTTCGACCGTCATCCAGGCCTGCAAGGTGCCCGAAGTGAGCGCGAGCGGCAGGCCCGAGGCGAAGCCGAGCAAGGCCACCGCAGCGATGCGGCGGTTGCGAAAGACCTGGAGGTAATCGGCGAGCTTCACCGTGCGCGACCGATCATGAGCGGCGCGCCGACCGCGGCCGGATGCAAGGGCGACATGTGAACGATAGAACGGTGTGAACGAGCCGAAGCGATCCCTCGGCGGGCGCACATCATGCCGCGATTGGAAGACTTGCGCACGCGCTCAGGCGCGTGCGCCTACCCCGCGATCAGTTGAAGGTGACGGTGGCGCCACGCACCAGCGATCCGGCCGAATACCCGCGTCCGTGCTCGAACACTTGTGCCGAGGTCACTTCGCTCTTGCAGCTGAGGGTGTCGGTACCCAAGGTGCAGCCGGTGGGCTTGTACACCACGAGCACGTCGTAATGCGGCACGTAGTGGCGTCCGGCCTGTGTCGCCTGGTAGATCTTCTGGCGATAGGCTTCCTCGGCCATGGGGACGGTCACGATCATGCGTCGGGCGACGACTTCGATCACGCGTACGAAATCCTTGGCGGGAACGAAGTTCGACGGGTACGGGAAGTCGTTGATCGCCTTGTCCATCTCGAGCGTGCCGTCGAACACGATGCCGCCGCTTTGCGCCGAATACGTGGCGCTGCTGCCCTTGATGCTGCCCCAGGCGGTCGGGCGCGCATCGGCGCCGAAGCTCACGTCGTAGATCTGATAGACCGCGTCCGGCAGCTTGCTGAACTCGTTGCGGTACTTGCTGAGCGTCTTCTCGGTCTGGGCCGGGTCGGTCTTGATGCCCGAAATCTCGATGGCCTCCATCTCGCGCTGGATGGCCGGGAACAAACGACGACTCAGGCCGAGAAACTGCGTGTTGTCGAGTTGTTCCTGATTGATGCGCGAGGACATGTAGGCCGAGAGGATGGTGCGGGGCTTGGCCGGCCAGATGCTCTGCTTTTCCAATGCAGCAGGGGTGATGACCGCAACCCCGTCCGCCGTGCGGCCGGACGGGTTCGATGCACAAGCGGCAAGACCGGCAGCTGCAACGACGAGTGCCAGTCGGTAGGACTTCAGACGCATTCAAAGACTCCGTCGAACAAGGTGATGAGGTGCTAGACGACATGCCAGCACGTCAGACGATTTCGACAGCGTCGCGACAAACTTGAGTGCGGGAATCCCCAAATGGAAGATGGACACCGCGCTGCCGACCATGGCCAATGCGCCAACAGCCGTGCAGCCCGGGCCGCGATCGATCAGGCGGTCAGTTCGTAATCGATGATCAGCGGCGCGTGATCGGAAAAGCGTTGATCGAGGTAGATCGCGCTGTGCTTGGCACACGCGGCGATGCCCGGGGTGGCGATCTGATAATCGATGCGCCATCCGACGTTCTTGGCCCAGGCCTGACCGCGGTTGCTCCACCAGGTGTAGCGCTCCGGTCGCGGATCGAGGGTGCGGAAGACATCGACATAGCCGAGTTCGTCGAACACGCGTGTGAGCCAGGTGCGCTCTTCAGGCAAGAAGCCGGAATTCTTCTGGTTGCTGCGCCAGTTCTTGAGGTCGATTTCCTTGTGGGCGATGTTCCAGTCGCCGCAGACGATGATTTCGCGGCCCGAGCGCTTGAGTTGCTCCAGATGCGGCAGGAACAGGTCGAGAAACCGGAACTTGGCTTGTTGACGCTCTTCGCTGCTCGATCCGGAAGGCAGATAGACCGACACCACTGCGAGCGACATGCCGCCGAGTTCGTAGCGCGCTTCGACGTAGCGCCCTTCGTCATCGAATTCCTGCGGACCAAAACCGATCTGCACTTCCTTCGGTTCGAGGCCGGTGTACAACCCCACGCCCGAATAGCCTTTCTTGAGCGCGTAATGAAAGTTGCCTTTGAGCGCCGTGCCCGGCGGCGCGATGAATTCGGGACGCATGTCGTCGGCCTGGGCCTTGAGTTCCTGGGTGCAGACGACGTGCGCGCCTTGTTGCGCAAGCCAGTCGAAAAAGCCCTTGCTCGCCGCGGAGCGGATGCCGTTGAGATTGGCCGAGATGACGCGTAGC
Organism: uncultured Burkholderiaceae bacterium; assembly: GCA_964448945.1. Taxonomy (GTDB): domain Bacteria; phylum Pseudomonadota; class Gammaproteobacteria; order Burkholderiales; family Burkholderiaceae_E; genus CAXBRX01. The sequence goes on from CAYUYC010000164.1 coordinate 3,465, forward strand.
GATTGGGGCATGATCATGCGGGCCGGCGGCCGTTGGGGTTGGGTGGTACGGTCCTGGCACGGTCCTTGACTCAGGAAGCGCGGCCGGATGCGCAAGCTGCCCTAGCGCATGCCCGGTCGGGGCGAATCGCGTCAGAATGACGCATTCACACGCACACACAGACAGAGCAGGTCAGCTTTGAACAATTTCCGTCAGGACTTCATCGCTTTCGCGCTGCGCCAGGGCGTCTTGCGCTTCGGCGAATTTACCACCAAGGCCGGGCGCGCTTCGCCCTACTTCTTCAATACCGGGCTGTGCGATACCGGCGCCAGCCTGGGCGCGCTGGTGGACTTTTATGCGCAGACCCTGATCGACGCCGAACGCCGCGGCGTGATGGCTTGCGACATGTTGTTCGGACCGGCCTACAAAGGCATCACGCTTGCCGCAGGTACCGCGATGGCGCTGGCCGCGCGCGGACGCGACACCGCCTTTGCCTACAACCGCAAGGAAGCCAAAGACCACGGCGAAGGCGGCGTGATCGTCGGCGCGCCGCTCAAAGGGCGCGTGGTGATCGTCGACGACGTGATCTCGGCCGGCACCTCGGTGCGCGAGTCGGTGCAGATCATCCGCGCCGCGGGCGCGCAACCGGCCGGTGTCTTGCTGGCGCTCGATCGCATGGAGCGCGGCGGCAATGCCACCGAGATCGCCGCCTTGTCGGCGGTCGAGGAAGTCCGGGCGAACTACGGTATCCCCGTCGTCGCCATCGCCAACCTCGACGACGTGCTGGCGTTTCTCGATGCGGCATCCGATCCGCAATTGACGGCGTTTCGGCCGCGCGTGCTGGACTATCGCGCACGCTTCGGCAGTACCGCGCAGGAGACTGTTCGATGAACAAGCACTGGATCGCGATTGCTCTTGCGGGCGCGGCCGCCGCGGGCGCATGCACATCGGCATTGGCGCAATCGAAATCGGAATCCTCGGGTTCGGGGTATTACAGTTGCCGCGATGCGAGCGGCCGTCTGCTCACATCGGATCGGCCGATCATGGAATGTCTGAGCCGCGAGCAGCGCGTGCACAACAACGACGGTTCGGTGCGGCGCGTGATCGAGGCCCCGTTGACGCCGGAACAGAAACGCCAGCGCGAAGCCGAGCGTGTGCGCCAAGAGGAAGAAAAGGAACGGCTTGAACAAGCGCGCCGGCGCGATCAGATTCTGTTGTCGAGCTATTCATCGGCGACGAGCATCGAACAAGCCCGTTTGCGGGCACGCGAAGAACCGCTGTCGGGCATCGCCAAATCGCATTCGCGTCTGCAGCAACTGAACAAGGAACGCGACGCGCTGGCTGCGGAAACCGAGTTCTACAAGGGGCGCGCCATGCCCAGCGACCTCGAACGCAAGATCAAGGACAACCAGCGCGCACGCCAGTACGAAGAGGATTTGCTCGCGCGGCGCAACGAAGAATTGCGCCAGATCGACGAACGGTTCGAAGCAGATCGCAAGCGCTTCGTGGAACTGACCGAACCGCAACCGGCGCGCCGCTGATCAGGCCGCGCGGACCTGATCCGCGCGCTCGGCCGGCAGCCACAAGGTGGTCGATGTGCCGCCGGGACCGGACCGCATCTCGAGCGTGCCGCTGATGAGTTCGGCGCGACGCACGAGATTGCGCAGCCCCCGCCCGGTGCCTGCCGCGCGCTGACCATCCACATCGAAGCCGCAACCGTCGTCGGTCACGCGCACATAGACCCGATCGCCTTGCACACCGGTTTCGACGCGAATGAGCTTTGCGTTGGCGTGCTTGAGCGCATTGGTCAACACCTCTTGCAACGACCGCATGATCTGCAACGCCGCCGCCTGATCGAGCCAAGCCAGCGGCGGGATGTCGCCCACATGCCATTCGAGGTGCACCCCGGCAGTCTCGAGACGCTGCCCGAGCCGGTAGCGCAAGGTGGCCAACAGCGCGACCAGGTCGTGATCGATCGCTTCGAGCGAATCGATGATCAGGCGCAGATCGTCGATGCATTCGCGCAGCACCACGGCGATCTCTTCGCTGCCGAGCTTGCCGCGTTCGACCATCTTGAGCGAGGTGACGAGCGAAGCACCAAGACCATCGTGCATTTCGCGCATGAGCCGGGCGCGCTCGTCGGCGGCGGCGCGCTCGGTCTGCGCGCGCGCCAGGTGGCGATAAGTCGCCTCGAGTTCGCTGGCCTTGTCTTCGACCCGTTGTTCGAGCGAGCGATTGAGTCCTTCGACCTCGTTGAGCGTCGCCAGAAACCGTTGCACCGCGCCTGTCGCCAGCGAGACGAACAAGAAGGCGGCGCCATAGGGCATGAGGTACAGCCCCTCGTAATCGAGGTATTCATGATCGAGACGGACCAGCATGTCGTTGACACCGAGCGCGATGTTGGTCCACAGCGCGATGGTCAGCAGCCAAGTCGCCAGCCGATGCTGACGCCAGGCCAGCATGGTGATGAGCGCGGTCACGCCGACCGACAGCACCACCTGGCCCGCGTAGGCGACGTCATGGATGCCCCACACATAGAAGCCGCTATTTACCGGCATCGTCACGAGCGTCATGACCACTGCGCTGCCAATCAGGAAGCGCTCGAGCCTCGGATACCGCTCGCGATGCACACGCAATGCGAACAGGAAGACGAATGCCATGAGCCACGGCATGGTGTTGAGCACCATCCACCAGTACCACTGCGGATCGAACGGCAACGCGTCGAAAAAGTAATGCGAGGTGCGCAAGGTCCACATTAGGGTGCCGAGCGCGTAATACAGAAATGCGATCTCGTCACGACGCCCGAGCCAGAACGAAAAGACGATCATGCCGACGATGGCGACGGTCACGCAGACCACTTGTGGCCCGATGCGGGACAGCCAATCGCGGCGATCGAATCGCGCCTGCATGATCTCGGGACTGCCCACTTCGACGGGCGACAAGATGGTGAGCGTTCGTTCGGCCTGAAGCGCCACGATCAGCTCATTGGCACCCGGATGCAGCATTGCGGACGGAATCTCGAACACCCATGGAAACCGTCCGGGATCGTTGACGCGCGGGGACGATCCGGCGACACGCGCGTCGTTGACATAGATCGCAATGCGGCGCCCGGCGAAATTCGGGACGTACACCGAAACACCGTTGCCGGGTACCGTGTCCAACTGGAGCTCGAATCGGTGCAAAGCCACCGGCATGTACTGAGCAAACATCCGATTCGATGAGAATCGATGCGGCAGCGACGCTTCCCGATACGGAACCTCGTGCGCCCGCGGCAGCGTGGCCTGCTCCAGCGCATCGGGGCCATCGAGATAGACCGTGAATTGCGTGCTCGTGAAGCGCACGACGTCCGTGCCACTCGCAAGCGCCGGCACCGATGCGAACAGCAGCAGACTAATCGCCGCGCAATAGACCCAGTTTGCGAGCTTCATACACGGCTTCGGTCTTGGAGCGGACCTGCAACTTGCGATAGATCCGCTTCACATGCGTCGTCACCGTATGAGGAGACACATTGAGCACTCGCGCAATCTCGCCGAATGAGAACCCCTTGGCGACCAGCGACAGTACCGAGTGCTCGCGCTCGGACAGGGCCGGACGATCGTTGCTCGTCTCCTGGTCCGATTCAGGTGCGCCCGGCGGATGAAAACGCGTCAACAGGCGACGCGCGATGATCGGACTGATCGGCGACCCGCCTGCGCGCAATTCGCGGATCTGCCCGACGAAGTCGGGCGGCATCGCATCCTTGAGAAGATAGCCGGTAGCGCCGGCTTCGATGGATTCGATGATGCTGCGCTCGTCGCCGAACACGGTGATGACCATGACGTCGGATTCAGGCAGGCTGCGCGCGGCATGGCGAATCAATTCGACCCCCGAGATATCCGGCAGATCGAGG
>CAYUYC010000165.1:0-7330 GCA_964448945.1 uncultured Burkholderiaceae bacterium
CGGCGCCACGGTCGATCAGGTCTTGCGCCATCGGCAATTGCCGTGCGGTGCTTGCCTACCGTGCTTCTCGACGGGCGGTATTGCTCGGATGCGGACGCCGTCCGCTTCGTCAACCATCTGGCTGTGCCGCGACAACGGCATCACCATCGAGCCCGGCGTTCAGCTCGGGGTCGGCAAGCCGTAAGAGACCGTCTTCGAAGGCCCCATCACTGTCCGACGCGGCACCTACGACGTCGAGTTCATCGGCGCATAACCTACCTGGGGGCCGCGAAACCTTGATGCGGCATGTCGTGGCGATCGGTCGCTTCTGCTCGATTGCCAGCAATATCGTCGCCGGGCAGGTCGAGCACCCCACCGATCTTCTTTCCGCGGCACCGATGTTCGTCGGGGTCACCCCTGTCCGGCGGCGTGCGAGAGTTTCAGGACGCCAACCGCGCCATGGTGAACAAGGCTAAGAAGAAGAGCGCGGAATCCATGGCGGCGCGATCCAAGAAGATCAAGATCGGCGACGGTGCGATCGTCACCGCGCGTTCAGTGCTGACGGCCGACGTGCCGCCCCACGCGATCGTCGGTGGCGTGCCGGCAAAGATCATCCGCTATCGATTCGACCCCGCCATCATCGCGGAGCTGCTTCGACTCGAGTGGTGGAAGTACGGGCTGAGCGCCTTGGATGGCGTGGACTTCACCGACATCGAAGCGGCGATCGACACCATCGACCGCAACATCAACGCCGGGCACGCCAGCTTGTACCTGGGACCGCTGGTCAAGATCGCCGAGGACGGCAACGCCTACAAGCTCGTGCTCGACCCCGACACCGGCGAGTTGTCGCTCGCCTGATACGCCCAGGCCATTACGCAACGCCCGCCGCGCCACCCGTCATTGCTCAGGTGCCGGCGGCCTCGATCGCATCCACCAGCATGCGGCGCGCCTGGATCACGCTATTGGCTTGCGCGTCGCCATGCCCAGCCGCCTTGACCCAGGCACCATCGACGCGCGCGCGTTCGAGCACGCGCAAGAAGGCAGGTACCAACGACGGATCGAATTGCAGTCCTTGCAGATTCTCGATCTCGGTCACCGCAGCCTCGTGCGTCCAGGCGTGCTTGTAGGCGCGTTTGTGGGTCAGCGCGTCGTACACATCGGCCAACGCGCAGATGCGTGCCGACATGGGGATCTCCATCATGCTGAGCGCCGCGGGATAGCCGGCGCCGTTCCACCACTCGTGGTGATAGTGCGCAATCTCGCCGGCCATCTTGAGCGTCTCGTCTTGCGTTCCGGCGAGCAACTCGGCGCCCACATTAGTGTGCTCGCGCATCGCGGTCAGCTCCACCGGGTTCAGCGGACCGGGCTTGAGCAGAATCATCTCGTTGACGGCGACCTTGCCGATGTCGTGCAAGCGCGCGGCATGCTCGATGCGCACGCAGAATTCATCGTCCATCCCGATCTCGCGGGCGAGCAAGCCCGCGAGGTGGCCCACGCGAAAGCAATGTTCCCCGGTGTTGTCGTCGAAGAATTCGGCCGCGACGGCCCAGTTCTCGGCCGCGTCGTAGGCGGTCGAACGGATTTCCGTGCGCAAGGCCTTGGCGCGGATTTGCGCGAGTTCGTCATGAATGGCGGTGAGTTCTTCGTTCTTCTCCACATTGCCCGCGCGCGCCGCCACGAGCACCTGGGTGTCGGTGGTCGAAGCAGGCGGCGTCAGCATGGCGCGCAGCTTCTCGAACGGGTCGAACGACTTGTTCGCGCCCGCCGCTGGCGCCGCGACTTCAACGCCGCGCAACGAAAGCTGGTGATAGAACTTGGCCTTCTTCACGCGCGTCGTGTACTCCACCAACTCGCGTGCGTATTCCATGCCGACCTTGGCTTCTTCGGGCGTCACGGCGGTGCCGTACACGCGCATCAAAGCCAGCAGCACGTCGTCATGCTGAATATTGGTCTGCTTGCTCAGGTGGTACAGCTCGCGCAGTCGCGCGCGCGATTGGCGCATGGGGCCGGATTCACGCGATGCCCATTGGCATAGGCAGGCCGCCAGATCCAGCGCGATCTCCACACGCGGGTTCTGGGTTGGCATCAGATCGGCGCGCGCGGCCTGGATCAGCGCCGAGGCGGTTTCGGCGTCGTTGGAATCGATCAGGTACACCGCACGAGCAAATTCGAAGATCGCCCTTACGGTCGGCGGCACAGCGCGTTTGCGCACAATGGCTGTACCGGTCTGCAGAAAATGCAGCGCAGCTTCGTGGTTGCGCGAACGATGCGCACAGATCAGTCCGTTGCCGGAAATCTCCATGCGCTTCAGGTCGCCCTTGGGCGTGTCATCCGCAAAGCTCAGGCCGGATTTCGTCGCAGCAATCGCCTCGCGATACAGGCCCATCTGCGAAAACAAGCCGGTGACGTTGTTGAGAGCGGTGGCCGAAGCGTTGCGATCGCCGAGTCGCAATGCAATGGCAAACGCGTTCTCGAGATGCGTAGCAGCTTCGGCGTAATTCGCGCTCAGGATTTGCAGAGCGCCAAGACTGCTGTGCGCGCGGCGGACCAACGGCAAATGTTCGAGCGTGGTCGCGTGGTCGAGGCAAAGCTTGGCCAGTACTAGCGCACGCGTATTTTTCCCGATGGCGAGAAAGTAGGTGCTCGCCTCGAACAAGAACGTGAGCCGATCCACCTGCAATGCAGGATGCTGCAAATGCAGAAAGACCGAAACCGCGTGCGTGGCCGAAGCTTCATGCGCCGGCTCCTGGGTGGCGAACAGCTTGCGCGCGTGATCGCCAAGCGTGGTTTGCAGTTGCAACGCCAAGGCGTCGTCGGCAGCATCGATCGCCGCGGCAATGTCTTCGCCGCTGCCGGCGAGCATGTCGTTCAGATCTCTGACGAGCACTGTGTTGCCTGCCTGCATGAACACCCCCGTTCGCGCAAATCTAGCTCAGATGCGACTAGACATTTGCGTGAATTTCCGCACACTTGGCTGCGAGGTCGCGCTTACCCAGCCACGGAACGCCGACCCCGTCACCCCACCGGACTTCAATGCCTTGCGGACCGTGGGGACTGCCTTGTCACCCTCTTTACCTTCAATCGTCCTTAGGAGCCGTACATGAACATCCAAGCCGTCGCCGTTGAAATCGAAACCGAAGAAGTCGCCCAAATTGCCGAAGTGCAATCCATCTCCGATGTGGAACTCGAATACGTCGGCGGCGGTGCGGTCATCGTTTCCCTCGATTGAATCTGATTGAAAACGAAGGCGTATCCCGCGCGTTCACGGAATAACGGCCTGCCTCCGCCAAACTAAAGAGCAGTTTTCCCCGTCGAGCGTGAATCATTTCACATTCGACGGGCAGTCGGCGCGGTGGTGATGACCGTATTCCGGACCTCGGACGTACCGGAACCACGCCTCACCAATGAAAAGCCGCGCCGGCGCTCACAGCGCCGGCGCGGCTTCTTCTTTGCAGCTAACGCTTACTTGCTCAGCTTGATCTCGCTGCCGGTTGCGGTCAGGTAACCCACCGCCGCGCCGAAGCGGTCGTTGTAGTTGGCGCGCACGAGCGGATCGAGCGTGGGCTTGACCACATCATGCAACGGGCTCTCCCAATCGCCGGGGTGCTGGAAGTTGCTCAGGATGTAGGTCCAGCCGTTGATCTCGTCCACGGCTTGCAGGCCCGTCGATTCCGCGCCCGAGGGCACCGACATCAGACGCGAAAGCTGCTGGGTGTCGACGTTGTAGGCCCACAGGAAGTTGTTGACGTGCATGCCGCTGTCTTCGCCGATGAAGAGCGTGCGCATCTTCTCCGAGAACTTGATGTTGTCGGGATTGGCGATCTTGTCGGCATTTGCGAGGTTGCCCAGCGCATCGGCGGTGGTCAGGGTTTCGCCGATGAGCGCGGCCGGTGCCGACATGTGCGTGGAGACCCATGCGCTGTCGATCGCGGCGCCGTCGGTGTCCTTCTGATTGCCGGCGAGCGTGTGTTCATAGACTGCGCCCGCGCGCGGGCCTTCGACCGCGATGTCGCCCTGGTTGGCGGCATTGCCGGCAAGCATGCTCGACTGCACGTAGGACATCGCCGAGTAGGCTTTCTTGTCCTTGATGTTGACCGTCGTGCCTTCCATCTTGGTGAAGCCCAACGAGCCGCCCTTGAGCGCGGCGTAGCGATGGGTTTCGAGGAAGGCGGCGGCCTTTTCCATGCCGGCCACGAGCTTGACCCAGTTCTTCTTGCCGTTGAAGAAGATCTGGGTGTAGCTGGCGTCGGACGGGTCGGTCGTCTTCACGTCCATGATGTCGGTCGACTTGATGCCGCCGTCCACCAGCGCCTTGATCTCGGCGCTCGTCGCATGGCCGAGCTTGATCCACGAAATGTTGCCCGCGCCCGGGCCGGTGCCCGAAGTCTGGGTCCACTTGGCCACATAGAGCGTGCCGGCCGAAAGATCCTTGGCGGTGTCGGCGATGAACATGAACAAGCCGCCGTTGGTCGCGTCGTCGCCCATCAGCAAGGTGCGGTTGTCGGGCATCACCTGCACCAGTTCGTGCGAGATGCGGCCGGTGCAGTAATGCTTCTTGATGCTGCCGGTGCCGTCGGGGTTGACCGTCACTTCGGGCAGATGGCCGTAGTCGTAGGCTTTGGCGGTGCTGGCGTTGCCGAACAGACTGGTGCTGAAGCCCTGCAATTGCGCATTGGTCGCAAGCGTCGCATCGGGTTCGTACTCTTCGCTCGACAAATGCGTGTTCCACGGCGACAGGCTCGCGCCGCAGGTGATCCACAGGCCCTTCACGCCCGAAGTGTCGATGTTGTGATACTTGACCAGGCTGAGCTTGCCGGTCGTTTGATCCTGATCGAGCGTGAGCACCGCGATCGGCGACGGCAGCAGGCCGTACATCGAACTCAACGCCTGGTTGCGCGAGGTGTACTCGAATTGCACGACCGCAAACACCGGCTTGCCCTTGATGCCCGTCACCGTCGTGGTGTCGAGCTTGATCAGGCACGCGCCGTCCGGGCAGTCCGAGAAGAACTGGCGCTCCGAACCCGCCACCGAGTTGTCCATGATCGGCTGGTTGTTGATGTCGTAATAGCCGCCCGCGATGACCGTGCCGCCCTGGCCGTCCGGGACCGAACTGCCGGTGATGAAGAACGGCTCGTAACCCAGCGTGAAGGTCTGCGTGCTCTTGTCGTCGAAGCTCGCGACCAGGCTCGACGCAACATAGGTGGTGGCCATGTTGGCCGGCGTGGCCAGCGTGGGCGCGGCCATGCTGGTGAAGCTCACGCCGGTCAGCGTGGCGGTGGTGGCACTGTCGCCGCCGCAGCCGCTCAGCACGCCCGCGGAAGCGAGCGACGAGGCCAGGGGCAACATGGGCGCGCCAACGATGAACTGCATCAGGCGGCGACGGGAAAGATCGGCGGACAAGGTCATGGATTCCTCGAAAGATCGGTGCGTGACTAAGACTTCCAATTGCGGAAGGCCGCCACCTTAGAAGCGCTTTGTGTCCCGAACATGACGCTTGGACGCCAGGCGCGACGCTCGGCGATCGAATCCGAGGACCGAGGCCCTGGCATCATGGCGCCTCGATTTCAATGGAGATGGTGAATGTCTTTGCATGTCGTGCTGCGCGCCGTGGTGATTGCCGGCGCGTTGTGCTCACCTGGTATGTCCATCGCGCAAACACCGACCGCGTCGGAAGCAACCTGTGCCCAGGCGCTCGCACTACCCTTGAAGGTCCAGGTGCCCACCGGGCCGTTGCCCGCGCGCGATCTGCCCAATTGCGATGCGCAGGCGCTGTACTACGGCTTTGAGGGCAAGCCCAATCACCCGGCCGCGTTGCAATGCGCGTATTACCAGCGCGCGCATCCCAATCCGCAGGTCGGCGATCCGTTCGCCGGGCCAGGCGTGTTGAGCATGCTGTACGCGAACGGCGATGGGGTGGATCTCGACCTCGATCTCGCGGCGCGCTTCACCTGCGAGAACCCCTGGGCCGCTCCGGCCGAGATTTCGGGCCGGCTCGACCATCTGGAGCAACTGCGCACCGAAGGCGCGAACGAAGCGCCCTTCGATCTGTGCGACGACGCGACCAGCGGCTTGATGGCGGGTGCCTGCGCCAACGTGCAAGCCAGGTTCCGCACGAGCAAGCGCGCCAAGGAATTGAGCGCGCTGCAGACCGGCTGGACGCCGGCCGCCAGGACCGCCTTTGCGCAAGTGAGCCAGGCCGAAGAAGCGTTTGCCGAATTGCGCAGCCGCGAGGAACTCGATCTGAGCGGCACCGCGCGCGCGATGTTCTCGATCCAGGAACGCGAAGTGCTGCGCGACCAGGTGCTGGTGAACCTCAAGGACTTCAAGGCCGCCCGCATCCCGACCGCGACCGCGGCGCAAGCCGCCCAGGCCGAGCAGGACATGAACGCGACGCTCGCGCAACTCCAACGCGCACCGGCCGCGTCATGGGAAGGCCTGACGATCACGCCCGACGGCATCGCGCGGACCCAGCAGGCGTGGATCGCAGCGCGCGATGCATGGATCGCGTTCGCGCATGTGGCCTACCCCAAGCTCGGCGACGACCGCGTGCGCTCGCGCCTGACGCGCCAGCGCGCGCATCAATTGCGCAGCCTGCTCAAGATGGTGAGCAGCAACCCCTGAGGCCTTTGCGGGCGGCGCGCGATGGGCGCGCCGCCGATCGCATTTGCTGCCTTACTCGCCCATCGCCTTGACGGCTTCGTCGGTGGTCAGCACCCCGTTGGCGATCATGCCGTAATTCACGAGTGCGGCCTTGTAGGCATCGGCGCCCGGCGCGGCGACGGCGTCCTTGACCACATAGACCTTGAAGCCGTTTTCCATCAGCGCGCGCATGTGCGAATCGACGCACAGGTTGGCGACCATGCCGCCGAGGATGACGGTATCGATGCCGCGGCTGCGCAACTGGTAGACCAGATCGTTGCTCTCGGGCCCGTACATCTTGTGGGGCGCGACCACGATGGTCTTGCCGTCGTAGATGTAGGGCTTGTAGCGGTCGTAGAAATCGGCGCCCGAACCCTCGAAGCCCTTCGGATCATTGAGCGCGGTGCGATGCAGCGCCTTCATGTCGAGCAGTTGGCGTTGCAGCGCGCCGGCGTTGGTCCAGTTGCCGTCGAGGCTGGTATAGACGAGCGGATCGACCGACAGCGCGACGCCGTTCTTCTTGGCGGTCTTCATCAGCTTCTCGATGTTGGCGACGGTGCCCAGTTCCTTGAGGTTGTCGGCGAGCAGCTTGTAGAGCTTGCCGTCTTCGCGCAGGAAGTCGTTTTGCGGATCGGTGATGAGGACCGTGGTATGGGCCTTGTCGAGGCTGGGTGCCGCGGCCTGGGCCGATGCCGCGCCGAAGAAGAATGGC
>CAYUYC010000166.1:0-1951 GCA_964448945.1 uncultured Burkholderiaceae bacterium
CGGAACTCAAACCCCTCGCCCAGCGCTTCTCGTCCACTGAACGACTCCACCACCAGCCCGCTCGTCTGGCTCAGCGCTAGATCGTAAAGACGGGTTTCGGCGTCGAAGCTTGCGACCAAGGAATCCACCAAGCTTGCAACATCAATCGTAGACATAAGGGACACGCGGGTCGGTGTGGTTCGAATGAATCAAAACGAAGTGCGCCAGCGGGAAGCGTCTACTTCCCGCCCTTGGCGTCGGCCGGTGCCCCGCCTTGCATGGTGTGCACGATGAGCGCCTCGATCAGATCGACATCGTTGTCGGCCTGACCGCTCTTCTTGTTCTTGCGTTCCGCCGCAGTCGTCGCCACGACGGTCTTGGATGTCGATGCCGCCGGTTTGGCATCGGCTTGCGTTGCTTGTGGTTTCGCCTGCGGCTTGGCTTGCGCCACGGTGGTCGGCTTCTTGGCGCCGGTCTTGTGCACAGCCTTCGGCGCAGCGGGTGCCGGTGTGGCGCCACTCGCATCGGCGACCTTGGCGGGCGGCGTGCGCAATGAAGCCAAGGGATCCTTGGCGGTGGCCGCTGCGGCAGACGCTGCAGATGCGGAGGATGCTGCCGCAGGTGCTGCAACCGCTGCGGTTGCCACCACGGGGGCTGGGGACGCGGGTGTTGCGGCAGCCGTCGTCGACGGCGCGGTATTCGGCTGCTCCGGTGCTGCGATCGTCGTCGATGCCGTCGCCGACGCGGCGGGCGATGCAGCCGAGCTCGCGACGTTCTCGATCACGGCGACTGCAGGCGGTGCTTCCGCAGGCGTCGTCGCGGTGCTCACCGATCCCGTCACTGTCGGTTGTGCAACCGTCGCGGTGCTCGCGGGGGCGGCAACCATGGCAGTCTGCAGCGTGATGTCGCTTTGACGGTTTGCATCGAACACGAGATAGGCCAGCCCACCGGCACCGCAAACGCCAAGGATCAAGGACCACAGCGCCATGCGACGACGGCCGCGCGCCGTGGTGCCGGTGCGCGCCGAGCGCCCTTCGAGATTGGCAAGGATGCGGTCGCGTCCAGATTCGTCGCTACGCGGACCGTCGGTATTGATCAGCGAAGGCCGCCCCAACGACGGGCGACGCGATGCCGATTGCGATGCATGATTGCTTTCGCCTTTCAACCGTGGCTCCGTATGCGTTGTACATCGTGAATGAAATTGAATGCGAACGGCGAGCTGCGCGTGCCGCGCGATTCTAGGCCAGCGATGACGCGAAAACAGTGCTTGCTGCCATTCTGGGTACATTGCTCGACACCAAGGTGTCGTTGACAGGAATGCGAATTCGCGTGTTCTGGCATTAGAGCGGTGTGGCCGCAATCCCGACAGACACTTTTGTGCTACGAGCACTGAAGTCTTCTGCGATGTTGTGTTCAAAACACGCAGCAATCGCGCGAACATGCGATGCAGTCCATCACTGTTGCGCGACGGCTCGCCTACACTTGCCCCCTCGCGCGTGCACGACCCGTCGGTCGTGCGCTTGTCATCCTTGGTTCATCCATCGTGCTTCTCGTCGGCGTCATCGCATACTTCCTCGTCGCCTCCATCGTGCTCGCACTGATCGCGATGCCCGCGCTGCGCGCGACGGCATGGTCGTGGGTGCGCAAGCTCGGCGCGCGCATGCAGGCCACGAGCACCGCGACGTTGTCGATGGCGCAAAGCGCCACCGTCACTTCACGCACCGTGGCCAGTCAATCGGTGAATCGATGGGTGCAGGGCTGGCAGCGCCATCGCACGCTGATCCTCGCCGCGCTCGCGGTCATCCTGACCCCTCCCGTGGTGGCGTGGAGCATGCGCCCGCACGTCGGCTGGGCCGCCTACGAAGAAAGCACTTCGCAAGGCGATACGCTGGTGAGCTGGTTGTTGCGCGGCGAACAGCTCGTGCCGCCGCCGCCGTTGCCGCCCGAGGTCTTCGCGCAACGCGACATCGTC
>CAYUYC010000166.1:1961-7325 GCA_964448945.1 uncultured Burkholderiaceae bacterium
GCGTTGCGCGAAGACCTCGGGCGGCAACGCGACATCGTCGAGGAACGTCCCGATCTTCAATCCGCGGATCGCGACTGGATGCTCATCGACGCGCACTTTCGCCAGAAGCTGCTCGAAGTGTTCAACATCATGAGCACGAAGCACGGCTACACGATGGCATTGATCGAGGGCTATCGCAGCCCGGAGCGCCAACAGATGCTGGCCGCGATGGGGCCGCACGTGACGCGCGCGGGCGCGTTCCAAAGCCGGCATCAGTACGGGCTCGCCGCCGATTGCGCCTTCATGCGCGACGGCAGATTGGTCATCACCGAGCGCGATCCTTGGGCGATGCGCGGTTATGAATTGTTCGGCGCGACCGCGGAGTCGGTCGGACTGACCTGGGGTGGCCGCTGGAAGATGATGGACTTCGGCCATGTCGAACTGCGGCGCGCCGGCGACCTTTCCCCCACTTCCTGAGACTCACTCGACACAAAGGCCAAACATGGGACGTCCGTTCATTCTCATCGGAGACAAGACCGATCACGGTGGCGTGGTGGTGGAAGGCTCGCCGACTTCGCTGGTCGACGGCAAGGCCATCGCGCGCGTCGGCGACAAGGTGACCTGCCCCAAACGCGGTCACGGCCCGACCACCATCGTCACCGGCGACCCGACCGCCATCATCGACGGCAAGCCCGCCGCGCGTCATGGCGATCGTTGCGCCTGCGGCGCCGTGCTCATCGCCTCGCAATCGCTCGCGACCGACTGACCTCCACCGCATCGCGCAAGCATCATGGCTCGTGGTCTGAAGATCTTCGGCTTCATCACCCTGACGTTCCTGGTCGTCTGGGCGATCGTGATCATCCAATGGCAAGAGACGCACCGCCTGCCCGACACCGCCGATATCGCGCTGTATCTGGTGGCGCTGCCGATCGGGCTCTTGCTCACCTTCTGGTTGCTCAAGGTCGGCATCGATCGCCTGCGCGCGCCTGCGCCCGCCGCCAAAGCGCCGAAGGACGAACAGGCCGCGGCCGCCGAACAAGCCCAAGCCACGCAGGCGCGCGAACGCGCATGGTCGGTGCGCATCCTCGCCCAGGGCATCAACCTGCCGGCGGGCACCGATGCGGCCGACGCGATCGAGACCTTGCGCGATCCGGCCAAACGCCCGGAACTCGACAAGGAAATCAAGAACGCGGACGGCTTCCCGGTCGCGGTGGCGCGCATCGAGGACCTGACGATCGACGAAGCCTTGCGCGAAGAACTCGATACCCTCGCCCCGGGATTGGACTGGACCGACACCACCGTGCGCGCCATCGCGGCACTCAATCCGGTGCTGGTGCAGGCGCTCGACGCAGTCAACGCGTCCTTGCCCGAACCGCCGTCCGAGCCCTTGGCGCGCGGACGCCGGCCCGCGCCCTTGCCCTTGCGCATCACGGTGTTCGTCGGCGAGCGGGTGCCCGAGCCTGAACGCCAGCCGCTCGCGCTTTGGGTCACGCATCGTTGTGCCAGTTCGCTCGACGACCAGCGCGTGCGTGCGCAGATCGGGATCGTGCCGGTGCGCAACGGCACCGACGCTCTGCTCGCGCTCGATCGCTGGATCCTCAATGTGCACAAGCGCGACGAACAAGAACTCTTCCTGGCCTTGGCCAGCGAATCGATGGCTGCGCAAGATGCGGTCGATCGCATCGCCGCCTCGGGCGCGCTGTTCGGCGCCGACAATGCCAACGGCCGGGTCCCGGGCGAAGGCGCCGCGGCACTCCTGGTGGCGCGCGCCGATGCGCCGCTGCAATGGCCCGACGCCGATGTGCGGCTGCATCGCATGGTGCTGGGCAAGCGCGACAAGTCCGCCGACGCGTCCGGGCGCATCGCGGGCGATCTGCATACCGAACTCGCGCGCCAAAGTCTCGAGATCGCGCAGATCGATGCCGCCGACGTGAAACTGGTGTTCACCGACATCGACCATCGTGCGTCGCGCAATGTCGAACTCGGCGCAGTCATGAACGCACTGCTGCCCGATCTCGATCCGATCGAGGATCGTTGCGCCTTGGGCGGCGGTTGCGGTGACACCGGCGCCGCGGCCGGACTCGCCACCGTTGCGCTCGCCGCCGGGGCGGTGGCCGAGAACGGCGACCCCGCCCTGGTGCTGTCTGCTTTTGATCCTTTCGAGCGTGCCGCGACCTTGATCCGTCGCGTGGCGCCGCCCGAACCCGCCGCTACCTGAACCCCGCGGGCAGCGATGCCCGCAAGAACCACCTGACACCATGCGCCGTATTTGGGACTTCTTGATCGACTCGCGCACCCTCGCCGTCATCGGCGTGGCGCTCGTCGCTGCTTTCATCTTCCTCGGCGCATCGACGCTGCGCATCGCGATGGTCTGGGCCGTCGTGCTGCTGGTGATCGTGTTGCTGGTCTACCTCGGCGTGTGGTGGTGGCGCAAACGCAAGGCGCGCAAATCGGCCGAGCAACTCGGCGACATGCTGACCGAACAGGCCAATCGCGCGGTGAAGGCGGCGCCGACGGCGCATCGCGCCGAGATGAAGATCCTGCGCTCGCGCCTGCTCGAAGCGATCAAGACGATCAAGACCTCCAAGCTCGGCGAGACCTCGGGCGCCGCGGCCTTGTACGAATTGCCCTGGTACATGGTCATCGGCAACCCGGCAGCCGGCAAGAGCACCGCCATCGTCAATTCGGGTCTGCATTTTCCGTTCGCCGATCAAGGCGGCGCGGTATTGCAAGGCATCGGCGGTACGCGCAACTGCGACTGGTTCTTCACGACGGAAGGGATCCTGCTGGACACCGCCGGGCGCTACTCGGTCCATGAAGAAGATCGCGACGAATGGCTGGGCTTTCTGAGCCTGCTCAAGAAGTTCCGGCCCCGTGCGCCGATCAACGGCATCCTGATCGCCGTCAGCGTGACCGAGATCGCGACCAGCCGTCCCGAAGCCGCGATCCAGCTCGCCAAGCAATTGCGCGGGCGCGTGCAAGAAGTGACCGAAAAGCTCGAGATCTTCGCGCCGGTCTATGTGGTGTTCACCAAGGCCGACTTGATCCCGGGCTTCATCGAATTCTTCGAAGAGAGCGATCGCGGCGAGCGCGACCGCGTCTGGGGCGCGACGCTGCAATACGATGCCGACGGCACCGGCGATGCGATCGGCCGTTTCGATGCGCGCTTCGATGAGTTGTACGAAGGCTTGCGCGCCATGAGCATCGCGCGGCTGTCGATGGTGCGCTCGACGCGCGCGCCTTCGGGGCTGCTCACCTTCCCGCTCGAATTTGCGGCGCTCAAGCCGTCCTTGCGCGCCTTCGTCGCGACCTTGTTCGAAGACAATCCGTTCCAGTTCAAGCCGGTGTTCCGCGGCTTTTACTTCACGAGCGCGCTGCAAGAAGGCGAGATTGCGCGCGGATCGGGCGAGCGCGTGGCCAAGCGCTTCGGCATCGAAGTGCCGGCGCCGACCACCGCGGCCACCTTGTCGCAATACGGCTTCTTCCTGCGCGAACTGTTCTCGAAGGTGATCTTTGCCGATCGCGAACTGGTGCGCCAATACGCAAGCCGCAACAAGCTGCGCTGGCGTTATGTGAGCTTCTTTGCCGGACTCGCGCTGCTGGGTCTGGTGCTGGGCGGCATGACCTGGTCGATGATGGGCAACCGCCAACTCGCGGCCAACGTCCAGGCCGACCTCGAACAGGTCATCAAGCTGCAAGAAGGTCGCATCGATCTGCAATCGCGCTTTGCGGCGCTCGAGGTGCTGCAGGATCGTATCGAGCAATTGCAGCGCTATCGCGACGATCGCCCGTGGTCGATCGGCTTTGGTCTGTACCAGGGCGATCAGCTCGAACAGAAGCTGCGCCAGGAATACTTTGCCGGCGTGCGTGATGTGATGCTCAAGCCGGTGACCGAATCGATCGAGGCCTATCTGAACGACGTCAATCTGCATGCCGACCTGCTCGCGCCGACGGCCAAGGGCACCGACGACGGCGCGACTGCGGTGGCCGGCACCTACAAGGAAGCATCGCCCACCAATGTCGAGGACGCCTACAACGCGCTCAAGACCTATCTGATGCTGGCCGAACGCGAGCGCGTCGAGCCGGGGCATCTGAACGATCAGATCACGCGCTTCTGGCGCGGCTGGCTCGATGTCAATCGCGGCAACATGCCGCGCGAGCAAGTCATCCGTTCGGCCGAACGCATGATCGCGTTCTATGTCGCGCAACTCGGTGACCCGACCTTCCCGATGATCGACAACAAGCTGGCGCTGGTCGATCAGACGCGTGCCTCGTTGATCAAGGTGATGCATGGCATGCCGGCGCGCGAGCGCGTCTATGCGGAAATCAAGGCGCGCGCGGCCACACGTTTTGCGCCGATGACGGTGGCGCGCATCACCGAAGAAGGCGACAAGCCCACGGTCGCGGGCAGCTATGTGGTGCCCGGTGCGTTCACGCGCGAGGCTTGGCAGGAATACGTGGAAGAAGCGATCCGCGATGCGGCGAACAAGGAACTGCAATCGACCGACTGGGTACTCAAGTCGAAGGTCGCCAACGACCTCACGCTCGAGGGCAGCCCCGAGCAGATCCAGAAGGCCCTGGTGCAGATGTACAAGACCGAGTACGTGCGCGAATGGCAGAAGTTCATGCAGGGCGTGAGCGTGGCCGGATTCGACAGCTTCGATCAGGCGGTCGCCGGCATGAATCGCCTGGGTGACCCCGCGAATTCGCCGATCGCCAAGCTGATGAATGCCTTGTACGACCAGACCGCGTGGGACAACCCCTCGCTGTTGAACAAAGGCCTCGAAAAAGCGCAGCGCGGCTTCGTGCAATGGTTCCGCGAGACCATCCTGCGGCAAGCGCCTTCGCAAGTGAACGTCAATGTCAATGTGTCGACGCAGAAGGCCGAGATCCCGCTCGGACCGATCGGCAAGGAGTTCGCGCCGATCGCGCAATTGATGGTCGCGCGTGGCAGCGGCGACGCTTCGCTGATGCGCGGCTATCTCGATCAGTTGTCGAAGATCCGCACGCGTTTCAATCTCATCAAGAACCAGGGCGATCCCGGCCCGGCGAGCCGGCAGCTCATGCAACAGACCTTCGAAGGCAACGGGTCCGAGCTGGCCGACGCGCTGCGCTATGTCGATGAACAGATGCTGGTCGGCATGAGCGATAGTTCGCGTGCCACCATCCGCCCGCTGCTGGTTCGGCCCTTGATCCAATCGTTCGCGACCATCGTCAGACCGACCGAGGTGGAACTGAACAAGACCTGGGCCTCGCAAGTCTACGAGCCGTTCTCGCGCACCCTGGCGACCAAGTATCCGTTCGCGGCCGGCGCGCGCATCGAGGCCACGAGCGCCGAGATCGCGCAGTTCTTCGGACCCGACGGTGCCATCTCGAAGTATGTGC
>CAYUYC010000167.1:0-461 GCA_964448945.1 uncultured Burkholderiaceae bacterium
AGACCGCGGCCGCCGCACCGGTGACCGCCACACGCACGCCGGCCGCGGTCTCGGCCACGAACACGCCCACGAGCGCAAAGCGCGACGCCGGGTTGGCGAACTTGACGTAGGCCGCGCGCTTGGGCCGCGGGAACCTGACTGCGGTGATGACCTCGTCGGGCGCGAGCGCGGTTTCGTACATGCCGGTGAAGAAGTCGTCGGCGGTGATCTCGCGCCGGTCGGTCACCACCGTGGCCCCCAGGCCCAGCACCGCGGCGGGATAGCAGGCCGCCGGATCGTTGTTGGCGATCGAGCCGCCGAGGGTGCCGCGGTTGCGCACCTGGCGGTCGCCGATGTGGTTGGCGAGATCGGCCAGCGCGGGAATGGCGGTGCGCACGTCGGCCGAGGCCGCGACATCGGCGTGATGCGTGGTGGCGCCGATGGTGACGTTGCCGGCATCGACCTTGATGCCCGCCAGGCCC
>CAYUYC010000167.1:471-7281 GCA_964448945.1 uncultured Burkholderiaceae bacterium
GGCCCGCGATCTTGTTCAGATCGACGAGGGTGCCCGGCTGTGCGAGGCGTAGTTTCATCGCGCCGACCAGGCTTTGCCCGCCGGCCAGCGCCTTGCCGCCGGTGGACTTGAGCGCCTTGACCGCGGCGGCGACGTCTTGCGCACGTTGATATTCGAACGCGTACATGGTGGTCTCCTCAGTGTTGGGCGGCGCGGATGGCTTCCCACACCCGCAAGGGCGTGGCGGGCATGTCGAGGTCTTTCACGCCGAGCGGCGCGAGCGCATCGAGCACGGCGTTGATGACCGCGGGCGGCGAGCCGATCGCGCCGGCCTCGCCGCAGCCCTTGGTGCCGAGCGGGTTGTGGGTGCAGGGCGTGACCACGGTATCGACCTTGAACTGCGGCAGATCGTCGGCGCGCGGCATGGCGTAATCCATGTAGGAGCCGCTGACGAGCTGGCCCGAGTCGGGGTCGTAGACGCAATGCTCGAGCAAGGCCTGGCCGATGCCTTGCGCGAGACCGCCATGCACCTGGCCTTCGACGATCATCGGGTTGATGATGTTGCCGAAGTCGTCGACCGCGGTGAAGCGATCGAGGCGGACCACGCCGGTGGCCGGATCGATTTCCACCTCGGCGATGTGCGTGCCCGCCGGATAGGTGAAGTTGGTCGGGTCGTAGAACGCGGTTTCGTTGAGGCCGGGTTCGAGCTTGTCGAGCGGGTAGTTGTGCGGCACATAGGCAGTGAGCGCGATCTCGCCGAAGGTCTTGGCGCGGTCGGTCCCTGCGACGCGGAAGGCGCCGTCGGTGAACTCGATGTCGGCCTCGCTCGCTTCGAGCAGATGCGCGGCGATCTTCTTGCCCTTGGCGATGATCTTGTCGAGCGCCTTGGACAGCGCCGCGCCGCCGACCGAGATCGAACGCGAGCCGTAGGTGCCCATGCCGAACGGAATCCGGCCGGTGTCGCCATGGACCACATCGATGTTGTCGACCGGAATGCCGAGCTTGCTCGCGACCACCTGTGCAAACGTGGTTTCGTGCCCTTGGCCATGGCTGTGCGAGCCGGTGAAGACCGTCACGCTGCCGGTCGGATGCACGCGCACCTCGCCCGCTTCGAACAAGCCTGCGCGCGCACCGAGCGCGCCCGCGATGTTCGAGGGCGCGAGTCCGCAAGCCTCGATGTACGACGAGAAGCCGATGCCGCGCTTGAGTCCCTTGGCCTCCGATTGCTTGCGCCGTTCGGCAAAGCCCGCGACCTCGCCGAGTTCGAGCGCGCGCTTCATGCACGCGTGGTAATCGCCGATGTCATAGGTCAGCGCCACCGGCGTCGCGTACGGGAACTTGGTGATGAAATTGCGCCGCCGGATTTCGTCTTGCGTGAGGCCCAGTTCCCAGGCCGCGCGCGAGACGATGCGCTCGAGCAGATAGGTCGCTTCGGGCCGGCCCGCGCCGCGATACGCATCGACCGGCGCGGTGGTGGTGAAGTAGGCATCGACCGTCACATGGATCGCCGGCGTGGCGTATTGCCCGGCGAGCAAGGTGGCGTAGAGGATGGTCGGGATCGCCGAAGCGAAGGTCGACAAATACGCGCCCATGTTGGCGCGGGTGTGCACCCGCAGACCCAGGAAATGCCCGTCCTTGTCCATCGCCAATTCGGCGTGGGTGACGTGGTCGCGGCCATGCGCATCCGACAAGAAGGCTTCGGAGCGGTCACTGGTCCACTTGATCGGGCGATTGAGCTTGCGCGCGGCCCAGGTCACCGCCACGTCTTCGGCGTACAGATAGATCTTGGAGCCGAAGCCGCCGCCCACGTCGGGCGCGATCACCCGCACCTTGTGCTCGGGCAGGCCCATCACGAAGGCGGTCATCAACAGGCGCTCGACGTGTGGGTTCTGGTTGGCCACATACAGCGTGTAGCTGTCGCTCGCGCGTTCGTACAGCGCATTGGCGGCGCGCGGCTCGATCGCGTTGGGCGCGAGCCGGTTGTTGGTGATGTCGAGCCTGGTGATGTGCGCAGCCTTGGCAAAGGCAGCGTCGGTCTGGGCCTTGTCGCCGAGCGCCCAGGTGTAGCACTTGTTGTCGGGCGCGGCGTCGTGGATGGCCGGGCCTTCGTGCGCATGATCGAGCGCGACCACCGCGTCGAGCACGTCGTAATCGACCTCGATGAGTTCGGCCGCGTCGCGCGCTTCGGTCTGGCTCGCGGCCACCACCATCGCGACCTGGTCGCCCACATAGCGCACCTTGCCTTGCGCGAGGATGGGGTGGGGCGGCTCCTTCATCGGCTGGCCGTCGACGTCGGTGATCAGCCAGCCGCAGGGCAGGCCGTTGATCTTGTCGTTGGCCACGTCGGCACCGGTGAACACGCCGAGCACGCCCGGCGCAGCCTTGGCCGCGGCGATGTTGATGGAACGGATGGCGGCGTGCGCGTGCGGCGAGCGCAGGAACACCGCATAAGTCTGGCCCGGCAGCACCACGTCGTCGGTGTATTGCCCGGCGCCGGTCAGAAAGCGCGCGTCTTCCTTGCGCTTGACCGATACGCCGATGCCGCCCAGTTCGATGTCTCGACTTCCCATGTTGGTTCTCCGAAAAGTGAGGGCGGTTTACTTGGCCATCGCGGCAGTGCCTTGCTGCACGGCCTTGACGATGTTCTGGTAGCCCGTGCAGCGGCAGATGTTGCCGTCGAGCATTTCGCGCACTTCGCGCTCGCTGGCATTGGGGCGGCGGCGGGCGAGATCGACTGCGCTCATCACCATGCCGGGCGTGCAAAAGCCGCATTGCAGGCCGTGGCATTCCTTGAACGCGGCCTGCATCGGATGCAGCGTGCCGTCGGCGGCGGCGAGGCCTTCGATGGTGGTCACCGTGCTGCCGTCGGCTTGCGCTGCCAGCACGGTGCACGCTTTCACCGCCTGGCCGTCGAGATGCACGGTACAGGCGCCGCATTGGCCGGTGTCGCACCCCACATGGGTGCCGGTGAGACGGAACTCGTCGCGCAGCAGATTGACGAGCAGGGTCCGCGAATCGACGCGCGCCCGCATGGGCTGGCCGTTCACGGACATCGAAAGATCGATGTGCATGAAGTGTCTCCTGTCGTTCTTGGTGCGCCGATGAAGGCCGGTCGCACGCCGTTGTATTGCACGCGCAGCAATCCGCCGCCGCGGCCGTGTGGGGCAAGCGTGCGCAATCTGCGTGCCCGCAGCATGTCGGGCGGCGGCGCGGCGGTCTGCGGGTGCGGGTACGCCGCGTCAGCGCAGGTGTGCGAGGCGTGCGGGTGCGGTGTCGGCGCACATCGCGGCCGACGCATCGCACCAGGTGCTGGCGCATCGGCGCGACAGCGCTGTCGCAATCTGCGTCAGTGGGTGTTGCGCCCTCGCGTGCGCGCGCGGGGGTGGCGCGCCTGCTGGCGCCTCGCGTGTTGCGCTGCGCCTATTGCGTGCCGAGCGGACGCAAGGCCTGGGGCGGCAGGACGATCTCGGGATAGCGCGCGCGAAAGCGCTGCACCTGGACATCGGCTTCGCGATCGCGGCCGGCCGCGCGCAAACGCTTGATGTGTTCGATCCAGCGCGGCGGATCGTCTTCGTGCGCGTACACCGCGTCGGGTTTGGCGAGCGCTTTCTTTTGCGTTTCGGGCGCGGCGGCATCTGCAGCCGCGCCGACGCCGCTGGACAGGCTGCCGGCGGCTTCTTCGCGCGTGCGCGCTTCGTTCTGCGCGGGGGCTTCGCGCAGCGCAGGCGCGGCGCGGCGCGCGGCCGATGGCGCGGGGGCGGTTGCAGCAGGGGCCGATGGAGCAGGAGCCGATGGAGCAGGGGCGACGGTCGCAGCCGGCGCCGGGGCGAATGCGCCGGGCGCTGGTGCCGAGGGCATCGGCGCAGGCGCGGCGACGATCGGCGTCGGGTGGTGCTCGGGCTCAGGCGCTGGCGCAGCGGCTTCTGTGGCGAGCGGCGCCTGCATCTTCGCGGCGGCTGGCGCCGGGGACGCTGCCGCAGGCATGGGCGGCGCCGGCATGGCGGCCGAAGGTGCGGCTGCCGGTGCGCTCGCGCGCGAACGCGACAACTCGCGTTTGGATTCGTCCGACGCGGCCGCCTTGGCATGGTCGGCGCGATCGAGATCGGGCGCGGCAGCCGCAACCGGCGCTTGGTCGGGCGCGGCTTGCCCTTGCGGCGCCATGGTCGGTGCGGCCGGCACGGGGGTCGCGGCGATCTGCGCTTCGCTCATCGCTTGTTCGCGCTCGGTGCGGTCTTGTTCTTCGACCCGCGTGGCGAGCAGGACGGCGATGCTGCTCAAGACCAGGGTCGCGGCGATCGCGAGCGGCACGCGCCGATGCGGCATGCGCGAGACGATGTCGGCGCCGCCGGCGGGCGCAGCGGGTGCGGCGGCGGCAGGGGCGGCGGCGCGTGCGGCCGCGGCGGCGTATTGCGGGCGCGCATCGACGGCGCGCGCCGCAGCGGCGAGGACGGCGGCGCGCACCTCGGGGCCGGGCGCTTCGCCCGCGGCCGCGCTGGCGCGCCGGTAGTCGTCGACCAGACGCGGATCGAATTCCGGCGTCTTGGGATCGTGCGGGTCGCTCATCGCCAACCCTCCATGCAGGTGCGCAGCTTGGCCATCGCGTAGCGCACGCGGCTCTTGGCCGTTTCGATGTTGGCGCCGGTCAGGGCGGCGATCTCGTCGACCGCGAGCCCGGCTTCGGCGTGGAGCAAGAACGCGGCGCGCTGCACATCGGGCAGCGCTTCGACGCAGTTCAGGAATCCGCGCGCTTCCTGGCGCGACATCGCGCGCGCTTCGGGGCCAGCACTCGGATCGGCCAGGCGCTCGACCAGCGCGACCGCATCGTCGGGGTCGTTGGCGGCGCCGGCATCCAGGCTTTGCGTGGGCTTGTGCGCACGGGCGTGGTCGATGATCTTGCTGTGCGCGATCGCGTACAGCCAGGTGGTGAACTTGGCGCGCGGTTCGTAGCTTTGCGCGTTGCGCACCACGGCCATCCACGCCTCCTGCAGCAGATCCTGCGCCACATGCGCATCGCGCAGATTGCGCAACAAGTAGCGATACACCGCGCGCTCGTGGCGGTCGTACAGCGTGGCGAAGGCGCGGGCGTCCCCGCGCGCGTAGGCGAACATCAACGACTCGTCGGTCGGCGCATCGGTCATGGGCGCGGATTGTGGCGGCGCGCACGCCGGCGAGCAAATCGCCTCGTGCGCCGCCGTCAGCAGCACGCACATCGCCGCGCCAAATCAGCGCCAGGCCGGCGGGTCGGGCACATAGCCGGGTTGCGCGCCGGGGAAGGGGTTGGGTTGCGGCGCGCGCGCGATCGGCTGGATCACGCCCATCGCGATGAGGTTCTCGCGGCTGTCGTAATGCAGCGTGATGACTTCGTCGGGCGTGTTGCGCGCGCGCTCGAACGCGGTGTGTTCGACCCACGAGTCTTCGCGTGCGCCGTGGCCGGTGCCGAGCTTGGCGCTCGCGCGCCGGTCCTCGCGCGACATCGCCTGCGCTTCGTTCGCGGCATCGCTTTCTTCGAGCCGCCCGATCGGCGCAGGCGTGGTGGCAGCGCCGGCCGCATCGCCCGACGGCGCGGCCGGCGGGACCGCGCGCCCGCGCGTGGCCGGCGGCGCGACGTGTACCGACGCACGAGGCCGCTCGCGAAACAGCGCCACGCCGATCACGCCGACATTGGCCGGGCGGCCGGTGCGCGCGGCATACGACGCACCCAATGAGGTGAACTCGAAGGCCGCGATCTCGCTGTCGCTCTTGCGCCAGCCGCGGATGTCGCTGCGTTCGCCCGCGTCAAACACATAGCCGGTCTGATCCCAGGACGCGGTTTCGCCCGAGACCGCGTTGACGCCGTCGACGGACATCACCGCGAGCACGCGGGCGCTGCTGCGGTTGTGGACGGCGATCGCGTAGGCATGCCCGGGCGCACCGGCAATCCAGTACCGGCCCTGGGCGTAATAGACCGGCAAGGTGCTGCCGGTGTCGCGATCGATCACGCTGACATCGGCGATGCGGCCGATGGCCTGCGCGACATTGCTGGCGGTGACGAGCGCACCGGTGGCGGCCGCCAGGGCCAGGGCACGGCGCAAAGACGTTTTCATTCAAGCCTCCTCGTGGGTAGTGACGAGGACTTGAACGATGCGGCGTGGCGTGGGGGGTTAAGCGGGGGCGGCGAAGTTGTAACTGCAGCGCGCGGCACCGGCGCGATGGCCGGCGCCGCGCGTGTTGCGTCAGCGCATGACGGTGTCGCGCTCGTTGCCGCCGCGCTTGGACGGCGGCTCGACGCGCTCGTTCTGGCGTTGCGGCTGCGGGCGTTCCGCATCGCGCCCGGCCGATTGGCGCCCGCCCACGGGTTCGACGCGCGGCGCGGGTGCACGCACCGCGGGGGCCGGCTGCGGCGCCACCGGCTGCACCGCCGGGCCACGTTCGAACGGCAGGGTCACGCGCGGCTGGCGTTCTTCGGGTTGCGGCTGCGGGCGCGGCGCTTGCGGCGCAGGCTGGGGCTGCGGCGCGGCGCGCTTGACCGGCGCCGGTGCCGGCGCGACCGGTGCGGGTGCCGGCGTCACGACCGGCGCGCGCGGCGGCGCAACGATGGCCGGACCGCGTTCGACGCGCGGCGTGGGCACGAAATCACGCTTGGGCTGCGGTTGCGGCCGGTTCGGCGCAGGCTGTGTCGGCGCGGGTTGGCGCGGCGTGTCGTACATGATCGGCCCGCGTTCGACGCGCGGCGTCGGCACGCGCGCATCTGGCTCGGGCGCGCCACGACGCGGCGGGTTCTGCGGCGCGGGTTGAGCGTGCGCCGGCGGCCGCACGACCGGGCCGCGTTCATCGCGCGGCGTCGGTACGAAG
>CAYUYC010000168.1:0-7267 GCA_964448945.1 uncultured Burkholderiaceae bacterium
GCCTGGGTGTTGAGCGCGGGACTGCGCTACGACCGGATCGATCTTTCGCCCGACACCGTCGACGGCGTGGCCAAGAACGGCAGCGGCTCGATCGACCATGTGATCACGCCGCGCCTGGGCGCGCGTTACTTCGTCGATACGCGCAACTCCCTGTATGCGAGCGCCGGGCGCGGCTACCTGCCGGCATTGAACTCCTTCAAGTTCGTGCAGCCATCCACCACCCGCACCGACAACCCGGACCTCGATCCCGAAACCTCGACCACCTACGAGATCGGCAGCCATCACCGCTTCGACATCGCCACCTTGCGCACTGCGGTCTATCACACCAACTACCGCAACAAGATCACCCTCGGCACCGACGCGGTGAGCGGATTGCGCCAATGGCAGAACATCGCGGTCGTGAAGGTCGACGGCATCGAGCTCGCCATGCAAGGGCAGATCGGCACTGCCTGGCAGCCGTATGCGAATTTCAATTACACCCGGGCGCGCGACTACGCGAGCGGAGGCGGCGACGGCACGCAATCCTTGCGCGTCGCGCCGCGTCGGCTCAACGTCGGGTTGACCTATGCGCCGAACGCGTCATGGTCCGCCACGGTGAATGCGCGCGCGGTCAGTCACCAGTACTTCAACGCGCTCACCGCGGCCCAACGTGCGCACGGTTATGGCGTGGTCGATGCCAAGCTGCAATGGGCGCTGCCGTTCGCCCGCGATTGGACCGCCTTTGTCGCCTGCAACAACTTGGGCGACCGCAGCTACAGCGAATGGAACACCGGCGAATATGCCGATGGCCGCACCTTCACCGTAGGCATGCATGGCGCGTTCTAGTTGGGCCTGGTGCCTGGTGTTTGCCATGAACGCCGTGCCGGCCCAGACGGTGCCGCAGCCCGATGTGGCACTCATCACCGCAGATGAGATCGCGCGCGACAAACCGGCCGACGTGGTCGAGTTGTTGCGCGCGCGCGTGGGCCTGGACGAGAACAACAGCACGATCACGATGCGCGGCGTCAAAGGCATCGCAATCTTCGTCGACGGCTTCTCGTCGTCGACCGCCGAACTCAAGGCGCTCAAGCCCGAGCAGATCGAGCGCATCGAGATTCTGCGCGGCGCGGCGTCGGCGCGCTTTGGCGCGCAGGCGATGGGCGGTGCGATTGCGGTCACCACCCGCAGTGCGCGCGGCGCCTGGCGCGTCGATGCGGTCCAAGGGCTCGATTCGCGCCTCGGGCATTACACGCGCGTCACCGGCAGCCGCGAAGCGCAGACCCTGAACTGGTCGCTCATGGCCGAGGATCGTGTGACCGAGGGCTTTCGCACGGTGCCCGATTCGCCGTTCCCGTATCAGATCACCGTGGACGATGAACGCAGTACCACCCAGACCGTGGATGCGCGCCTGGGCTGGCGCCAAGAACGGCTGGAGGTCTCGCTCAACTTCAAGCGCGCCGACAATTGGTCGTACTTCGGACGACCCAATTGGCAGTTCGATTGGCGCACCGACAATCTGCGCACGCAACTCGCCTGGCGCATCGGCGATGCGGTCACCCTCGATGCCGCGGCGGGCGAGGAACGCTACGACAGCGCAGGTGTACGCGATCGCGGCACCGGCATCGATGCCGCCGGGCTCGCACCCGAGTTGTGGCTGACCGACCATGCCCGGCAGCGCGAAGCAAGCTTGGGCCTCGCCTGGACCATGGGCGATTGGCAGGCCCGCATCGGCGCGAATCTGATCGATCTCGACGAGGGCTATGCGGTCTCGGACGTGGTCACGCGCGTGATCGCATCCTCGGCGCAATCGACGGTGCGCAAACGCGCGATCTACGTCAACGCCGAAGGCACCGCCGGCCCGACCCGGATCGAATTCGGTCTGCGCCACGATCGGCAACGGTACGCGGCGTTCTCGGTCTACGAACTCGGCCCGCCCGCGTACACCATCACCGGCGGCGGCGTGGTCAAGTCCGCCACCAGCCCCAAGCTCGCGCTGAGTTGGCCGGTGGGTGCGCACGATCAGCTCCGCGCCAGCATCGGCACCGGCTTCGCGCCGCCTGGTGCATCGCTGCTGTACAACCACTATCTCGGATCGGGCTCGGAAACCCTCGCGAATCCGGCCCTCAAACCCGAGCGTTCGACCACCATCGATCTGGGCTATGCGCACCGCGGCGCCGATCTCGATTGGGGGCTGACGGTCTTTGCCACGCGCTGGACCGACAAGATCGCGACGCGCATCGTCGACGATGGCGTTCCGGTGGTGCAGCAAGCGCAGAACGTCGGCATCGTGAATGCGCATGGACTCGAGGCGCAATGGTCGCAACGCTGGGGCGCGCACTGGAGCGCGAGCGCCAACTACACCTACACCCGCACCCGCGTGGCCGAGGATCTGTCCAACCCGGCCCTGGTCGGCAATGCCCTGCCCGACATGCCGGTGCACAAGGCCAACGCGAGCCTGAGCTATGACGGCGGCGCGGGCTGGAACACCCGCGCCCGTGTGCGCGCGGTGGGCAGCACCTATACCGACGACGCCAACACCGTGACCGACGCGCGCGGCTATCGCTGGAAGAAGGCCGGCTACGCCGTGATCGATCTGTCATCGACCTGGCGTACGCCGCGCTGGGAATTGACGCTCGCACTCGACAACGCCTTCGACCGGGACTACGTCACCGGCTTCTTCTGGCATCAGGAACCGCGCACCGTGCGCGCCGAACTGAGCCTGCATTTCTGAACGGAGATGACCTCATGCGCTGGACACCCCATGCACGCGCGCTGGTGGCCTTGCTCTGTGCGGCGACGCTGCCGGCCATGGCCTGCCGCCCTTTCGGCGCGTATGAATTGGCCGAGGATGCCGCGGGCGGCATCTGGTTCACCGAGGGCGACAACAACGCGATCTCGCGCCTGGCCCCGGACGGACAAGTGCGCAGCCATCGCCTGCCCACGCCGAACGCCGAACCGACATCGATCGCGCTCGGTCCGCGCGGCCAGGTGTGGTTTGCCGAAATGGACGGCGGCAAGATCGGCCGCCTGGGCAAGGACGGCCGCATCACCGAGTACCCGGTCGCACACGGCAGCCCGTTCGAGATCCGTCTCGACCGCGATGGGCTGCCCTGGTTCACCCAATCGGGCCATCAGGCCAGCGCCGAACATGCGGACCCTACCGCCGGCAACGCGATCGGCCATGTCGATGGCGCGGGTCGCGTGCGGGCTTACGCCGTACCCGCGGGCTGGCCGACATCGGTCGCCATCGACGCGCGCAACCGCATCTGGGTGAGCCTGCTGATCCCCGACGGCAAGGAAGGCCCGCCGCGCGGCCAGATCATGCGCCTTGCGCGCGACGGCACTTGGCTGATGCAGGCGACCTGGGAAGGCAGTTGTCCGCGCAATCTGCGCATGGATCCGCAAGGCCGTCTGCACTACACCGATGGTTGCCGCGCGGTGGCGGGGTACCGCACCCCGGACGGCAAATTCGTGGATGTGCAACTGCCGGCCGGCACCAGCATCCAGCAGACCTCGCTCGCCGCCGACGGCACGATCTGGTTCACCGATCGCACGCATCTGGGTCGCATCGGCACCGACGGGCAGGTCGGCTTCGTCGCGCGCGCCGACAACGGCGACGCCACGATGGCAGTGCTGGCGAGCCGCAACGGCGATGTGCTGTTCTCCGAGTTCTACAACTACAACATCAACCGCTACGCACGCAGCGGCGAGTTCGTCGAGCATCTGGTCAGCATCGACGAACGGCACGGCACGCGCGAGATCAAGGAAGGCGAAATCTGCCGCATCGAATTCGGCGCGCGCATCGCGGCCAAGGCCGAAATGGACCGCAAGCGCGCAGACGAAGTGCGCGCGGGTCATTTCAAGCCCGACCCACAAGGCGCCGATCGGCTCGCCAATGCGCGCTGTCTGGTCTGTCACGACACCCGGCGTCTGCTGCTGTCGCGGCGCACCGATTGGACGCCGAGCATCGAACGCATGCAGGCCTACATGGATCAACGCAAGGTGCCGCGCCTGAGCGAAACCGAAAAGGCCACGCTGGTGCACTACTTCAACACCCACTACGGCCTGGGCGCCACCGCCCATGCCACGAACGGAGCGAACCCATGACGAACGACACTGCAAACCCGGGCACGCCTCATCCCCAGCCGCCGGCGCGCGATCTTGCGCAATGGTTGCATCTGATCGTGGGGCTGGTGGCCCTGCCCTTTCTGATCGTCTCGATCGTGCTGGCGGTCGCACTCACCCACACCACGGCCTTGCACGCCTTGTCGAGCGCGATCTACCCGTCGCTGCCGATCCCGAACGCATCGCCCAGCACGCCGGTGCAGCCGGGTTCATGGGATCAGGCATTGGCGCTTGCCGGAGCTGCCCATGGCGCGCCGGCGCACTTCATCTCCGAACGCGGCCCTCACATCGTCGAGGTCAGTGCCTTCGCCACGCACGACCATGATCCGAATGTCCAGACGGTGAATCCGCGCACGGCGTACCTGATCGACACCGACACCATGCGCATCGTGCGCGTCGAGGACCGCAGCACTTCCTTGTTCAAGCAAGGACACGACATCCATGCCTACCGCTTCTTCGGCATCGAATGGTTGTCGGTCTCGATGGTCAGTTCGGTCGCACTCCTGCTGCTTCTGGCATCGGGCGTATGGATGGCGCGTCGCGATCGCCGCGCGGGGCTTGTACACACCGCGGGCGCGCGTCGCCATCTGCGCGTCGGTCAAGTGCTCGCCGTGTTCATCATCCTGATTTCGCTCACCACGCTCGACTTCGAGTTTCTGGTCTTCAATCGCGGCGGCGACGCCAGCCACCCGATTCCACCGGTCGCGCTGGACGAACCGATCCGTGCGGGTTCGATCGACCAGGCGCGCGAACTCGCGGCCCGCGCGATCGGCGTCGCGCCGCGCGCGGCATACCTTCGCGGCGAAGGCAGACTCAAACTCTCGGAAGCGGGCGATGGAATCGGCGGCAGTTCGGTCTGGGTCGATGGCGAACACATGCGCATCGAACGCATCACCGATTGGCGCAACGACCGTCAGGCGCTGTCCTTCATCCTCCACGACGGACGATGGCTGGGCGGGATGAACGCGTTCAACATCCACGACGCCGCGGCGTTGGGGCTGTTGTATCTGACGATCTCGGGCGTCTGGCTGGCGTGGCGGCGCGGCCGCGCCAGCCCGCAACCATGACACTGGAATGCGGTGCGCCGACCGTGCGGCGTCACCGCTGCTTCAGGCGCTGACCGGTGCGTGGGTGTAGCACTTCTTCGGGCAGACCATCGAACAGGCTTCGCAGCCCACGCAGTTTTCCTTGTGGGCGATGGTCATGACCTTCTTTTCGTATTCGTCGTCGTCATCGTCGTCCGGATCGATCGAGACGTATTCGCCGTCTTCGTCGACGCCGCGCAGCTCGAGCACGTCGCGCGCGCAGACCTTGAAGCAACGGCCGCAGCCGATGCATTTTTCTTCGTCGAGTTCGACCGCGAATTTCGGGGTCCAGACGGCGCCCGAAGGCAGGGTGACGGTGAAATTGCTCATGGGTTTCAGCCTCCGGCAGCCTTCAGCGCGGCACGCGCTTCGGCGAGTTCTTTGTGGGCGTCGTAACAGGTCTGCGCGACTTCGAGGATCTTGTCCCAGTTGGTGGGCAGTTCCTCGGACAGGTCGTGCAGGTTCATCTTCCAGTTGGTCGCTTGCGCGTTGGCCTTCTTCGCGCGCGCCTTGAGTGCTTCGAGGTCCATGGCGTGCTCGCAGGTCTTTAGTAATTGGCGACTTCGGGGTACTTCTCGATCATCTCGACGGCTTGCATCACGTACTTGCCGCCTTCGGCCGCGAGCTTGTCCATGGTCTCGAAACCGAAACGATGCACATCGCGCAAATGGCGGTTGAGCACCACCAGACGGCCGGCGGTCAGCACCACGCGGCCGAAGCCTTCGTGATGAAACTTCATCATCGGCGAGACCATGTGGCCGGTACGCTTCTCGACCGCGAGGCCGATCGCGTTGTAGAACAATTCGAGCCGCCAGAGCAGTTCGGGATCGGGATCGCCGATGATCGGAATCTCGCGCCGCTGTTCCTTGGTGACGATGTAGGGCTCGAGCAATTTTTCGTCGCTCTTGCCGTCCCAGGTGCCGTGGGTGTCCTGGGCGCGCCAGACCCGGATCAGCTCGCGCAGAAAATCGGCGTCGGGCGTGGCGACGGGGGTGTCTGCGGTAGCGGTCTCGCTCATGCCTGTTCCTCGTCGAAATCGAATTTGCTTTCCTGGCCCTTCATCAGCGCCTTGCGCAACCAGGGCGGGGGCGTGCCTTTGAGCACCTCGACCAGGCGGTCGAGAATGTCGAGGATGGCCTCGGGCTTTTGCACCTTGACCGGATGGATCTTGTTGGC
Organism: uncultured Burkholderiaceae bacterium; assembly: GCA_964448945.1. Lineage (GTDB taxonomy): Bacteria > Pseudomonadota > Gammaproteobacteria > Burkholderiales > Burkholderiaceae_E > CAXBRX01. The sequence continues at coordinate 6,366 of CAYUYC010000168.1, forward strand.
GACCACGCGCGCCGCGGCGCTGCCGCCGATCGCGGCGACATAGACGATCGCGCAATCGCCGATCGCGGCCAGCTTGGGCGAGAGCTTGTCCTCGTTGCCGTCTTCTTCCAGCTCGCCGCTGAAGGTGAAGTTCTCGACGAACTGATAGCCCTCGGGCGACACCTCGTAGACCGACAATTGCTTGGCCCAGCCGAAGTGCGCATCGATGCGCTGCAAGTCCTGCGTCGCGAAAGCAACCTTCATGGCGCCCTCCGTGTCATGTCGGCAACGCGACAACCGCTTCGCCGTTGTTCCCACAACTGCAACTTCCATTCCCGCACGCGCCGGCGCTGTCCGCGGCGACCACCGGCACGCCGATCGCGCGTCCGCGCTGCGGCGCCGCGGCCGCCAACGACTCGGGCGCGAGCGGCCAATCATCGGCGTGGTAATGCGGCACATGGTCGAGCATCAGGTTGGCGAATTCGACGAGGAAGTCGCGCGTGCCCCGATAGCCGACGCTCACCTTGTGTTGATTGCCGATGCGGTCGAACAAGGGCAGGCCCATGCGCATGAGCGGAATGCCGGTGCGCTCGGCCGCCTGACGCCCGTGCGAATGGGTGATGAGCACGTCGCAGGCACTGGTCTTGGCGCGTTGCTCGAAGTCTTCGAGATCGCCGATCAGCACTTCGGCGCAAGGCATGCGCTGAAGCACCGGGGAGTCCGTGGTGGCCACCGCCACTTCGATGCTCGCACCCATGTCGGCCAGGGTCTGGCCCAGCGCATAGAGCAGATCGGGCTCGGCGCCGATCGCGATCTTCTTGCCGCCGGTATGGAAATGCGCGTCGAGCATGATGTCTTGCAGCCGGCTGCGCTCGCGCTTGAGGCGCGCGGGCGCGGCGCGCCCCGAGAGCTCCATGAGCGTG
>CAYUYC010000169.1:0-7222 GCA_964448945.1 uncultured Burkholderiaceae bacterium
ACACGCTGCTCATGATCATCGCGGTGGTCGTGGCTCACATCGGCCGCGCCCGCGACCAAGGGAGCCCGCAATGAGCGCCGCAACTGAACGCGCGCACGACCGCAAGGTCGTGCTCGTCACCCGCCGCACGCGCCTGGAGGAACTCGTCGCGCGGTTTCATACGATCGATCAGGCGCGGTTCTATGTCGAACATCTGGGCGCGCGCTTCGACGATTACGAGCGCGAGCACGGGGCGTATCTCGATGCGCGTGCCCGGGTGGTCGAAGTGCTGCAGGCGCATGGACGCTTCCAGATGGTCGAGCGCGCGTATCTGCCCAACTTTCTGTTCGGGCCCGACGACGTGGTGCTTGCGCTCGGACAGGACGGGCTGGTCGCCAACACCATGAAGTACCTCGATGCCCAGCCTTTGGTCGGCCTCAATCCGGAACCGGCGCGGTACGACGGCGTTCTGCTGCCCTTCGAGGCGAACGAACTGGCCGGGGTGTTGCCCGCGGTCCTGCGCGACGCGCGCGCCGCCAAATCGGTGACGATGGCGCAGGCGAGCCTGCCCGATGGGCAGCGTCTGTACGCGGTCAACGATTTGTTCATCGGCGCGCGTACCCATGTGTCGGCACGCTATGCGCTCGGCTGGCGCGGCGAGCGCGAGGCGCAATCGTCGAGCGGGGTGATCGTATCGACCGGACTGGGTTCGACCGGTTGGATGAAGAGCGTGGTGACCGGTGCGGTGGGCATTGCGCAATCCACGCATCATGCGAGCGAGGCGCTGCACTACGCGCCCTTGCCCTGGGATGCGCGATTGCTGCGATTTGCGGTGCGCGAGCCGTTTCCGAGCAAGACCTCGTCGGTGCGCACGGTGTACGGCGAGTTCGGCGCCGATGCGCCCTTGGAGATCACCTCGGCCATGCCCGAAGGCGGGGTGATCTTCAGCGATGGCGTGGAGGCGGACTACTTGGCGTTTGGTGCGGGCAGCACGGTGACCATCGCGCCGGCCGATCGGGTCGGCCGGCTGGTGGTCTGATCATTCGCGCGCGGCGGGGACGGTCAGTGCTGCACCGCCGCCGCGCCGTGCGGCCTTGCGTGCACGACGGCGTTCTTTGAAGCCTTCGAGCAGCGCGTACAGCACCGGCACCACCACGAGCGTCAGCAGCGTGGAAGTGATCACGCCGCCGATGATCGCGCGCCCCATGCCGGCCTGGAATTCGGTGCCTTCGCCCAGCGCCAGCGCGAGCGGCAGCATGCCGAACACCATCGCGAAGGTCGTCATGAGGATGGGGCGCAGACGCACCTGGCCGGCGTCGAGCAGGGCATCGTGGATCGACTTGCCGGCTTTGCGCCCTTGGTTGGCGAAGTCGACCAGCAGGATCGCGTTCTTGGTCACGAGGCCCATGAGCATGATCACGCCGATGATCGAGAAGATGTTGAACGTCGTGCGCGTGATGAGCAGGGCCAGTACCACCCCGATCAGCGACAAGGGCAACGAGGCCATGATCGCGAACGGTTGCGAGAAGCTCGCGAACTGGCTGGCGAGGATGATGTAGATGAAGATCACCGCCAGACCCAACGCGCCGAGGGCCGCGGCGCCGGATTCTTCCTGTTCTTTGGTCGCACCGCCGATGTCGAAGCGATAGCCGGGCGGCAAGGTGAAGGATTGCGCCAGCTCCTTCACCTCAAGGCCGACGTCGCCCGAAGGCCGGCCTTGCGCATTGGCGCTGATGGTCACGCGCCGCTGCAGGTCTTGCCGCTTGATCACCTGCGGGCTGGGCTTGATCGATACATCGGCCACCTGGCGCAAGGGCACCATGAGCGGCGTGCCGTCGGCCAGCGTGCGTGCGGTCGGGATCAGCAAAGCGTCGAGGTCGGAGGTTTCGCTGCGATCGCTCTTGGGCATGCGCACGACCACGCGATAGTTCTGCCCGTCGGGGCCGAGCCACGAACCGATATCCTCGCCCGCCACCAGCGGACGCAGCGCGCGACCGATGCTTTCCGATGTGATGCCGAGGTCGGCGGCGACGCCTTCCTTGAGCTTGATCGCGAGCGCCGGCGTGCCTTCCTTGAGACTGGTCTGCAGATCGGTGATGCCGGGGATGGCACGCATGCGCGCGGTGAGGTCGGCAATGATCGCGTCCAGCCGCTCGGGGTCGGGGCCGAGCACCGTCAGGCGGATCGGCGCATCCCACCCGAACGCCAACTCGATGCCGGCGATGCGCGCGAGCTTGTCGCGGATTTCGTTTTCGAGCTGCTTCTTGTCCTTGCTGCGTTCGGCGATCGGCACCAGCCGGATGTTGATGCGCGCGCTGTTGCGCCCGTCGTTGCCGACGGTGGTGTTGGCGAACTCGATTTCCTTGAACTGCTTGAGCACGTCTTCGACCTGACGGACCTTGGCATCGGTGCGGTCGAGGCTGGAACCCACCGCGGTGGTCATGCTGATCGACAACCATCCGTCGTCGGTTTCCGGGATGAACTCGGTGCCGACCTTGGAGATGAGGACGATGCTGGTGACGAAGGTGAGGGCCGCCACCGCCAGCACCTTGCCCTTGTGGCGCAGCGATGCGTCGAGCAGCTTGCCGTACAAGACATGCACGCGATCGATCATGTGCTCGATCGGATCGAAGACATGGTCGATGAAGCGCTTCTTGGTGCGCGGCGGATCGGGCCAGACCGACGACAGCATCGGGTCGAGGGTGAAGCTCACGAACAGCGAGACCAGCACCGCCACCACCACCGTGACGCCGAAGGCGAAGAAGAACTTGCCGATGATGCCTTCCATGAAGGCGATGGGCACGAACACCGCGCAGATGGTGAAGGTGGTCGCCATGACCGCGAGGCCGATTTCTTCGGTGCCGTCGAGCGCCGCGTCGTGATGGCTTTTGCCCATGCGTAGATGTCGCACGATGTTTTCGCGCACCACGATCGCATCGTCGATGAGCAAGCCGATGCACAGCGACAGCGCCATCATCGTCATGAAGTTCAACGTGAACCCGAGCGCATAGACGACGATGAAACTGGCGATCACCGCGATCGGCAGGGTGAGGCCGGTGATGATGGTGCTGCGCCAGCTCTTGAGAAAGATGAAGACGATGAGCACCGTCAGCAGCGCGCCTTCGATGATGGTGTGCTTGACGCCGTCGAGCGAGTTCTTGACCCAATCCGAATCGGCCCAGATCTCCTTGAGCTCGACGCCGGGCGGCAGCAAGGGGCGCATGGCGGCCGCGGCCTGCTTGATCGCCTCGCCGGTCTCGACCACGTTGGCATCCTGGGTCTTGAACACTTCGAGGTTGATGCTGCGCTCGCCGTTGACGCGCGAAATCGACATGCGCTCGGCTTCGTCGTCGAACACATCGGCCACTTGCGCGAGCCGCACCGTGATCGGCGTGCCGTCGCTGCGCAGGCGTTGCGCGACGGCGATGTTCATGAAGCCCGAGGCATCGCGGATGCGGCCTTCGACCCGCACCACCGATTCGGCACTGGCGCCGGCGACCAGACCGACCGCGACGTCTTGATTGGCGTTGCGGATGGCTTGCATGACCTGATCGACCGACAGGCCCCAGGCGGTGAGGTCGCGCGCGCGCAGTTCGACGCGCATCTGGCGCGCGGTACCGCCCCACATGTCGACTCGCCCGACGCCCGGCGCGCGCTGGAATTGTTTGACGACGGTCTGTTCGGCCAGCGTCGTCACTTCACGCATCGGCATGCCCTTGGACACCAGCGAGTAGTTGACCACCGGCTGGGCATTGTCGCCTTCGAAGCGCGCGATCGTGGGTTCGAGCGCGTCGCGCGGAAAGCTTGCGCGGATGCCGCCGACGCGATCGCGCACGTCTTGTACCGCGCGACCGATGTCTGCGCCGAGTTCGAATTCGATCGAGGTGTCGCTTTGCGATTCACGCGAGATCGAACGGACCATCTTGATGCCGGAGATGGTGTTGACCGCCTCTTCGATCGGTTTGGTCAGATCGTTCTCGACCGCCTCGGGCGAAGCACCCGGGTATTCGACCGACACGAAGATGACGGGCGGCGTGACGTTGGGCAGACGTTCGACCGACAGGCGGTTGTAGGAGAACAGTCCGAGCACGGTGAGTGCGACCATGATCATGGTCGCGAACACCGGATTGGCGATGGAAACGCGCGTGAACCACATGGCCGGCGCTCCTCAGGAATTGCGGCCGGCGCCGGGGGCTTGGGAAGCCGGCCCGGTGGCCTTTGCGCTGGCCGGTGCGGTGCCGGTCACGAAGGCGTCGGCGCCTTCGCGCAGATTGTCGAAGCGTGCGGCCAGCACCACGTCGTCGGCCGTGAGTCCGGACACGATCTCCACACGATGGGCTTCGTCGTCGCGCCGGCCGGTCTTGACCGTGCGCTTGAGCAACTTGCCGTCGGCGATCAGCCAGACATGGGTTTCGCCGCTGTTGGCGCGCACCGCATCGGCGGGCAGGGTGGGCAACGGCGCGGTGCGGTCGATGGCGATCGAGCCGTTGGCAAACATGCCGGCCTTGAGCGCTTCATCGGGATTGGCGACGGCGATGAGGACCAGTACCGCACGCGTACCGGGTTCGGTGGCCGGCGCGATGCGCTCGACGCGGCCGTTGAAGGTGCGGTCGCGATAGCCATCGACGCGCAATTGCGCTTTGGCACCGACGCGAATGCGCGGCACATCGTCGGCGGGGACCATGGCCTGCAGTTCGAGCTTGCGCAGATCGACGATCGAAACCAGGGCCGCGTCGTAATTGACCTTTTCGCCGGGCTGGACATGGCGCTTGGCGACGATCCCGGCAATCGGCGCGATCACGCGCGCGTCTTGCACCGCATTGCGTGCGAGCACCACATTGGCCTCGGCAGCCTGCATCTGGCCGACGTTCGCGCGGTAGCCCGATTCGATCGCGTCGTAGGCGTTTTGCGAGATATAGCCTTGGGCGAGCAGATCCTTGTTGGTGGCGCGGTTCTTCTCGGACAAGGCGAGATTCGCGCGGGCGGCTTCGAAAGTGCCCACCCGTTCGGCCAGCCGCGCCTGGGCGTCAGCGGTGTCGATCTGCGCGACGACGTCGCCAGCGCGTACGCGGTCGCCTTCGCGCACGGCGATCGCGCGGACTTCGGCCGAGACCTTGGCGCGCAAGGTGACTTTGTCGACCGCTTCGAGCGTGCCGGTCACGAGCAGGTTCTGCCCGAGCGCTTGCGAATTCAGGCGCACCACTTCGGTAGCGGCGAATTCGATGGGGGGCTGCTTGGCGGGCGGTGGTTCGGCGGCATTGGCGCCGGTTTCGCGTCCACGCGTGAGGATGACGAATGCGATCGCGACGGCAATCGCGACGGTACCGCCGATCCACCAATACTTGGCGTTGCGGCGCGGGACTTCAGCAGAGGGAAATTGGCTCATCTTCATGCGTGGCTTCGTGGGCCGGCGTCTGGCGTTTCGATGGATCTGGAGCGGTAGCCCCGCATCGTGCACTGCAATGCCGCTGGGGTGAGAGGCGTGTGCGACGAACTGCATTCCGGCGCGGCTGGAATGCCGCTTGGTACGACGAACCGCACCGGTGCGACCGACTATAGCATCGGCTCGCTTTCAGACAAGTCCCACGGATGCGCTTGCTAGAATCCGTACAGGCTTGCGCGCAGCAAGCCTTTTTTCATGTGCCGTGCGGGGCCGATCGGTGTTGCCGCCAGTTGCGCATGAACCTGTCAGGGATCGATGTCATGACCACCAGTTTTCCGTTTCCGCCCGGACGCACCGTCCGGTCGCGCTTTGCTCCGTCGCCGACGGGCTTCCTGCATCTCGGCGGCGCGCGCACGGCCTTGTATGCCTGGGCACTCGCGCGCCATTTCGGCGGCAAGTTCGTGCTGCGTATCGAGGACACCGACGTCGAACGCTCGACCCCCGAGGCGGTGCAGGCGATCCTCGATGCCATGGACTGGCTGGAACTCGGTTACGACGAAGGGCCGTTCTACCAGATGAAGCGCATGGCGCGTTACCGCGAGGTGATCGCGCAGATGCTGGTCGCGGGGACCGCTTACCTTTGCTATTGCACGCCCGAAGAACTCGAGGCCATGCGCGAGGCGCAGCGCGCGCGCGGCGAAAAGCCGCGTTACGACGGTCGTTGGCGTCCTGAGCCCGGCAAGATGCTGCCGTCGGTTCCGGTCGGTGTGAATCCGGTGGTGCGCTTTCGCAATCCGACCGACGGCAACGTGACCTGGAACGATTTCGTCAAGGGCACGATCACCATCGCCAACCGCGAACTCGATGACCTCATCATCGCCCGGCCGGACGGTACCCCGACCTACAACTTCTGCGTCGTGATCGACGATTGGGACATGGGCATCACCCACGTGATTCGCGGGGACGATCACGTCAACAACACGCCACGGCAGATCAACATCCTGCGCGCGCTCGGCGCCGAAGTGCCCGAATACGGTCATGTGCCGATGATTCTCGGACCCGATGGAGAAAAGCTCTCCAAACGGCATGGCGCGGTCAATGTCATGCAATACGACGACGACGGTTATCTGCCGGAAGCGATGTGCAACTACTTGGCGCGCCTGGGGTGGAGTCACGGTGACGACGAGGTCTTTTCGCGCGAGCAATTCGTCGAATGGTTCGACGTGAACCATTTGAGCCGTTCGGCCGCGCAATGGGATCCGAAGAAGCTCAATTGGCTCAACAACCATTACATCAAGCTGGCCGATCTAGGCCGATTGGCGCGATTGGTCGAACCACGCATTCGCGACATGGGCGGCGTGGTCGAAGGTGCGAGCCCGATCGAACCCGTGCTCGCGTTGCTGCGCGACCGCGTCGAAACCCTCAACGAACTCGCGCAGGCGGCGATGCTGTTCTATGCGCCGCATGGGGTGGACCTGACGCTCGTGGCGCAGCACGTGACCGATGCTGTGCGCCCGGCGTTGAATGATTTCGTGGCTGAGGGCGCGGGCATCGAATGGACGCCGGCGGAAATCGGCGCCTTGCTCAAACGCCTGCTCGCCAAGCATGGGCTCAAGATGCCGCAACTGGCGATTCCGCTGCGGGTACTCGTGACCGGGCGCGCGCAAACCCCGTCGGTGGATGCTGTGTTGGCGCTGTTCGGTCGGCAGGTGGTGCTCGATCGCATCGCGCGCGGCATTGCCTGAACGATGCCGGCGCGCTTGCACTGATTCCGGCGCTCACCTATAATCGCCGTCTTTGCCGCCGGGGGTATAGCTCAGCTGGGAGAGCGCTTGCATGGCATGCAAGAGGTCAGCGGTT
>CAYUYC010000170.1:0-7206 GCA_964448945.1 uncultured Burkholderiaceae bacterium
GCTCGAACCGCTGCTCGTGCTGACGACGATCTTGGGGATGGCGTAGCGCTTGGTCTCGTGGTGCCTGCAGTATCGGCATCGGTGTTCAGTCTCGCCTTCGCCCGCCTGCTCCGTCGTGGCCTTGACCAGGACGCGATCGCTTTCCTTCACATAGGTGCGGCTGTTGCACTTTGGGCAAGACGTGTAAGCGGTCTCGGCGCCGTCGTAGACGTAGCGATCGAGTGCGCCGCAAGCGTCGCAGCGCCACAAGTCGTAGTCGAGTGCGCCGAGCACTTCTTCGGTCTGCTGCGCTTTCGAGAGATGGGCGTCTTCTTCGGTTTCGCCGAGTTTGCGCATGGGCGCTTTGCATCGGCGGCATGCGCGCGGTCGATTGCGGTATCGCTTTCGGGCCGTCATCTGGAAGACGACATAAGGCGCAAACGGCAGCGGAAACAGCAAGGCCATCACCAGCCAGAAGGTGCGCATGTCGCGCAGCAGGGTGTCGATGGCGACGTACTCGCCCTGATCGAGCAGCCTCGCGATGGCCGTGCGCTGCCGCCATGCCTGCACCAGGGTCACGAGCAGGAAGTAGCCATAGAGCCCCGCCGCAGCGGTGATGTCGCGCACGGGGGCGTCGACCAAGGGCAAGGCGAGGATGAACACGGCCGGCACAACGATGAAGACGACGAACCAGACGCCGGCCTTCCAGCGCAATGCGGTGCGTATGCCGCGCTCCAGCGCCATCTTGCGCGAGAAATGACCGAGCGCTGCTTTGACGATGAACACGAACATCAGCATCCCCGCAAAAGCGATCGCGGTCGGGGTGGTGTTGATGTGTGAGATGGGCGCCTGGTCTTCGGCAGCGGGTGCGGTGGCGAAGGCCTGCGCCTGAGACGGTTCGATCAGGATCGTCGCGACCGTGCGCATGCCCGCGAGCATGCCTTCGCCGTACAGCCCCTCTTTGAACGCCGGCACCATGACCTCGCGCTGGATGCGCACGCAGACCACGTCGGGCAGCACGCCTTCAAGGCCGTAGCCGGTATGCATGCGCACGACGCGCTGGTCTTTGACGAGCAGCACCAGCAGACCATCGTCGCGTCCCGCGCCGCCGATCTTCCAGCGCTCGAACAATTGCTGCGCGAAGGCGACTTCATCGGTGGTGTCGATCGACTCGACCGCCACCACGGCCACTTGGGTGCCGGTGCGTTGCTCGAGCGCGATGAGCAACTGGTCGATGCTGAGCGCGCTGTTCGCATCGAGAACGCCGTCGGGGTTGGACACATGGCTGCCATCGATGAGTCGTTGATTCGGCACCGACTCCACGGTGTATGGCGCACTCCATGCGTGGGTGCAAACGCAGAGCAGGACAAACAAAAGCAGGCGGCGCATACGCTCTCAATACCCCCTCGACCTCAAAGCTCCCGCAACGCCGCCGTCACCGGCATGCGCGCCGCGCGCACGGCGGGGAAGAGGCCGCCGATGAAGCCGATCGCGAGCGCCCATTTGAGGCCGGTCCAGAGCAGTTCGGGCGTGACGCGCAATTCGAAGGCCAATTGCCCGACCGAGCCGGCTGCCATGGTCGAGGCGTTGTAGCCGTTGAAGACCGCCCAGGCGAGCACGCCGCCGAGCACGCCCCCCACCAATGCGAGCAGCATGGTCTCGAGCATCACCGCCACCACCACGGGCAGGCCCGAGAAGCCGATCGCGCGCAGCGTGGCGATCTCGCGTGCGCGCGCCGCGACCGCGGCGAACATGGTGTTGAGCGCGCCGAACATCGCGCCGATGGCCATGATGGCGCCGACGGTGATGCCCATGATGCGGATGACCTTGGTCATGCCTTCGGATTGCTTGCGGAAGTAGTCGAGCGTGGTGCTCACATCGACCTTGAGTTGCGGGTTCGATTCGAGCGCGGTCTTGAACGCGGCGAAGGCTTGCGGGTCGGTCAGCTTGACGGTGACCGAGGCGCGGCTGCCGCCGCGGCGGTAGGTGTCGGCCACCACGCTGGCGTCGGCCCAGATCTCGGATTCCATCGCGTCGCCCGAGGCGAAGACGCCGGCCACGGTCCAGGTCTCGTTGCCCAGGCGCACTTCCTTGCCCGGCACGAGGCCGGCAAATTGCCGCACCGCGCCGCGCCCGGCGATCAATTCGCGCAGGCCCGGCGTGAAGCGCCGCCCGTCCACGATCTTGACCTGCGGGCGCACCGTCCAGGCCTGGTCGCTGATGCCGCGCAATTGCACGCTGCCTTCTTCGTCGGGGCCGCCGAGTTTGAGCGGCAGATTCGCGGCCACCACGAGTTCGCTGGTCGCGATCGGTTCGCCTTGCGCGTTGCGCGCGATGCCCGGTGTTTGCGGAATGAGGGCGACGCTGTCGCGTCCGAGCACCGACATGACTTCGGACGCCGAGGCGCCGCGCATCACGATGGCGGTGTCGGCGCTGCCCGAGTTGCGCAAGGTCTGGCTGTAGCCCTCGGCCATCGCGAGCAAGGCGACCAGCACGCCGACCACGCCGGCAATGCCCACCACGATGACGGCCGAGGCGCCGAGCCGTTGGCGCAAGGTGCTGATGCCGACATTGGCGACCGAGCTGGCCTGGCGCCCGCGCCGGGTCAGCAAGAGCCAGGCGGCGATCAACACTGCGAGCGCGATCGCGCCCGGCCAGGGCAGCATCACCCAGACCGCGAGCACGACGACGAGGAGCAGGACCAGCAGCAGATTTCTCAAGAAGGCCATGGATGACTCCTCAACGGCCCGCGAGGGCGTCGACGATGTTCAAGCGCATTGCGCTCCAGGCCGGCAGCGCACCCACGAGCACGCCGATCAAGGTCATCAAGGCCAAGCCCAGCAGCCAACTGCTGGCACCGACCGAAGGCAGGTTCAGCATGCCGGCGCTGCCCGCGCTCACGACCGGGATGAGCAGGCTCGCGAGCCCGAGCCCGACCACGCCGCCGAGCAGGAGCAAGAGCACCGATTCGGCCAGCACCATGGCCAGCACGCTGCGGTTGGAAAAGCCGATGGTCTTGAGCACCGCGAGTTCGCTGGTGCGTTCGCGCACCGCCTGCATCATGGTGTTGCCCGAGAGCAGAAGCAGGGTGAAGAACACCGCGCCCATGATCGAGCCGACGATGAGACCGATGTCGGCGAGTTGCTTCATCCAGCTCGCGGTCGCGGCCTGTTCGGTCTGGGTGCGGGTTTCGTGGTCGGAGTTGGCCGAGAGCGCGTCGATGGCCTTGGCCACGCGGTCGGCCTGGTTCACATCGGCCACGCGCGTGACGTACCAGCCGACCTCGCCTTGGTTGTAGGGCGTGGTGTCGTCGAAATACTTCCAATGCAGCAGGAACATCTGGTCGAAGAAGCCGCCCGATTTCTTGTCGGTCGAATGCAGGATGCCGACGATGTCGAACGCCCAGTTCTTGCTGCCGCTGCGATCGGGAAAGATCGTCGATTGCAAGGGCACGCGGTCGCCCACCTTCCAGTTGAAGCGGCGCGCGAGTTGCTCGCCCACCAGTGCGCCGGTCGGGGTGCTGGCAAAGGCCTTGCGCTCGGCGTCGCTGGTCACCACCTCGGGATACAGATCGAGGTAGTTGGGTGCCACCGCAAAACTGAAGACCTGGTTACGCGGGTCCTGGTAGGCGCCGCCGAACCAGTTGGCATAGGTCACCAGTTTCACGCCCGGCACTTGCGCGATCTGCGCTTCGAGCGCTTGCGGCAAGGTCTGGATGAACGACAGCTTGGCGCCGGTCTGCAAGCGTTGCGCGCCGTTGGCGCTTTGCCCGGCTTGTTCGAACGAGGTGCGTACCGCGTCGAGCAGACCGAACAACAAGAAGGCCGCGACGATGGACACCAGTGTGAGCAGGGTGCGGGTCTTGCGGCGGAACAGCGAGGCCCAGATCAGGTGCAGGTATTTCATGGCGACCTCCTCAGGCCTCGGCTTGCTCGACCAGCGTGCCTTTGTCCAGATGCAGGGTGTGGTTCGCGTACTCGGCGGCCTTGGGGTCGTGCGTCACCATCAGGATGGTCTTGCCATGGTCGCGGTTGAGCGCGCGCAGCAAGGCCAGCACTTCCTCGGCCGATTGACGGTCGAGGTCGCCGGTCGGTTCGTCGCAGACCAACAGGCTGGGGTCGGAGACGATCGCACGCGCGATCGAGACGCGCTGCTGCTGCCCGCCCGAGAGTTCTGTCGGCTTGTGGCTCGCGCGATCGGCCAGGCCCACCAGTTGCAGCGCCACGCTCGCGCGCTTGCGCCGCTCGGCGCCCGACAACTTGGTGAGCAGCAAGGGCAGCTCGACATTGCGCTGCGCCGACAGCATCGGCATCAGGTTGTAGAACTGGAACACGAAGCCGACCTTGGCCGCGCGCCATTTGGCGAGCGCCGTCGCGCCAAGCTGGTCGATGCGTTGGCCGCCGACGTCGATGCTGCCGCCGGTGGGTTGATCGAGCCCGCCGATCAGATTGAGCAGCGTGGTCTTGCCCGAGCCCGACGGACCCATCAACGCGAGGAAGTCGCCTTCGTCGACTTCGAGGTTGATGTGGTGCAAGACCTCGACCTTCTGTTTGCCGCGCTCATAGATCTTCGAGAGGTCGCGGATTTCGATCAGCTTGCCCATGCCCAGCCTCCTTGCGTTGATGTTGCGGTGGTCGCGTCGTTCAAGAACGCGGCTCGCCTTCGATGCTCACCTTCGATCCGTCATGCAATTCAGGCGGCGGCGCCAGCACCACGCGCTCGCCGATGCTCACCGCGTCGGGCAACAACTTCATGACGCCGATGTCCTGCGCCGCGGGCGTGACCGCGCGCTGCACCGCCTGGCCGTCCACGACCACGAAGACCACGCTGCGACCGTCGCGCTGGACGATAGCCTCGGGCGGTACCAGCACGCCCTTGGGCGCCGGCGCATTCGCCGCGGGCTTGGGGCCGAGGAAGCTCACGCGCACCCCGATGTCGGGCACCAGGCGCGCGTCCTTTTGTTCGAGCGCGACGCGCACCTTGATCGTGGCCTTGCCGCGATCGGCCGTCGGCACGATGGCGATCACATGCGCGGGGATCTTCCAATCGGGGTAGGCGTCGAGCACCGCCTCGGCCGGCATGTCGGGCTTGATCTGCCCGATGTAGGCCTCGTTCACATCGACATCGACTTCGAGCGAATCCATGTCGACGATGGTGCCCACCCCGGTGCGCGTGAAGCCGCCGCCGGCCGACAAGGGCGAGACGATTTCGCCGACCTGGGCGGCCTTGACCGTGATCACCCCGGCGAACGGCGCGCGCACCACCGAATAATCGAAATTGACCTGGGCCTGCGCGACCTGGGCGCGGGCGGACTCGACCTCGCGCCGGCGTGCCTCGAGCTGCGCGGCCATCGCGGCAGCGGCGGTGCGCGCCTGCTCGGCCGCCTGCGGCGTGACCATATGACTTGCCACCAACGTGTCTTGCCGGCGCGCATCGGCCTCGGCTTGCGCCAATTGGGCCTGGGCCTGCACGACCTGGGCCTGGGTGGTCGCGAGATTGGCCTTGGCAACCTCGAGCGTGGCGCGCAGCGCCTTGTCTTCGAGGCGCGCGAGCACCTGGCCTTGCTTGACGTGATCGCCTTCTTCGATGAGCACCTGGGTCAGGGTGCCGGTGATCTGGGTCGACACCGTGGCTTGCCGGCGCGCGGTGATGTAGCCGGTGGCCTGCAGCACCGCGCCGGCATTGCCGCCGTTGCCCGGCGCCACGGCGGCGGTGGTTTGCACGGCGATGGCGCGCGCACCCAGCCACCACCACAGCGCGGCCGCGATGACGATCGCAGCGAGCGCACCCGCCACCACCATCCAGCGCCAGCGTTTGAAGCCGCCGTCGTCGGTATCGCGTTCACTGCCTTGGATGCGCAACTCGTTCAACAGATTCGCGTCGATTTCGCTTTCCTCCAAAGCGGCGGGCGCCACTGGAATGTGACCGAGCGGTACGGGCGCCCATGGTAGTGCAGCGCGAAGATACTCCGCATGGTTGACCACATGAACGGCCGGCCAACCCGCGTTGCGCGAGCGATTCAGCCTTGCGCGCGGATCAGGGCGTGCCGTAGCGCGCCAGCCGCGCCTTGATGATCTGCACGATCTGCGCATCGCTCACTTGCACTTGCAGCGCAGGCGGCGCGCTCACGCGCAGCTCGGTCATGTGGGTGATGCCGTACAGGAACTGGTCGGCGTAGAACTTGCGCAGCGCCTTGAACCCGGGGTCGGTGTCGTAGCTGCCGTCGCTCACGCGATGGCCGGGGCGCAAGGTCACCAGTTCTTCGATCTGGCCCAGGCACTCGTCGCAGCCGAGGTTGGCGCCGGTGGCCCAGGCGCGATAGGCGTCGACCCAGCGGCCTTCATGCCAGGCGATGCGGCCGATGCCGTCGTAGGCACCGGGCTCGCCTTGCGCGGCGGCGCAATCGAGCATCTGCTTGGCCATCGGCCGCAGCTCGAAGGTATGGGTGCCCAGGTTGTAGCCCACGCTGCTCATGGTCTGCGGGTTGCCGCGTTCGATGGCGGCCTTGAGCAAATAGCTGCGCTGTTCGCGGTGCTCGTATTGACCGCCGGTCCATTCCAGAAAGCCATGGATCGCGATCGGCACGCCGTTGTCGACGAACTTGCCCAGACGATCGGCATACGGCTGCGCTTCGCGCGGATTGCCGCGGTTGTCCCAGATGCCCCAGATCACATCGATGTAGTCGGCACGCCAACTGCCGGCCTTGATCGCGGCCTCCAGCAGTGCGATGCGTTCTTTCTTCTGCGCGACGTTGGGCGACGGATGGGCCGCGAAATAGGCGAGGAACTTGTCGAGCGCCGCCTTGGCTGCGGGCGTTTCTTCGTCGCTGTAATCCTCTTGCTTGCGGCATTCGAAGTGGTAGTCGCGAAAGGCGGCGATGTCGCCGTTGTCGGTCGCGTCGACGAATTGCGCGTCGCGGCTGAGTTTGAGTTGGTTGTACTTGACGAGGTCGCGGTTCAGATCGTTCAAGGCGTCGGCGGGGTTGTGCGCGGCGCAGGCCATCAGGACGAGCGCAGCAAGAAAGGGTCGAAAGGACATGGGGAGCTTGAATGAGAACGACGCGCGATCTTAACGCGCGGCCGGCGGACACCGTGCCAGTTGGTACATACCGGCGGCGATGCGATTTCTAGGATGAGCCCCGCTGTGGTCGCGCCACGAAGTGATCGGCACGACGACGGCATTTACTCCTCTTGGGAAAGGACAAGCTCATGAACAAACGTTTCCTCG
>CAYUYC010000171.1:0-7187 GCA_964448945.1 uncultured Burkholderiaceae bacterium
CCCCAAACGCAACGACTGCAGAGCCACGCCCATGCAACTGCCCACCGCCGCCGCACGCCTTGCCAACATCCGCCCCTTCTATGTGATGGAGCTGGTCAAGCAGGCCGACGCGCTGCGCGCGCAAGGGCGCGACATGATCTACCTCGCGATCGGCGAGCCCGATTTCACCGCGCCCGAGGTGGTGCAGCGCGCGGCCATCGCGGCCATGCAGCGCGGCGAGACCGGCTATACGCCCGCGTTGGGCCTCACCCCCTTGCGCGAAAAGATCGCGGGCTTCTACAAGACCGCTTACGGCATCGACCTCGACCCCAAGCGCGTCATCGTGACCGCGGGCGCCTCGGGTGCGCTGCTGCTCGCGTGCGCGGCCCTGGTCGGCGCGGGCGACGAGGTCCTGATGCCGGACCCGAGCTATCCGTGCAACCGGCATTTCGTCGCGGCCTTCGACGGCGTGGCGAAAATGATTCCGAGCGGCCCTGAAGACCGCTTCCAGCTCAGCGCGCAGATGGTGCGCACGCATTGGACCGAGTGCACGCGCGGGGTCTTGATCGCCTCGCCGTCGAACCCGACCGGCACCTCGATCGCGCACGACGAACTCGGCGCGATCGTGAACGAGGTGCGCGCGCGCCAGGGCGTGACCATCGTCGACGAGATCTACCAAGGCCTCGCCTACGAAGACGTGAACCCGGCGACCGGCTTTCCGCGTTCGGCGCTCGAGTTCGGCGACGATGTGGTCACCATCAACAGCTTCTCGAAATTCTTCAACATGACCGGCTGGCGCCTGGGCTGGCTGGTGGTGCCCGACGCGCTGGTGCCCGAGATCGAGAAGCTCAACCAGAACCTGTTCATCTGCGCATCGGCGCTCGCCCAGCATGCGGGCCTGGCCTGCTTCACCGACGAAGCGCTGGCGATCTACACCGAGCGGCGCGCGGAGTTCAAACGGCGGCGCGATTTCATCGTGCCGGCCTTTGAAGCCCTGGGCCTCAAGGTGCCGGTGCGTCCCGACGGTGCGTTCTATGTCTATGCCGATGTGAGCGCGCATGCCGACGACAGCAGCGCGTTTTGCGCGCGCATGCTGCACGAGGCCAATGTGGTGCTGGTGCCGGGCGAAGACTTCGGCACGCACGCGCCGCGCCGCTATGTGCGTGCGAGTTATGCGACGGCCTATACGCGCCTCGAAGAAGCGATCGAGCGCATGCGCGCAGTGCTCGCGCCGCGCTAGGCCGCCGCCGGATCAGACCAGCCCGAGATCGGCCGCACGCACGTCCGCGAACACGCATGCGAGTTGCGCGTCCGACAAACCGTAGACGCGCGCGAACAAGCCCGCGAACACCGCGCGGTAATCGTTGAGCACCGGGTAATCGCGGTGCTGAAACAGCGCGGCTTCGTCAACGCGCACCTGCTCGCCCGCGATGCGCCCGCCGCGCACGCCGCCACCCAGCACCCAGTACACCGAGCCATGGCCGTGGTCGGTGCCGCGGTTGCCGTTCTCGCGGAAGGTGCGGCCGAATTCGCTGATGACCACCACCACGGTATTGCGCCATTGCGCGCCCATCGCCTGCGCGAATGCGCCGAGCCCGCGCCCGAGATCGTCGAGCTTGTTGGCAAGCGCGCCCGTCGCCGCGCCTTGCACCACATGGGTGTCCCAGCCGCCGATGTCGATGAAGCCGAGGTTGAAGCGATCGCGCATCAAGTGCGCGACCTTCGTCGCCTCGTTGGCGAAGCTGCGCGCGCTGATCGCGCCGCGGCTCGCGGCGGTCATTTCGTCGGCCTGCATTTGCGCCATGTCCTGCGCGACCTCGGCCTTGAGTTCGATCCCCGCATTCACCTGTTCGGCGAGTTCGGTGCCGGCATACATCTGCGCGACCGCTTGCGCCTGCCTGGGGTCGAGCGCACGTCCTTGCTTGCCCTTGAGCGAGATGTTCTGCACTTGCAGATGGCCGCGGAAGACGAGCGGCAATTGCGGTGTGAAGGCGATCGGGCTGCCGTGCGTGAGTACCCCGGCCAGACGATTCAGAAAGCCCGAGCGCAGATCGCGCGGCCCGTTGGTGGCCTGGCCGAGTTCGATGCTGTCCTGGGTTTCGAAATGGCTGCGCGAAGTGTCGTCGGTGCCCGCGAAGGGCACGAAAGCGAGTTGCCGGTCTTGCCATACGGGCAGCATGGTGTCGCGCAGGATCGGATGCAGGCCCCATTGCGCATCGAGCGCGAGCGCGGCATCGGGCGCGCTGCCGGGTCTGGCGATGGCGATGTTCGGCCGCGCCGCGTAATAGAAGTCGCTCGTCACCGGCACGAGCAAGGACGCGGCGTCGTAACCCCCGCGCAAGAACACCACCAGCACGCGCGCATCGGTCGCGGGCGCCGCAAACAAACGTCCGGCCAGCGCCGTCATCGGCATTGCGAGGCCGGCTTTCAACCAGGTTCTGCGCTCCATGGAAATCTCCTTTGCGTCGAGGCGAACCGCGCGCTTCAACGCTGCATGAATTCAGGCGACGACAGCCAGTGGGTGTTCCATTGGTCGGCTGGGCGCGTCGCGTCCAGCACGCTGCGGGTCGGGGCGCCCAGGCGCGGCGCGATCGCGCCATCGAAGAACGGGGTCTTGAGACTCGGCATCAGCCGCCCCATGCCGCGCGCGATCTCGAAGCGCGTGGTCATCTGCCCGGCGCTCGACCATGCGGCCATGTCCATCGGATAGCCGTCGGGCGTCTGATGCCCGTACAAAGGCTCACCCAGACGCTGCAAGGCCTTGAGCATGGGATCGGTATCGATCGGGTTGCGGCCGTCGTCGCCCTGGCGCGCGGCCGAGACCAGGTAATGCATCGGGTCCTTGAACTTCTTGCCGAGCGAACGCTGGAATTCGTCGGAATGAAACAGGGTCGACAACACCGCGGCGATGTCGCCATCGGTGCGCAGATAGGTCTGCGCCATCGATTCGATCAAGGCGGGCGGCGGCGCATCGCTCACGAAATACTGCGCGAGCTTGGTACTCAGATGCCGGGCCGTCGACGGATGGCGCGCGAGCAGATCCAGCACCTCGTCGATCTCGGGATAGCCGCGGCCCTTGATGGTATGGCCGAGAAGCTGTTTGTCGCTGTGGTCGTGGCGCTTGGGAAAGTAGGCGAACAGCCCGTCGACTTGCACCGCGGTGCGCGCCGCGCGCTCGTTCTTGAGCGGCAGCACGCCGACGCCGGTCAGCACATGGGCAAGCGCCTGCACATCGCGCTGGGTGTAGCCGCCGTCCACGCCCAGGGTATGGAGTTCGAGCAGTTCGCGCGCGTAGTTCTCATTGATCTGCCCGTCGGCGTTACGCGCGTTGTCGAGGTAGATCAGCACCGCCGGGTGATGCAAGGTGGCTCCGAGCAGATCGCGAAAACGCCCGAGCGCATGCGCCCGGATGGCGCGTTCTTCGTAATCGCCCATGAAGGCGCGCAGTGCGGGCTTGTGGCCGAAGACGTTGAAGTGGTTGAACCAGAACCAGGTCATCTGCTCGCGCAATTGCGCAGGCGAATACACGGCGCGCAGCAAATGGCGCGCGGCGGCCTCGCGCGCCAATTCACCGGCGGCTTCATGCACCGCCTGGCGCGCGGCCTTCTTGGCTTGCGGGTCGGCAATCGCTTCGGCCGCGGTGCGCTGTGCTTCGAGTTCGCGCACCAGATCGGTCAAGGGCCGACGCGTGATCGCCATCGCGTCGATGCGCGCCTGCACCGGCGCCGGCAAGGCCGCGGGCGCATTCGGGTCGAGCTGCCGGCGCAGATAGGCCTCGAAGCCCTGCGCCTGCAGATCGTGCAATGCCGAGGCATTGGCGCCCCAGGTGATGCGATCGAGCCAAAGGGCCGGATCAGGCTCGGCGAGCGCCACGGCGGGCGCGGCCGCCATCAGCACCGACAAAAGCACCGACAGACATTGCAGAACGAATTTGCGCATGAGCGGCTCGATGGGAGTGAAAGACGACCCCAAGCCAAACGCGGCGCCCGGGCGCCGCGCCGACATGCGCATGGTGACCGAAGCCGCGCGAGTATTTCGGCGCGTTACGGTTTGGCCGCTGGCTGTACAGACAGATACCAAGCCACCAGATCGATGAACTCGCGCGAGATGCCGGCCAGACGCAACCCTTGTTCGGTTTCGGTCATGGTCACGAACGGATAGGTATCGCGCATGAACTCGCCCGCGCCCGGCAGGGCATACCTGCCGGCCCAGGCCAGTGTCGGATCGCCGTCATGGGCGCGCACCGCCGCTTCGACTTCGTCGAGCTTCAGATACCAGACCCGCGCGCATTGCGGGAGATCGGATCGGGTTTCGGGGTAGCGTCCGCCGTCGCCCGCGGGTTGGGCGCGCCACAACAGATCGAGCATGGTCTGCGCCAGGCGGTCGGCATCGACCTGCCGCGCTTGCGCTGCCGGTTGTGCCCAGCTCGGCTTGCCGTCCCACAGGGCAGCCAGCGCATTGGCGGCGCGCGACTCGGGCTCCACCACCTGTTCCAGTGCGGCCGCGATCATTGCCTGCACTTCGCGCGAACTCATGTGTTCGGACAACGCGGGCAGGTCTTTCCACGTCGATTGCATGGCGGTCTGCCATTCGCGCCAGCGTGCGGCGGCGGTATCGGCCTGCCAAGGCGCGAGGGTGCAGGCCACGGCATCGGCCTGACGCTTCCAGACCTTGGGCACGCCGTAGCGTTCGCACTCCGCGCATTCGAGCCGGCCGTCGAGGTCGCCCTTGAAATGCAAGGCGGGTTCGCGCGCATCGTCGCAGGCGCGGCTGCCGTCGGCCCGGCGTCCGTCCACCGGAGCGTTGGTCAAGAGACGAAAGCCGCCGTCGTCGAAGCACATCGGCATGGTATTGGGCAGCAGGCCGCCGCGCATGCGCGCCTTGAAGTTGCCGAAACCCACATAGGCGGTATCGCCCGACACCTGAATGCTGGGCGCGTTCGCTTCGATGAGCCGGCCGTCGGCGAAGGCGGCCGTGATCTGCTCCGGGGTCTCGTAGCCTTCGGGCAGGAAGCGCGCGTCGATGCGCGCCTTGACCAGGGCGGCGATCAGATGGCCGTCGTAGCCTTGCTCGGTGAAGACCGGCCGGCGTTCGGGCAGCGCACGCCAGACGCCCTTGGCATCGCGCTCGAGCGCGATGCCGTCGAGCTTGCCTCGGCGCGCGCCGGCCAATACCGGCGTCATGCTGTCGGAGACCATCAGCACTTCATTGTCGGCCGGCACGATGACGCGTCCATACCGATCGACCACGCCGTAACGACCATTGCGCTGGAAGCGATACAACTCGTCGCCCTGCCCGATCTCTTCGAAGGGCAGCAGATCGTCGAACCGGCCCAGGGGAATGGTGAACTTGCGCAGCGCGACGTTGTACAGCCCATGTCGATGCTTCTGGATCACCAGCATCCAGGGCGCGTCGGAATCGTGGGTGTGGATGGCGTCGTAGATCGGCTTGAGCAACTCCTTGCCGTCGAGGGCGTATACGCCGGTGCCTTGGTCGCGCGATACCTTCAGATAGCGATGGCGCACCGACGACTCGCCCTTCGGGTCCGGGTCCACCGCATAGCTGGCCGCGTATCGATCGATATCGCCGAACACCGGCTGCACCAGGATGCGTCCGTTGCCGTCGACCATCCCGTAGCGTTCGCCCTGAAACCCCTCGAGCCCGATCACGAATCGATCGGTGTCTTCGTACTCGTCGAACGGCACCAAGGCGGTGTACCTGGGGGCGAGCACTTCCTTGAACGTCAGGTCGATGAGTCCGCGCATGCGCTTGTGTTCGACGATCGCATGCTTGCCGGCGGGCTTGATGGCGGTATAGCGCCCCGCGGGAACGAGCACCTTGCCGTCGAGCGCGACGATCTTCGCGTCGTCGACGATCAGTGCGCGCGCCTCGGGCCAGTATTCGACCTCGTCCGCAGCCGCCAGGCCGGGCAGCGGCACGCCCTGGGTATCGAACACATGCCATCGGTCTTCGTCGTCGCGGGCGAGGATCACATCGCCTTGAACCTTGGTGTGCTGGTATTGCATCGGCACCACCAACTGGGCTGTGCGCACATCGAGCACCCCGTACTTTTGGTCGCGCACGACCGGCCACAGACGCTCGGTGGTCTGGCGCCGAACATGCACATCGTCGAACCACAGATCGGTGCGCAGCTGTCCGCGCAAGTCCGTCATCTGCACACGCTTGTCGCGAACGACCAGAAAGCAATCGCAGACCTCGAAGTAAGCGATGAAGTGTTTTTCGATCGGGAACACCATCTGCCCGTCGCGCGCGATCACGCCGCTCAGCACCGTGTCGTCATCGTCCGCGCCGGCCTCGGCGACCTTGCGATACACCATGGCGAACGCCGGATAGACCTCGATGCCCGCCAGATCGTCCGCGACGACCGTGCCGTCGCCACGCCGCCGGACCTCGACCGTCTTCTCGGTCCGATGCGCGAGCACCGGCGCACCCGGCCACAACTCGGCATCGACCGGCGCGCCCTCGATGACCGGCAGCACCACCACCGGTTCGGCGGCTGCCGCAAGACCGCCCAGACCCAGGCCCAGGCATAGCACCGCCGCGCGGATGGAACGAAGCATCGTGAACATCGGACTCTCGGCTTTCATCGAAGGAAGGTGGGCGCTCAATAGCTGCAATACAGATCGTCGCCGTGCTGTTGCGCGTCGGCGCGGACATCGAGGGATTTGGCCGGATCGAGCACGGCCATGTTTTCCCTGCCCAGCACCAGCAACTGCCGGCCATCGTCGAGATAGACCAGCTTGCGTGCGTCCTGCACCGGGTACACCCCGATGCTGCGTCCGGTGCTGCGCTTGACGATGCGCACCGTGTCGACCCGCTGGTCGATGAGCGCGATCGTCTTGCCGTCGGGGCTCGGCACCGCATCCTGCACATCCTGTTCGCGGCAATTGCCGAACAAGACCTCGGTGCGTCCGTCGCGCGGGTCGTAGCTGGACCACGCTTGGCGATCGAGGACCGCCCAGTGCGCATCGTCGAACGCCACCACCGTGGGCACCGGCACCTCGCCCAAGGGCAGATCGGGCAAGGCCGTGCGCCGGGCGAAGTCGTAGCGCGCAATCCGATCGCCCACATCGTCGATCAGATAGGCGATCTGGCCGTCCTTCGACGTCCAGGCCGCCAGACGGCGGCCGAACGGCCAACCCGCGGCATCGCCGCCGGGCAGCACCGTGGCCGGACCGAGCGTGCGC
>CAYUYC010000172.1:0-4189 GCA_964448945.1 uncultured Burkholderiaceae bacterium
TGCTGGGCCAAGCGCGTGCGCGCCCAGGCCTCGGACCGCAAGGCATGGTTGACGGCCGCGGTCGCGGCCGCATGCACGAGTCGCGTCAGTCCGCCGCCAAGCGGCGTGGCATCGAGTTCGGCTTCGTCTTGGGATGCTGCGTCAGACATAGACTTGGTAAGGCGACTCGGTCTGGATTTGCTGGATGCCCGCCAGGACCCAGCCGCCGTTGCCGGCCACGGGCTTGGTGAGGTTCCAGACTTCGTCGAAGGATTCGGCGGGGCCGTCGACATTCTCGCGCAACATGCCGTGGAAGCGGACGCTGGCCATGTGTTCGTCGGCGGTGCTGGTCACGCCGAGCACTTCGGCATCGAGGGTGACCACATCGGTGCGGTTGGGCGTAGCGCCGCGTTCTTCGAGCTGACGGCCGATCTCTTCGCACATCTGCGCGGTGGTGAACTCGCGGATGTCCGCCATGTCGCCCGCATCCCAGGCGGCTTGCAGGCGCACGAAATACACCTTGGCATTGCGCACGAAGGCGGTGATGTCGAAGCCCTCGGGAATCCCGAAGCGCGAGGGCGCCGAGATCGGCCGCAGACCGGCGCCGGGGTGCACGGTCGCTTCGAGGCGCAAAGGCGCCGACGGCTGCGGATAGACCATGCCTTCGCGCCCGAGCGTGCTGACGGTTTCAGGGCTCAGCGCGCGCTGGGCATACGCCGGCTGCATGCGCGTCGGTGTACCGCGGCTGCGCAAGGCGCGCCAGATCATCATCAGGACCATCACCACCAAGGCCACGACGATGAGGTTGCCGAGGATGGCCGCGACCGGCTCGCTCAGCCCGATGTAGCCGAGCAGCGCTGCGATCCCGAGCCCGGCGGCGATGCCGGCCACCGGACCGAGCCAACGCGAGGAACCCGAACCCGCCACCTGCCCCGGCACGGCGCCGGTATTGGCTGCATTGGGCGCAGCACGCGCCGGCGTGCTGGGCGCCGACGGCGTTGCATCGCGTTCGACGATCGCCGATTGCTGTTTGCCCATCGTGCGCCCGCTGCCCATGCGCTTGGCGCTGGCTTCGGTCGCGACCAGACCGAGCAGCGCGATGACGATCGCAGCCATGGTCAGAATACGTTTCATGTGACTTGTCTCCGGAGGGCGCGGCTGTGACGCGCCTAGCGCAGGAATGATCGGCTCCCCCGAGCTGCACCCTGCGTTCAATGTATGAGCGATTCTCTCGGAAATCGTGCCCCGCGCTAGGGCGAATTTGAGACGAATTCACCCGAACGAGGGATAGGGACTACGCGCAGGCTCAGTACTTGTAGCCCTTGTGCAGCGCGACGACACCGCCGGTCATGTTGAACACTTCGACACGTCCGAAACCGGCGCCGAGCATCAACTGCCGCAAGGCCTCCTGATCGGGGTGCATGCGGATCGATTCCGCAAGATAGCGATAGCTCTCGGCATCGCCGGCAACCCGCTGCCCGAGCCAGGGCAGGATCTTGAAGCTGTAGAGGTCGTACAACGGCGCCAGCGGCTTGGCGATCTTGCTGAATTCGAGCACCAGCAAGCGGCCGCCGGGCCGCAACACGCGCAACATCTCGGCGAGCGCCACGTCCTTGTGGGTCATGTTGCGCAAGCCGAACGCCACGGTCACCACGTCGAAGTAATCGGTCGGGAACGGCAGCTTCTCGGCGTCGCATTGCACCGCGGGCATGATGCGGCCGTCGTCGACCATGCGATCGCGCCCGACGCCCAGCATCGATGCGTTGATGTCGGTGAGCCAGACTTCGCCGGTCGGCCCCACGCGCTTGGCAAAGGCACGGGCAAGGTCGCCGGTGCCGCCGGCCACGTCGAGCACGCGATGCCCGGTGCGCACTCCGGCCTCGCCGACTGCAAAGGTCTTCCACAAGCGGTGCAGCCCGAACGACATCAGATCGTTCATCACGTCGTAGCGACTCGCGACGGAATGAAATACCTCGGCGACCTTGCGGGCTTTCTCGGCTTCGGCGACGGTCTGGAATCCGAAATGCGTGGTGCCATTGTCGGTCTGCGCTTGGTCGGCGCCCTTGGCGGGGGTGGATGTCGTCATGTTGCTTGCCTCAATGGATCTTGTGCCCGGCCGGCGCTTGGCCGCCCGCATCGCGCGACGCGCCTGCGGCGTCGAGCCGCTTCAGGTAGTCGTTCCACAACTCGTCCTGATGGGTGCCGAGCCAATGGAGGTAGTCCCAGGAATAGATGCCGGTGTCGTGCCCATCGTCGAAATGGGGTTGGATCGCGTAATTGCCCACCGCATCGATGGCGGTGATGCCGACATCGCGTTTGCCGACTTGCAGCACCTCCTGGCCCGGGCCATGCCCGCGCACTTCGGCCGAGGGGCTGAACACACGCAGCAACTCGCCACTGAGGCGAAATTGGCTGCCGTCGTCGAATGCGATTTCGAGCACCTTGGAAGCGGCGTGCAAGACGATGCGCGTGGGAACGGGGGCGGTCATGGGAGCAAGGCGCGAACGCAAACGACGATAAGGGCGCCAGTGTAGCCAAACCCCAAGGCCCGAGTCCGCGCCCACGCAAGGCACATCGCCAACCGACCCAGCGCGCACCCAGTGAGAACCGGCATCGGGCAATTGCCAAAGCCCCGTCGCTCTGTTGTCATGCGACTGTCACGGACGCTTCATAGACTCGCGGCACCCCATACGAACCGTCTCCGCCACCATGCCCAGCACCATCCTCGTCGTCGAAGACGAACCCGCGATCCAGGAACTCATCGCCGTCAATCTGAGTTTTGCCGGCCACAAGACCCTGCGCGCGTCGGATACCGATCAGGCCTCGACCTTGATCCGCGCGGAACTGCCCGATGTGGTGATCCTCGATTGGATGTTGCCGGGCAACTCGGGCCTGAGCTTCGCGCGGCAATTGCGCGCCGATGAGCGCACGAAGGATGTGCCGATCATCATGCTGACCGCGCGCACCGAAGAAGACGACAAGATCACCGGACTCGAAGCCGGTGCCGACGACTACATCACCAAGCCGTTCAGCCCCAAGGAACTGGTCGCCCGCATCAAGGCCGTGCTGCGCCGGCGCGCGCCCCAGCTCACCGACGATGCGGTCGAGATCGCGGGTCTGCGACTGGACCCGGCCACCCACCGCGTGACCGCGCTCGGCAAGCCGGTGGACATGGGGCCGACCGAATTCCGCTTGCTGCATTTCTTCATGACCCACGCCGAGCGCGTGCATTCGCGCACCCAGTTGCTCGATCAGGTCTGGGGCGACCATGTCTTCGTCGAGGAACGCACGGTCGATGTGCACATCAAGCGTTTGCGCGCCGCCCTCGCCCCCACCGGGCACGACAAGCATGTCGAGACGGTGCGCGGCGCCGGTTACCGCTACACCGCCACGCCCCTGGTCGAAGCCTGAACGCGCGTCGCGCCGGGCGCACGGGTCGTAAGCAGGCGTAAACAAACACCCTTCGCCTCATCGCGCGTCATCGACGCGCGGGTGGTCAGCGCCGGGTCGTCGCATAATTGCGGGCGTCCGACCGATCACCCGCTCCCGATGAAGACTCCATTCGCAAGTACCGCTCTGACCTTGTGCGCATTGCCGCTCGCCCTTGCTGCTTGCGGCGGCGGGTCCGACGAGCCCGCACCGACGACGCCGCCCAACACCGCTGCGGCCACCGTGGCCGCCCAGACGGTGGCCGACACCGACCCCGATTGCACGACGCTCGGCGATTTCTATTGGGAGATCGGCGATGCCACCCAGGCATTGGGGTCGGGCCAGACGGGTCAAAAAAGCGTGACCGCAACCACGCAGATGCAAATCGCATCGGCATCGAAAATGCTGTTCGGAGCCTATGTGCTGGAACTCAAGCACGGCGCCGCCTTGACCGCGGACGAGATCGACAAGCTGCGTTTCACTTCGGGCTACATCGAGTTCAGCAACATCGGCTGCGGCGGCTCCGCGACGATCGCGGACTGCTACGCCGACGCGGGCGGCACCGCGCAACCGACGGCATCGGAAGCGGGGCGCTTTTATTACAGCGGCGCCCACGACCAGAAGCTCGCGATGGATCTGGGGCTCGGGAACTACACCACGGCCGACATGGCGAGCGCGTACACACAGGCACTCGGTGTCGATGGCTTCACCTTCAGTTCGCCGCAACCGGCCGGCGGGGGACGCGCCGATGCGCAGACCTATGCGAAGTTCCTGCGCCGAC
>CAYUYC010000172.1:4199-7138 GCA_964448945.1 uncultured Burkholderiaceae bacterium
GCCGACTCATCGGCGGACAACTCGCGCTGTCGACGCGTCTGGGCGAAAACTCGGTCTGCACCCAGCCCGGCACCTGCCCGACGGCCAGCGCCTCGCCGGCCGCGGCGTTCCCATGGCAGTACTCCTACGGTCATTGGGTGGAGACCTACGATGGCACGACCGTCGAGGCGTACTCGAGTGCCGGCGCCTTCGGCTTCTATCCCTGGGTCACGCCCGATCGCAAGTATTACGGCGTGCTGGCGCGCATGGATCTCGCCGGGCAATCCGGCATGGAGTCGGCCGTCTGCGGACGCAAGATGCGCCAGGCGTGGTTGGGCGCGCTGTGATCGGCAGCGCGCCCGTCAGATTCAAAGCACGTAGCGGCTGAGGTCTTCGTTTACCGACAGCGTGCCCAGACGCGCATCGACATAGGCCGCATCGATCACCAGGGCTTCGCCGGTCTTCTTCTCGGCGGCGAAGCTGATTTCCTCGAGCAGCCGCTCCATCACGGTGTGCAAGCGGCGCGCGCCGATGTTCTCGGTCTTTTCGTTCACCGCGAACGCGATCTCGGCCAGACGCCGCACGCCTTCAGGCTTGAAATCCAGACTGACCGCTTCGGTCGCCAGCAAGGCTTCGTACTGTTTGACCAAGGACGCGTCGGTACGCAACAGGATCGCCTCGAAATCCTCGACCGACAGCGAATCGAGTTCGACCCGGATCGGGAAGCGTCCTTGCAGCTCGGGGATCAGATCGCTGGGCCGGCTCATCTGGAAAGCGCCCGAGGCGATGAACAACATGTGATCGGTGCGGATCATTCCGTACTTGGTGCTGACCGTCGTGCCTTCGACCAGCGGCAGCAGATCGCGCTGCACGCCCTGGCGCGAAACATCGGCGCCATGCATCTCGGAGCGCGATGCGATCTTGTCGATTTCGTCGATGAAGACGATCCCGTTCTGTTCGGCGTTGGCGATCGCGGTGCGCTTGAGTTCGTCTTCGTTGACGAGCTTGCCGGCTTCTTCTTCCACCAGCAGTTTCATCGCTTCGCGGATCTTGAGCTTGCGCGTCTTGCGCTTGCCGCCTTGCATGCCCGAGAACATCGACTGGATCTGATTGGTCAGTTCTTCCATGCCGGGGGGCGCCATCATCTGCAACTCGGGCAGCGCGTCGCGCACCTCGATGTCGATTTCCTTGTCGTCGAGTTGACCTTCGCGCAGACGCTTGCGGAAAGTCTGCCGGGTCGGGTTGTCTTCCTGGTTCGATGCCGAGGTAAAGCCGATATCGCGCGCAGGCGGCACCAGCACGTCGAGCACGCGATCCTCGGCGCGATCCTCGGCCAGGGTGCGCACCTTCTTCATCTCGGTTTCGCGGGTTTGCTTGATTGCCATGTCGACCAGATCGCGCACGATGGTCTCGACATCGCGCCCCACATAGCCGACCTCGGTGAACTTGGTCGCCTCGACCTTGATGAAAGGCGCTTCGGCGAGCTTGGCCAGACGCCGCGCGATCTCGGTCTTGCCCACGCCGGTCGGCCCGATCATGAGGATGTTCTTGGGCGTGATCTCGTGACGCAAAGGCTCGGCCACCTGCTGGCGCCGCCAGCGATTGCGCAAGGCGACCGCAACCGCTTTCTTGGCGTTGGCCTGCCCGATGATGTGCTTGTCGAGTTCGGAGACGATCTCGCTCGGCGTGAAGGATTTGGTGGTCATAACGGATTCCATCGATGGCGCACAGGGCGCGCACCAAGCGGCGCGCCACGCGGCGATCCCGCGCTCAGTCGAGCGTTTCGATCACGTGCGATTGATTGGTGTAGATGCACAAGTCGCCCGCGATCGACAGCGACTTCTTGACGATGTCGGCCGGCGCCAGCTCGGTGTTCTCGACCAGGGCCTTGGCCGCGGCTTGCGCATAAGCGCCGCCCGAGCCGATCGCGACGATCCCGAACTCGGGTTCGAGCACATCGCCGTTGCCGGTGATGATCAGCGAATGCTCGCGGTCCGCGACCGCAAGCATGGCCTCGAGCCGGCGCAGCATGCGATCGGTGCGCCAGTCCTTGGCGAGTTCGACCGCGCTCTTGAGCAAATGCCCTTGGTGCTTTTCGAGCTTGGCCTCGAAGCGCTCGAACAAGGTGAACGCATCGGCCGTGCCGCCGGCGAACCCGGCGAGGATGCTGTCGTGAAAGATGCGCCGCACTTTGCGCGCACTGCCCTTGACGACGATATTGCCGAGGGTTGACCTGCCCATCGCCGCCCAGCGCGACTTGCGCGCCGCGCCGAACCGACAGGATGGTGGTGCCGTGAAACTGTTCCATGAAGGCTCCGTAGCCGAAGGACAAACCTGCATGTGGGGTGGGTCGCGCGCGATTGCAAGACGCGAGCGTCGTGCGATGGCCGGCGTCGAAGACGGGTTCGTGACTGGATCGGCGCAGCGGCGCCTTGCGCTCAGGCTCTGCGGCGTTTGACGGTCGCGACGCCGTCGATGCCCATGACGCCAAAAAGGGCCGCCACCAGCACATTGACGTCGCTGAAGACAAACTGCTTGCCCCGCCCTTGTGCGGTCAACAACCAGTTCAGCAGCACGCCCGCCGCGGCAAAGTCCACCCGGGCGAGTTGCGAACAATCGATCTCGATCAGATCCGCCACGCCCGCGGCACCGTCGAGCAAGACGATGGCCTCAGCGGCACGCCCGGTGATCTCGCCGATCAGCGCGGGCTGAGCGGTGCGCTCGGCCGGCGTTTCGTCGTCGCTGACCGCAATCTTCGGCAGTGCCGACGCGATGACGATGTTGGAGGGCGGCTTTTCGAACTGCGGCGGCGAGACTTCGAAAGTGACCGAGTACTCGACCGACAAGTCCTCGAATTGCTTTTCCCAGTCCATCAACCGGTACAGCTCGAGCACCAGCATCCACAAGGCGTCGTTCTGATGCGCATCGCCGACGATGAATTGCGCGCGCAAGGAATGCGC
>CAYUYC010000173.1:0-7112 GCA_964448945.1 uncultured Burkholderiaceae bacterium
CCGCCGACACGCGGATTTTCAATCCGCTGCTCTACCAACTGAGCTACCTGGCCGTCGTGGCCGCCGTGCGAGCAAGTCGCGCTAAGAAAAGCACCGGCGCCAAAGAGCCGCGCATGATAGCAGAAGCGCGCGGGATTGCAGCAAGGCTGCGGTTATCATGCGTCGATGACGAAGACACATGACTTCGATGTAGCCATTGCCGGCCGCGGTGCCGTCGGCAGCGCATTGGCGCTCGGACTGGCGCAACAAGGTTTGCGCGTCGCGTTGATCGGGCCGGCGGCAAAGCGTGCGGCGAGCAAACCGGCCTGGGACTTGCGCGTCTTTGCGATCTCACGCGCGTCGATGGCCTTGTTCGAGCGCCTCAAGATTGCCCCGCGCCTCGACTGGACGCGCATCGCCCCGGTGCGCGACATGCAAGTGCAAGGCGACGATCCGCGCGCGCCCGGACGGCTGCATTTCTCGTCGTATGGTGCGCGGGTGGCCGAACTGGCCTGGATCGTCGAAGGGCGCAATCTTCAGCACGCGCTCGATCTCGGTTGCGACATGCAAGCGACCTTGACCGCGTTCTCCGACGAAGTCGCGGACTACACCGTGGGCGATGCCAAGGTGGATATCGCCCTGGCGAGCGGACATCGGTTGCGCGCCGCGTTGCTGGTGGGCGCGGACGGCGCGAACTCGCGCATCCGTACCCAGGCGGGCATCGACGGCGAGCGGCGCGATTACGGGCATAGCGGTGTCGTCACCGATTTCGTTTGCGCCCGGCCGCATGGCGATTGCGCCTATCAATGGTTTCGCGGCGACAGCATTCTCGCGTTGTTGCCTTTGCCGCCGCACGCCGGCGAAAGCGGCCCGTCGACCCATGTCTCGATGGTGTGGTCGGTGCCGACCGAGCGCGCGACGCAATTGCTGCAGCTCGACGGCCGGGCATTGGCCGCCGAGGTCGAGCAGGCAAGTCAAGGATGTCTGGGCGCACTGACCACCATGGAGCACCCGGCGGCATTTGCGCTGCGTTATTTCGTGGCCGATCCCTGCGTGCAAGCGCGTCTGGCGCTGGTGGGCGATGCCGCACACCTGATGCATCCGTTGGCCGGTCAGGGCATGAACGCGGGGCTGCTCGATGCCGCCGCGCTGATCGATGTGATCGGACAGCGCGAGTCCTTTCGTGACCTGGGTGACCTGCGCCTGCTGCGGCGTTATGCACGCGCGCGCGCCGAGGATCTGCGGTTGATGATGTCGACCACCGATGCGCTCAAGCGTTTGTTCGAGCGCGATGACCCGCTCACGCGCGGCATGCGCAATCTGGGCATGAACTTTATCGACCGTATACCGGTCTTGAAGAACAGGCTGATCCGCCAGGCGATGGGCTGAGCGGATGCGGTCTTGAAGGAATCCACATGAAGCTGAAGCACACGTTGTTTGCGGCCATGGCCGCGTTGGCGCTGGTGGTTGGTTGCACCGCGACTTCCGATCCGGCGAACGCGCCTGGCGCATCGTCGGGTGCAAGTGCCGACTCGGTGCGCGCCGCCGTGCAGGAGCGGCTCGGCGCCGACACCAAGATCGGCGAGGTGCGTCGCACGCCGGCGGGCGTCTGGGAAGTTCAGGTCGGGCGCAACGTCGCATACACCGACGATCAGGCCAATTACCTGTTCGTGGGGCGGTTGATCGATCTGCGCACCCACGAGAACCTGACCGAGGCGCGCGTCGACGAGCTCAATCGCATCGATTTCAAGACTTTGCCGCTCGACAGCGCGATCAAGATGGTCAAGGGCAAGGGCGAGCGCACGCTGGTGGTGTTTGCCGACCCGAACTGCCGTTACTGCAAGGTGCTCGAGCAGGAATCGCTCAACGGCATCGACAATGTCTCCGTCTATACCTTCCTGATCCCGATCCTGGCCGAAGATTCCCTCGTGAAATCGCGCCAGATCTGGTGTGCGGCCGATCGCCTCAAGGCTTGGGACGCATGGATGCAGCGCAATCAGGCGCCGATGGGCCGCACCGATTGCGCCACGCCGATCGAGAAAGTGGTGCAGTTGGCGGAGCAACTGGGCGTGACGTCGACGCCGACCTTGTTCTTCACCGATGGCGGGCGCGCTGCGGGCGCCCTACCCGCCGATCAACTCGAAGAACGTCTCGCGCGCGCGTCGACCGCAGCGCGTTGAGCGCATCACCGACGCGGCAGCAGCACCCATAGATCGAGGCGTTGCCGCGTACGCCCGGCCAGTTCGCCGGCTTGCGCGCCGCTGCCCCAATACAGGTCGGCGCGCGCCGAACCCACGATCGCGCCGCCCGTATCCTGCGCGAACACCAGGCGCCGCAAAGGCTGGGTCGACAACGGGCGCGTGCTCGACAGCCACACCGGCGCACCCATCGGAACGTGTTTGGGGTCGACCGCAATCGAGCGCTCCGCCGTCAACGGCACGCCGAGCGATCCGAGCGGGCCGAGATCGTTGCCGGTGGTCTCGCGAAAGAACACGAAGCTCGGGTTCTGGGTCAGCAGTTCATTCAGGCGCTCCGGATGCGCGCGGGCCCAGGCCTGGATCGTCTGCATCGATGCCTCGTCGGCGCGCAATTCGCCGCGATCGATCAACCAGCGTCCGATGGAGCGATACGGATGGCCATTGGTATCGGCATACCCGAGGCGCACCACGCTGCCGTCGTCGAGCTGTACGCGGCCCGAGCCTTGTACCTGCAGGAAGAAGGCTTCGATCGGATCGTTGACCCAGGCGATTTCCTTGCCGCGCAATGACGCGGCGCCCGCGCCGTTGAGCAATTCGGCGCGCGAGTAATACGGCACGAAGGCGCGCTTGCCGTCCGCGTTGCTCACTACGCGCCCGCGCAGACGTTGCGCGGCGGGTGCATCGGGCACGAAGCTCGCGAGATCGAGCGTCACCAGATCGTCGGGCGGACTGAACAGCGGGACTTGATAGTCGGCATGGCGGGTCCGGCTGCCCCGCAGCAAGGGTTCGTAGTACCCGGTGAGCAATCCTTGGGCCGGACCGTCGATGGGCTGGACGCGATACGGCTGGAAGCGATCGACGAAGAATTTGCGCATCGCCCATCGGCTCTTGGTGTCGACGCGCAAGGCGTCGTCGCACACGGCGCGCCATTCGGCGCGATTGCGCAGCGTCGTGCAGCCGGTCAGGAAGGCAGGCCAGGCCTGCGCGATGTCGTCGTCGGCCCAGCCGGGCAGCTCGCGAAAAGTCGCCGCACGCAGGGCCGGTGACAGGGCCACGGGGGCATCGGCGGCGGGCCGTGCGACGTTGGGCGTGTTGGTCACAGCCGGCGGTGCGGTCGTACCGGGTGCCGCGCCGTTGGTTGCGGTGACATCCGGCGCATCGGCGCCACGGTCGTCGTTGGCTACGGCCGCGGCGCCGTTGCCGCCGCTCGTGCCGGCCGGCGGGGCGGGTTGGCTCGGTGCGCCGCTGCCATCCTGGCGCACGGCCGGCGGCGCGGCGCACGCGCCCAGCCCGAGCGCCACGAACATCGAGGCGAGCGCGACAATGCGCCGTCCGTTCATGTGCGAGATAGGCGTCGTCATGTGGCTGTTGCTGATAGAAGCGCTGGTCGCGCTTGCGTTGTTGATCTTCATCGTCTGGTGGACCATGGCGCCGCCGCGCAAACGCCCGCCGCGGCGCGATGGCGTCGACCGCACGCGCGACGATTGAGCTTGGGCGCTGCGCTTCAGTGCAGCATGTTGGGCAGGTACAGGCCGAAGGGCGGGATCGCTACTTCGAACTGCGTGCCGTCTTCCGCGGTGCAGTAGTACTCGCCCTGCATTGTGCCGCTCGGCGTCGCGAGCGAGGTGCCGCTCGTGTATTCGAATGCTTCACCCGGCTGCAGCAACGGCTGGTGACCGACGACACCCAGCCCGCGCACTTCCTGCACATCGTTGTCGGCGTCGGTGATGATCCAGTGCCGCGAGATCAATTGCGCGGCAACGGTGCCGGTGTTGTGTACGGTCACGGTGTAGGCCCAGACATAACGATCCTGGTCCGGCGCGGACTCGTCTTCGAGATATTGGGTGTGCACGTCCACCGCAAACCGGTATTTGTTCATGGCCGCAATCCTAATCCATGCGCGGTTAGAATCCTGCGCACCCTCCGAGGAGACACTAGAACATGAGCGTTCATCGCATCGCACCGTCGATCCTTTCCGCCGATTTCGCCCGACTGGGCGATGAAGTGCGCGCCGTCATCGACGCGGGCACCGACTTCATCCATTTCGACGTGATGGACAACCATTACGTGCCCAATCTGACCTTCGGTCCGATGATTTGCGAGGCGGTGAAGCCCCATGCCAAGACCCGCGACGGCACGCCGGTGCCGATCGATGTGCATCTGATGGTCGAGCCGGTCGATGCGCTCGCGCAGATGTTCGCCAAGGCGGGGGCGAGCTACATCACCTTCCATCCCGAGGCTTCGCGCCATGTCGATCGCACGCTGTCCTTGATCCGCGAAGCCGGTTGCAAGGCCGGGCTGGTGCTCAATCCGGCCACGCCGCTCGCAGTGCTCGATCATGTGATGGACAAGCTCGACATGATCCTGCTGATGTCGGTGAACCCGGGCTTCGGCGGACAGAGCTTCATTCCAGCGGTGCTCGACAAGGCGCGCCGTGCGCGTGCTCTGATCGAGGCGCACAAGGCGCGCGGCGGCCAGAACATCCTGCTCGAGATCGATGGCGGGGTGAAGGTCGACAACATCCGCACGATCGCCGAGGCCGGGGTCGATACTTTCGTGGCCGGCAGCGCGATCTTCGGCAAGCGCGATGTCGACGGCGGCTACAAGACGGTGGTCGGTCAATTGCGCGAGCAACTGGCGCAAGCCGGCGGCGTGCGCTGCTGATGTCGACCCCGATCCGCGCCGCGCTCATCGATCTCGACGGCACGCTGTTCGACACCGTCGACGACATCACCGCGGCGGCCAATGCAATGCTGGCCGATGCCGGGCGGGCGCCGCTCGCGCGCGAAATCGTCGCCGCCTATGTCGGCAAGGGTGCAGCCAATTTCGTGGCACGCGCATTGGCCGAGTTGCCGCAAGGCTTGGCCGATGTGCCGGTGGTCGAGCGCTGGCTGCCGGTGTTTCTCGCGCATTACGCGCAATGCAACGGTCGGCAGGCGCGTGTCTACCCAGGCGTCGTCGACGGTCTGCGGGCCATGCGCGACCTTGGCGTGAAGCTCGCCGTCGTCACCAACAAGCCGCGTGTGCTGACCCTCGATCTGCTCGCCCAATTCGAGGTGGCAGGCCATTTTTCGACCGTGGTCGCGGGCGGCGACACCGAACGGCGCAAGCCCGATGCGCAGCCTTTGATGCGGGCGTGCGAGCTGCTCGGCGAGTCCGCGCGCGACGCGGTGATGATCGGCGATTCGATCAATGATGTGCAGGCCGCGCGCGCCGCGGGCTGCCGTGCGCTCGTCGTGCCGTATGGCTACAACGAAGGCGCGCCGGTGCATACGCTGGCGAGCGATGGTATAGTCGGCTCGCTGCTCGACGCTGCGGAATTCATCCGCGGCACCCAACTCCGCACCGCACATGTCTGATCGCAAGACTCCTTACCGCGTCTGGCGCTGGTGGTATTGGCCCTCGGGCCAATGAGTCTTCGCGCGTCCATCGGCCGGGCGCCTCAACCCCCAAGGCCGGCACAATTCAACTCAGTGGCACCGCATGGAGCTCCATGCGCATGGCGCGCAAGCACGTCCGCGCGGTGACCACGTCGGGAACCAAGCACATGACTGAACTCGAATTCAAGGCGATCGCTGCGCAAGGCTACAACCGCATTCCGCTGATGCTCGAATGCTTCGCGGACCTCGATACGCCCTTGTCGCTGTACCTCAAGCTGGCGCACGACACCAACGGCGGCGCGCATTCCTTCCTGCTCGAATCGGTGGTCGGCGGCGAACGCTTCGGGCGCTATTCCTTCATCGGCCTGCCGGCCCGCACCCTGGTGCGCACGCGCGCCGGCGTGACCGAGGTCGTGACCGACGGCAAGGTGGTCGAGACCCATGACGGGGATCCGCTGACCTTCATCACCGAATACGCCAAGCGCTTCAAGGTCGCGATGCGCCCCGGGCTGCCGCGGTTCTCGGGCGGTCTGGCCGGCTATTTCGCCTACGATTGCGTGCGCTACATCGAGCCGCGCCTGGACCGGTTTGCCAAGAAGCTGCATCCGAACGGCAAACCCGATCCGATCGATGTGCCCGACATCCTGTTGATGCTGACCGAAGAACTGGTCATCGTCGACAATGTCGCCGGCAAGACCTACATGCTGGTCTATGCCGATCCGTCGCAGCCCGAGGCCTATGGCCGGGCGCAGACCCGCTTGCGCGAGCTGCATTCCTTCCTGCGCAAATCGGTCGACATCCCGTACAGCAAGCCGTCGATGCAGACCGAGACCCGGCGCGATTTCGCCAAGGAGGATTACAAGGCGGCCGTCGCGCGCTGCAAGGAATACATCGCGGCCGGCGATGTGATGCAGGTGGTGCCGGCGCAAACGTTGCGCAAGCCGTTTCGCGATTCGCCGCTCACGCTCTACCGCGCGCTGCGTTCGCTGAACCCCAGCCCCTACATGTTCTTCTACAACTTCGGCGACTTCCATGTGGTGGGCGCGAGCCCCGAAATCCTGGTACGCCAGGAAGAGACCGCGCGCGGCCCCAAGGTGGTGGTGCGCCCGATCGCGGGCACCCGGCCGCGCGGCAATTCGCCCGAGCATGATGAGCAATTGGGGCGCGACTTGCTCGCTGACCCCAAGGAAATCGCCGAGCATGTGATGCTGATCGACCTTGCGCGCAATGATGTCGGCCGCATCGCCCAGACCGGCACCGTCAAGGTGACCGACAAGATGGTGATCGAGAAGTACAGCCATGTGCAGCACATCGTCAGCAATGTCGAAGGCCTGCTCAAGCCGGGCTTGTCGAATCTCGATGTGCTCAAGGCCACGTTCCCTGCCGGCACGCTGTCGCTGCTCCAAGGCGACAATGCCGGTCAGAATATGTACGGCGTGGTGGTCGCTCCAGTGCCCGAACCGAGCACGCTAGCCGTGTCGGTCCTTGGTCTGCTCGGCCTGATGGCCCGTGCTCGTCGCCGCTAACGGGTTCTCGCAACCTGATCCATGCCGCA
>CAYUYC010000174.1:0-7107 GCA_964448945.1 uncultured Burkholderiaceae bacterium
CCGGATTCGTGCTCGCACTGGGTGCGCCATGCGCGTTTGCGCAAGGCAACCCGTCGAACTTCGCGGTCGGCCCCGGCGATGTGCTGCACATCTCGGTATTCCAGAATGCCGACCTGACCATCGACACGCGGGTCGACG
This sequence comes from uncultured Burkholderiaceae bacterium, assembly GCA_964448945.1. GTDB lineage: Bacteria > Pseudomonadota > Gammaproteobacteria > Burkholderiales > Burkholderiaceae_E > CAXBRX01. The sequence goes on from CAYUYC010000174.1 coordinate 139, forward strand.
ACGACGGGCGCATCACCTATCCGTTCGCCGGGTCGTTGCCGGTGGGCGGGCGAACGCCGGCCGAGATCGAAGCCGCCATCGCCAAGTCGCTCGAAACGCGCGACATCCTCAAGCGGCCGCAAGTCACCGTGAACGTGGTCCAGTTTCGCAGCCGTCAGGTGTCGGTGCTCGGTCAGGTCTATCGACCCGGACGTTATGCGCTCGACACCGTGCAGACGCTCAGCGACATCCTGGCCCTGGCCGGCGGCGTGACGGCCAACGGTGCCGACACGGTGGTACTGAGCCGTCGCGAGGGCGATGCGGTGCGCAACTACGAGGTCGACGTGCCGCGCTTGTACGAAGGCGAAGGGCGCGCCGCGAACGACTTCGTGATGCGCGCCGGCGATGTGGTCTATGTGCAGCGCGCGCCGGTGTTCTACATCTACGGCGAGGTGCAGCGGCCGGGGGCATTCCGCCTCGAACGCGACATGACGGTCATGCAGGCACTGAGCACGGGCGGTGGCCCGAACCTGCGCGGCACGCAACGCGGCATCCGCATCCACCGCCGTGACAAGGATGGGCAAGTACACATGGTCGATGCCCAACTGCAAGACCGTGTGACGCCCGACGACGTGATCTACGTGCGCGAAAGCCTGTTCTGAACCGACTCCTTACCTCGCCATGACTCTGCGCCAGTTGCTCGTCATCCTGCTCGCCCGTTGGTGGGCGATCGCCTCGGTGTTCGGCGTCACGGTCGCCGCGACCGTGGTGGTCTCGCTGTTGCTGCCCAAGACTTACACCGCGTCGACGTCGATCGTCATCGAGCCGCGCGTGACCGATGTCTTCGGCGGCGCGAACCTCGGCGCGCAAATGCTCGCACAAGCCTTCATGGCCACGCAGATCGACGTCATGCAAAGCCAGAAAGTGGCCGAGCGCGTGGTGACCAATCTGGGCATTCCGAAGTCGCCGCAAGCCCAGGCGCAATACCTGGAAGAGACCCAGGGACAGGGTTCGATCGAATCCTACTTTGCCGGGCAGTTGACCAAGCATCTCGAAGTCACACCGTCGCGCGAAAGCGCCGTGGTGGCACTGAGCTTCTCGGGTGCGGACCCGCAATTTGCAGCGCAAGTGGCCAACGCCTTTGCGCAGGCCTATATCGACACCGCGCTGGAGTTGCGCACTCAACCTGCGCGCCAGTACACGGCCTGGTTCGACGAGCAGTTGAAGGGACTGCGCGCCGAACTCGAACGCGCCCAGACCCGGTTGTCGGCATTTCAGCAGCGCAACGGCATCGTCGGCAACGACGAACGGCTCGATGTCGAGAACGCGCGGCTGGCGGAGCTATCGAATCAGCTGGTCGCGGCGCAAGCGCAAAGCTTCGACTCGTCGGCGCGCGCGGGCGAAGGCAGCGCGTCGGTGGCCAGCGTGCCTGAAGTGGCCGCCTCGCCGATCCTCGCGCAATTGCGTACCGAGCTTGCGCGCAGCGAAGCATCGCTCCAGCAGATCAGCCGGCAATACGGCACCGAGCACCCCACGTATCAGCGCCAGGCCGCCGAGATCGGCGCCTTGCGCGAACGCGTCAACGAAGAACTCCAGCATTCGTCCCGCAGCGCGGGCGCTTCCGCCCGCGCCGGCGTGCGCCGCGTGGCCGATCTGCGCGCCGCGGTCGCAGCCCAGAAGGAACGCGTGCTCGAACTCAAGAAGCTGCGCGATGAGATGGCGGTGCTCACGCGCGAGGTCGAGAACGCGCAGAAGATCTACGAACTCGCCCTGCAACGCTACGCGCAGAATTCGCTCGAGAGCCAGACCACGCAAGCGAGTGCATCGGTGCTCGCGCCCGCGACCGCACCCGCAATGCCATCGAGCCCGCGCATCAAGCTCAACGTCATCCTCGGTGCGGTGCTCGGCGCGATCCTGGGCTTGGGCGTGGCGCTCGTTCTCGAACTGGCGGACCGGCGCGTGCGCGCCAGCGACGACATCGAAACCAGTCTGAATCTTCCGCTGCTCGGCGTGTTGGGCGGCGCACCGCGCCGCACGCGTCGATTGGCCTCGCCGCGCGGGCCTGGCCCGTTGCTGGCAACGCAGTGAGTTCGCCATGGGCCGTCCATTCAAGATCGAACCACCCGGCGCATTGCACGCCGTGAGTACCGAAAGCGCCGACATGACTCCTCGCGGCTCGGATCCTTTCGACGAACGCAGACTCGGTGCGCTGCTGGTCCGGCAAGGCAGCCTGCGCCATGAACAGATCGGCGAAGTGCTGTCCCACCAGCAGCGTTCGAAGGGGCGGCCCTTCGGTGAATGCGCCATCGCGCTTGGATTGGTGACGCAGGAACAGGTCGATCATGCGATCGCTTTGCAGCACGGCAGCGTCTTCGTTCCGCAACCGCAGCGCCATTTGTACGGCAGCGATCTGGTGACCTTGCACGATCCGTTCAGCGAACAATCCGAGGCCTTGCGCGGCGTGCGCGCGCAACTCGCGCTGCGCTGGTTCGGTCCCGAACCCGAACGCCGCACCCTCGCCATCGTGAGTCCGTGCAGCGGCGACGGGCGCACCCGTGTCTGCGCCAACCTCGCCATTTTGTTTGCGCAATTGGGCGAGCCGACCTTGCTGATCGATGCCGACATGCGCGCCGGCCGCATCCATAGCCTGTTCGGCATCGACAATGCGCAGGGCCTGTCGTCGCACCTCACGCGCCGCACCGCGCAAGCGTCGATCAAGCCGGTGCCGGGCGTCGAGCATCTGCACATCCTGCCGTGCGGACCGCGCCCACCCAATCCGCAAGAGTTGTTGTCGCGCGCCCAGTTCGCGCTAATGCTCGAGGACCTCGCCCGCGATTACGCCTACATCCTCATCGATACGCCGGCCGCGCTGACCTACGGCGAATCGGCCACGATCGCGGTGCGCTCGAGCGGTTGCCTGATGGTGGTCCTGCGCAATCGCACGCGCGTGGCCGAAGCGCAGACGCTGGCCGACGGCTTATCCAAACTCAGCGCCCAGGTGGTGGGCGCCGTCATCAACGAGCGCTGAAGCGATGTCTGCTCAATTCGCCCCGTTGGCCGTGGACTCGCGCCGCCTGATGCGCTGGCTGCCGGTGCTGATCGGCTTGACCGCCGTGCTGGCGCCGACCTGGGTCCGCTTGTGGAACGGGTTGTGGAATCAGGAAGCCTATGAACATGGTCCGCTGGTGCTGGCCGTGTGCGTCTGGCTGGTCTGGAACAAGCGCGAGGCGCTCGCCGCATTGCCCGAACGTCCGGCGTGGTGGGCGGGCAGCCTCGTTCTGTGCGGCGGCTTGTTCGTCTATTTCATCGGACGCTCGCAGAATCTGGCCTTGCTCGAAGTCGGCGCCCATCTGCCGATCCTCGCAGGCACCTTGCTGCTGATGTACGGCTGGGGCGCGCTCCGGGTGCTCTGGTTCACCTTCGTGTTCCTGCTGTTCGTCGTTCCCATGCCGGCATTCGTGATGGTGATGATCACGAGCCAGCTCAAGGAGCGCGTGTCGATGATCGCCGAACTGATGCTGTATCACGTCGGCTATCCGATCGCGCGCGACGGGGTCATCATTTCCATCGGCCAATACCGCATGCTGGTCGCCGATGCCTGCTCGGGACTGAACTCGATGTACTCGCTGTCGGCGATGGGTCTGCTGTACATGTACCTCATGCAGCGACGCAGCCTGATGCACAACGCTGTGCTTCTCCTCAGCATTCTCCCGATCGCGTTCGCAGCCAACATCGTGCGCGTGATGGCGCTGATCCTGATCACCTACCACTTCGGCGACGAAGCCGGCCAAGGCTTCCTGCACGGCGCCGCGGGCATCGTGTTGTTCATGTCGGCGCTGGTGGCCTTGTTCGCGCTCGACCAACTCCTGGCGCGCATGTGGCGCGCGCCCACGACCGATCCGATGGGCGGCACGCATGCTTGAACGTCTGACCCCTTGGCTGCTTGGCGCGGCAATGGTGCTGGTCGCGGCAATGTCGTTCGTGCTGCGCCCGACACCGCATATCGATCCGAGCTTCAGCCTCGACCGCGCGGTGCCGAGCACCTTCGGGGACTGGAGGATCGACCCCGATACGGTGCTCATCCCGCCCAGCCCCGACGTGCAGGCCAACCTCGACAAGATCTATGACCAGATCCTCACGCGCACTTATGTGAACGGCACCGGGCAACGCATGATGCTCGTCGTCGCCTATGGCGGCGATCAGAGCGACAGCCTCAAGGCCCATCGCCAAGAGGTCTGTTATGCGGCCCAGGGGTTCAGCGTGAAGGATGTTCAACTCGACGTGCTGAGCGTCGGCGGTGCGGGCGTTCCGGTGGTGCGCATGCACGCGCTCAAGCCGCGCCGCTCAGAACCCGTGACCTACTGGTTCACGATGGGCGAGCAAGTGGCGATGGGCCGCGCCGAACGCTTCTACGCGCAGATCGTCTACGGACTGGCCGGCAAGGTGCCCGACGGCTTGCTGGTGCGCGTATCGAATCTGTCGAGCGACACCGACCAGAGCTACGCGCAACAAGCCGAGTTTCTGCGCGCGCTGCTGCAATCGGTCGACGCCAAGACACGGCTCAAACTCGCCGGCCTGCGCTGATCCTGGGTTGCGCCGGCCCGCCATGACGAGTCCAAGCCTCTCGCCCGGTTCAGGCCCGCTGGCACTGGCGCTCGTCACCCGAGCGCTGCGTCGTCTTCCCGCGGCGCTCGGCTTTGCCTTGCTGCTCGGCGTCTGCGCCTTGTTCGGCATGGTCATCGCGCTCGGCTCGCCCCAGCTCGATCTGATCCTTCTGGCAGTCATTTGCGGGCCGTTGTTGTTGTTCGTTCCGGCGCGCTGGATTCTGCCGTTGCTGATCGTCCTCGCGTTCGTCGTGGTCGGACTCGCCATGTACTACCTGCGCCTGTCCAAGCTGTTCTGGGTGCCGTACATGCTGTGCGTGTTCCTCATCCTGAAGCTGCCGCTCGATGCGCTGGGTCAGCGTGCGCGCATCGAGCGCCAACCACCGATGCCGATCTTCGTCTGGCTGCTGTTTGCCTTCTTTGCCGCGGTGATGACGAGTTCGCTGATGAACGGTACGCCCCTCATCAACATGCTGGTCGGCGGCAAACACTTTCTGTTCGTGTGGGCGGTGATGTTCCTGGTCGCATCGCGCAGCATCGACGATGCCTTCTTGCGCAACTGCTGGATGCTGCTGCTCTGGATCGCGATCGCGCAATTTCCGTTCGCCATCGTTCAGCGCGTGTTCTCGCACGGCAACTGGGACGCGATCGTCGGCACCTTCGGCGGCGACCCCAAGGGCGGCGGCGGCAGCGGCATGATGGCGATCTTCCTGGCGATCATCATCGGCGTCGCCATCGCCTTGCTCAAAGCGCGTCAGATCAAGCCCGCATTCGGCATGACCGTGATCGTGTGCGCGCTGGGCTCGGTCGCGCTGGGCGAAGTGAAGGTCTTCTTCGGCCTGCTGCCGATCGTGATCGCGGTGGTGCTCAGGCGCGATTTCTTGCGGCGCCCCGCATTCGCGGTCGGCATGCTCGCGGCCACATTGATCACGGTGGTCGGGATCGCAACGTTGTACGAAGCGCATTTCAGCTCGGTCGTCTCCAGCCATCGAAAGATCGAGACTCAGGACTATCTCGATTATGTATTCCGCGACGAGAGCAATCTCGACTTCGTCAACTATCGCTCCGGAGAAGTCAGCCGTCTCGGTGCACCGCTGATCTGGTTGCGCACCGCCACCCACGACGGCACCGACAAATTTCTCTTTGGCTACGGTCTGACCGCCAGCCGCCCCAGCGAGACCATCGGCAAGGGCGTCATGGCCAAGCGCTTTCCGTTCACGCTGAACACCTCGACCGTCACCATCTTGCTTTGGGACAGCGGGCTGATCGGCTTTGCTCTGTTCTGCGCGATGCTCGTCGCCGCCGGCGCGCGCGCGCAACACCTATCGAGCAACGAGACCATCGCGCCGTTTCATCGCGCCTGTCTCGACGGTTGCGTCGCGGCGTTCGTGGCGCTGTTCATCACGCTGCCCTACAACGGCGTAGTGATCGATCATGTATCTCAGATCTTCCTGCCGTTCGTCGCGGGCTATGTGCTGTATTGGGCGCGCAGGACTGCGGTCGACTAGCGATGAAGATCCTGATGTTCATGCGTGATCCGCTCCCACCGGCGCGCGCCGACGTGCGCGTGCTGTTCGACAAATACTTGCATCGTGCCGGCTTGCGCACCGATTTCGTCGGCCCACCCGCCCCCGGCGGCATGCACTCCGACACCGCCCCCAACGGACGTCTGTTCGCGGCGCCGGCCTCGCCCGCGCGCGCGATCGCGATCGCGCGCTTCATCGTCCATTGCATCGCGACCGCCTGGCGCGAGGCCGGCCGCTACGACCTGATCATCGTGCGCGATCTGCCCATCCTGGCGGCACCGATCTTCGCCATCGCACGGCTGCGCGCGCACCCCTGCGCGTACTGGATGTCCTTCCCGATGCCGCTCGGCGACCGGCGTCTCGCGCGCGACCACTTTCGCGCGCGCCGTCCATTGCGCGCGGTGCTGGCCTGGGTTCGCGGCGCATTGGCCGAGGTCGTCCTGCGCGGCGCGAGCTTGCCGATGGCGCGGCGCGTGTTCGTGCAAAGCGAGGCCATGAAGACCGAGCAGGTGCGAACCGGCATCGCGCCCGCACGCCTGTACGCAGTCCCGATGGGCGTCGACGAAGAGCTGCTGGCCGATCTCGCGCCCGCAGGCGAATTGCCCGTCCATGCGCCCGGTCCCTGGATCGTCTATCTCGGCGCGCTCAATCTCGCGCGCCGACTCGAGGTCCTGATCGACGCGATGCCGCGCATCATTCGCGGGATACCGTTTGAAAAAGGGATCGTGCCATTTCGCGAGACTTTTCAGGCGCTGGCGCAGACCGGTTTTTGGGGGCTGCTTGGCGTTGAAATGTGGGGGCAGATGCACGCGGGCGAGGACCCAATCGCCTGCGCGGCTGCCGCCCGCAAATTAGTGGAT
>CAYUYC010000175.1:0-7099 GCA_964448945.1 uncultured Burkholderiaceae bacterium
GAACTGGAATGAGCGCCTGATCACCGCCTATGCGGAAATCGGCGCCGGCGCCGATCGCGTACGGCAGATCCAGCATGCCGAAGACTGGCTGGACCAGCATCCGCAGGACGCGGCCTTGCTGACCACGCTGGGCAAGCTATGCGCGGCGGAAGCGCTGTGGGGCAAGGCACTCGATTATCTCGAGCGCAGCCTGCGCATCGAGGCGGCGCCGGCAAGCTTGCTGGCGCTGGCCGAACTGCATGAGCGCAACGGCGATCAGGCGCGCGCCAATGCCTTGTATCGGCAGTGCGCGCGGCGCGTGCGGGGCTGACCCTCGTTCAGCGCAATGCCACGCTCAGCGAGAGCGCGATCGGGAACTCCATGGCCACCGCCTTGCCCGCGCATCGAGCGGGTCTGAACGGCGTGCCGACGAGAATTTCGGCGATGGCTGCGCCGAGCTTGGGGTCGGGCGTGCGATAGATCTTGACGGTCTGCGCCTTGCCTTCGGCATCGATCATCGCCGTCACGAGCAATTCGCCGCGCAGGGACTGATTGCGCTGGATCTTGACGACGTGTCGATAGATATCCATCAAGCCTCGTTCCGGAAACGGCGGCTCGCACTCGCCCGGCAGGCCTTCGTATTGGGCGCGCAACAATTGACGCTGTTCCGGCGTCAACTCGTCATAGCGCTTGTCGAAAGGCACTGCACTGGTGGCAACTTCGCGGCGGATGTTCGAGCCGACCGACGGCGAGTCCTCTTTGATGCTGAACCGCTCCTGCGCCTGGGCATTCGACATCAGCAGCGCGGCAAGCACCAGGGGCATCCAATTGCGCGAAATCATCGCAGTCCTCATCGACCATGAAAGATGGGACCGGATTCTGGCCGATGGCGAAATGTCACCCCATCGCGCGTTCAGGTGAACGCGCCGGCATCTACCACGCAATGCCCAGACGTCTGAACAGAAAGCTCAGGCAGAACAGCGGCCCGATCCACAAATAGCGCAGGTCTTCGAGGAAGGACGGCTTGCGGCCTTCGATCGCATGGCCGATGAATTGGCCGATCCACGCCAGGACGAAGACGACGATCGAGGTGATCAGCGCATAAGGCCCGAGTGCGTGCAGCACCGCCAGCATGACGGCGCTCAACAAGCTCATCGCAACCAGAAACGGCACCGACAGGCGCAGGTAATAGATCAGACTCGCGCCGACGAAGGCATAGGCAGCCCATGGATGCAGCGCCTGCAGCATGCCGATCAGACTGAACACGATCAAAGGAACGCACACGAAATGGATGCGCTCGTTGATCGGGTGCCGATGGCTTTGTGCGTAATGCGCGAGGAGTTGGTCGATGCTGCGCGGCGAACCGCCGTCGAACAAGATCGCGATGGGCATGCTGTGCCTCCGATGGTCTGCGTCGCCGAGTCTACGGCGCAGACCGGGGCAGCGCCCACATGCGATCAGGGGGTACTTCGGCGGTTGCGATGCCGGTGCAGAAACTCCGCCAACAGACGCGCGGTATGCGAGTTCACCGCATCGCGCACGATGTCTTCGGGCGCGCCTTGCGCCACGACGCGCCCGCCGCGATCGCCGCCTTCGGGACCGAGGTCGACGATCCAATCGGCTTCGGCGATCAGATCGAGATCGTGTTCGATCACCACCACGGTGTTGCCGGCATCGACGAGGCGGTGCAGCACGCGGATGAGTCTTTCCACATCGCTCATGTGCAGACCCACCGTGGGTTCGTCGAGCACGTACAAGGTGTGCGGCGCCTTCTGTCCTCGGCGGGTGATGTCGTCGCGCACTTTCGAAAGCTCGGTCACCAGCTTGATGCGCTGCGCCTCGCCGCCTGAGAGCGTGGGCGAGGGCTGGCCGAGCGTCAGATACCCGAGGCCCACGTCCTGCAACAGCTTGAGCGTATGGCGCAGCTTGGTGTGGTTCGCAAAATACTCGACCGCGGCATCGATGTTCATCGCGAGCACATCGCCGATGCTTTTGCCGCGCAGCTTCACTTCGAGCGTCTCGCGATTGAAGCGCGCGCCGCCGCAGGCGTCGCAGACCACCTTCACATCGGGCAGGAAGCTCATCTCGATGGTGCGCCAGCCCTGGCCTTCGCAGGCCTCGCAGCGCCCGGCGCCGGTATTGAACGAGAACCGCGAAGCGGTATAGCCGCGCATGCGGGCATCGTTGGCTTCGGCAAACAAGCGCCGGATCTCGTCGAAGATGCCGACATAGGTGGCCGGACAGGAGCGCGGCGTCTTGCCGATCGGCGTCTGGTCGACTTCGAGCACGCGGTCGATGCCTTCAGTGCCGGTGATGCCGGCGCAGCCGCGCGGCGTGGCTTTGCGGTCCTGCATCAGGGCGCGCAGATTGTCGTGCAGCACGTCGCGCGCAAAGGTCGACTTGCCCGAACCCGACACGCCGGTGACCACCGTCAGGCGCGCAAGCGGTATCGCCACGTCCACGTGATGCAGGTTGTGCAGATCGGCCCGGGCGACCGCGATGCGCGGCGTCGCCGCATCGATCGCGCGGCGCGGCTGCAGCGGATGCACGAGCGGTGTGCTCAGGCAGCGCCCGGTGATCGAGACCGCGGGATCGAGCGCGTCGGCATGGCCTTGCGCGACCACATGGCCGCCGAGCACCCCGGCGCCGGGGCCGATGTCGATCACATGATCGGCGCGCCGGATGGTGTCTTCATCGTGCTCGACCACGACCAGGGTATTGCCCTTGTGCTGCAACTGTCCGAGCACGTCGAGCAGCATGCGGTTGTCGCGCGGATGCAGGCCGATGGTCGGCTCGTCGAGGATGTAGCACACGCCTTGCAGATTGGAGCCGAGTTGCGCGGCCAGCCGGATGCGCTGCGCTTCGCCGCCCGAGAGCGTGGGCGCGGCGCGATCGAGCGCGAGGTAATCAAGGCCGACTTCCTGCAGAAAGCTCAGGCGCGAACGGATCTCGGCCAGCAGGTCGCGTGCGATCTCGAGTTCGCGTCCTTCGAGCGTGATGCCGGCGAAGAAACGCTCGAGCCCTTCGACCGGCAGCGCGCTCAGTTGCGCGATCGAACGCTCGCGAAAGCGCACATTGAGCGCGATCGGATTGAGACGCTGGCCATGGCAGGCCGGGCAGGGCTCGGTGTCGGTGCCGGCTTCGGCACTCGCCTCGACGGCGGCCTGGGCCGCGGCCTCGGCAGCGGCATCGACCGCGCCTTGCCAATCGTCGGTCTCATGATGCTGGGCGGGCCGAAAACCCGCCAGACGCACCCCGGTGCCGAAACAGCTCGCGCACCAGCCGTGCTTGCTGTTGTAGCTGAACAAGCGCGGATCGGCCTCGGCGAAGCTGGTGCCGCACGACGGGCAGGCGCGCTTGGTCGAACACATGGTCGCGGTCAATGCCGCGCTGGCCGCGCTATGCCCACCCCCGATCGCTCTTTCGAGCGCATCGAGATCCGACAGCACCAGCACGAAGCCTTTGCCGAGTTCGAGCGCGGCGCGCAGCCCCGCGCGCAATTCGTTCTCGTGTTCGGGCGCGATGCGCAGATCGGCCACCGGCAATTCGATGTTGTGTTCCTTGAAGCGATCGATGCGCGGGAATTTCGCGGTCGGCAGGAATTCACCGTCGACGCGCAAATGGGTATGGCCTTTGGCGAGCGCCCATTTGGCGAGGTCGGTATAGACACCTTTGCGGTTCACGACCAGCGGCGCGAGCAGGCCGATGCGCTGGCCGCGATGCTCGCGCATCACGCGCGCCGCGATGCTTTCGAAGCTTTGCGCGTCGACCGGCACATTGCAGGTCGGGCAATACTGGCGTCCGAGCTTGACGTAGAGCAGGCGCAGGAAATGATAGATCTCGGTCAGGGTCGCGACCGTCGATTTGCGCCCGCCGCGGCTGGTGCGCTGTTCGATCGCGACCGTGGGCGGAATGCCGTAGATCGCATCGACATCGGGCCGGCCTTGCGGCTGCACGATCGAGCGTGCATAGGCATTGAGCGATTCGAGATAACGGCGCTGCCCTTCGGCGAAGAGGATGTCGAAGGCGAGCGTCGATTTGCCCGAGCCCGACGGCCCGGTGATCACCGTGAAGCGGTCGCGCGGAATGTCGACATCGATGTTCTTGAGGTTGTGTTCGCGCGCATGATGGATGCGGATGGCCGAGGCATCGGCGCGCCGGCGCAGCGCGTGTTGCAAGGGCAGACCGGCGTCCAGCGCCGCCGCATAACCGGGGCGCGGCTCGGCGGCGAGCAGTGGCTTGGTGTTCGACGCGTCCGTGGTCTGCGCTGCGGGTTCGGCCTGCACAGCCGGCAAGGCCAGGGCCGCCAGCGCGCGCTCGTACTCGACCAAAGCGCGGCCGGTACGCGAGGCCGCCGCCTGCTTGATCGCGTCAGGCGTGCCGGTCGCGACGATGAGGCCGCCGGCATCGCCGCCTTCGGGGCCGAGGTCGATCACCCAATCGGCGGCGCGCACCACATCGAGGTTGTGTTCGATGACCACCAGCGTATGCCCGGCATCGAGCAAGGTGCCGAAGGCGCACAAGAGCGTGGCCACATCGTCGAAATGCAAACCGGTGGTCGGCTCGTCGAACAAGAACAACTTGCTCTTGACGCAGAGCGCTGCGTTCTTCACGCCGCGCGTGGGCGCCGCGCGCGCCGCGGCTTCGGCCAGATGGCCGGCGAGCTTGAGCCGTTGCGCTTCGCCGCCCGAGAGCGTGGGCACGGGCTGACCCAGCTTCAGGTATTCGAGGCCCACGGCGGCGAGCGGCTTGAGGCCGTTGAGCACCGCGGGTTCTTCGGTAAAGAAGACCACCGCTTCGCTGACCGTCATGTCGAGCACATCGGCGATCGACACCTCGCGGAATTTTCCGTGCACATCGGTGCCGGCGATGCGCACCTCGAGGGTTTCGGGCCGGTAGCGGGTGCCGTTGCAATCGGGGCAGCGCAGATACACGTCGGAAAGGAATTGCATCTCGACATGCTCGAAGCCGGTGCCGCCGCAGGTCGGGCAACGGCCGTCGCCCGAATTGAAGCTGAAGGTGCCCGCGGTATAGCCGCGCGCCTTCGCTTCGGACGCGCGCGCAAACACCGCGCGGATCGCGTCGAAGGCGCCCACATAACTCGCGGGGTTCGAGCGGGTGGTCTTGCCGATCGCGCTTTGATCGACCATCACCACGTCTTCGAGCAGTTCGTGGCCGGTGAGGGCATCGAAAGCGCCGAGCGCTTCGACCGATTTGCCCAGGGCCTTGGCGCAGGCGCCGTAGAGCACGTCCTGCACCAGGGTGGATTTGCCCGAGCCCGAGACGCCGGTGACCGCGATCAGGCGTCCGAGCGGCAAGCGCAGCGTGACATCGCGCAGATTGTGTTCGCGCGCGCCGCGCAATTCGAGCCAGCGCGCATTGGGCGTGATCGGCCGGCGCGTGACGCCGGCATCGGCGCGCTTGCGGCCCGAGAGGTAGGCGCCGGTCAGGGTGTCGGCGCTGCGCGCCGCGTTGGCCGGGCCGTAGAACACGATTTCGCCGCCGCGTTCGCCCGGGCCGGGACCGATGTCGAGGATGCGGTCGGCCGCGAGCATGACTTGCGGATCGTGCTCGACCACCACCAGCGAATTGCCGGCGTCGCGCAGCCGGTGCATGACCTCGACGACGCGATCCATGTCGCGCGGATGCAGGCCGATCGAAGGCTCGTCGAGCACGAACAGCGTGTTGACGAGCGAAGTGCCGAGCGCGGTGGTCAGGTTGATGCGCTGGACCTCGCCGCCCGAGAGCGTGCGGCTTTGCCGGTCGAGCGTCAGATAACCGAGACCCACATCGCACAAAAATCGCGTGCGGGCGCGCAATTCGTCCATCAGCAATTCGCCGGCTTCGTCGAGCACGCCCGGCAATGCGAGGGTGGCGACGAAGTCGCGCAGGCGCTCGATCGGGATCGACATCAGGTCGTGGATGGTGAGGCCGGGCAGGGCGTCGACCTGGGCTTGCGTCCAGCGCGCATGCACGGGCCGCAAGCGCGCATAGCCGCCGAGCGCGCGCTCGGCCTCGGCGTGGGTGCCGACGCGCCAGAGCAGCGCGTCGGGCTTCAGGCGCGCGCCGCCGCAGGCTTTGCACGGGGTGTAGCTGCGGTATTTCGACAGCAGCACCCGGATGTGCATCTTGTAGGCCTTGCTTTCGAGCCAGGCAAAAAACCGCTCGATGCCGTACCACTTGGCCGGCCACGACTTATCCCAGCTCACGAAGGCCGGGTCGCCATGCAGCAGCCAATGCTTGTGCTCGTCGGGCAGATCGCGATAAGGCACGTCGAGCGCGACGCCGTATTTCTTCGCGCTCTTGACCAGGTCGTCCTGGCATTCCTTGAAACTGGCGGTCTGCCAAGGCTTGACCGCGCCTTCGGCCAGGGTCTTCGATTCATCGGGGATCACCAGGCCGAAATCGACCCCGATCACCCGGCCGAAGCCGCGGCAGGTTTCGCAAGCGCCGACCGCCGAATTGAAGGAAAAACTCGCGGGGCTCGGATCGCGGTAGGCGATGTCGCAATCGGCGCAATGCAGGCCGGTGCTGAATCGGGTCACCACCTCGGCCTCGTGCTCGCGCTGGTAATGCACGGCGCAACGGCCTTGGCCCACGCGCAGCGCGGCTTCGAGCGCTTCGACGATGCGCGCGCGTTCGGTGTTGCCGGCGCGAAAGCGGTCCTGCACCACCTCCAGCCAGCGCGTCTCGCCCTGGGTGCGCTCGGCATGAATGCGGGTATAGCCTTGGGCTTCCAGGTGCTGGCGGATTTCATCGGCGCCGAAATTGGCCGGCACCTTGATCTCGAAGGTGATCAACAGGCGCGGATCGCCGAGCGCCGCGGCGCGCGCGGTGAGCGCGGCCAGGATGGATTCGGGCGTATCGCGCTGGACCGGTTGGGCACATGAACGGCAATACAGCGTGGCCGCGCGTGCGAACAAGAGCTTGAGATGGTCGTTGAGCTCGGTCATCGTCCCGACCGTCGAACGCGAGGTGCGCACCGGATTGGTCTGGTCGATCGCGATCGCCGGGGGCACCCCCTCGATGCGGTCGACCTGGGGCTTGTCCATGCGGTCGAGAAACTGGCGCGCATAGGCGGAGAAGGTCTCCACATATCGGCGCTGGCCTTCGGCGTACA
>CAYUYC010000176.1:0-7086 GCA_964448945.1 uncultured Burkholderiaceae bacterium
CCTCGAAGCCGTTGGCAGCCTCGCCCACCACCGTCAGATCGTGGGTGTCGGCCAGGATCTGCTTGAGCCCGTCGCGGATGATGGTGTGATCGTCAGCCAACAACACTCGGAATTTGCGCGTCAATGTCATCACGTTCGATCTCGAGAGGAATGTCCACCACGATGCTGGTGCCCGCGGTGCAAGTCGAGGTCAGCGCGAATTGCCCGCCCAGGATCTGGACGCGTTCGCGCATGCTCACGATGCCGAAGCCGCTGCGCTGCGCGGCGCCGGGCGCCATGCCCGCGCCGTCGTCGCGGATCGACAAGGTCCAGGCCTGCGCGCCGCGCGCCAGACGGATGTCGACCCGATGCGCCTGGGCATGGCGCGCGATGTTGGTCAGCGCTTCTTGCAGCACACGGAACAAGGCGGTGCCGACCGCGCCGCCTTGTTGCGGATCGCAGCCGGGCAGGTCGAGCTGCACTTGCAGTCCGGTGCGCGCGGCAAACTGGTCGACGTACCACTTGGCCGCGGCGCAAAAGCCCAGATCGTCGAGCACCAGGGGCCGCAGTTCCGACGCGATGCGGCGCACCGAATGGATGGTCTGATCGATCTGGCCTTTGATCGATGCGATCTTGCCGACGAGGCCGTGGTGTTCGGCCGACAGGCGTCCGCCCAGCCACGACACTTCCATGCGGATGCCGGTGAGCAATTGGCCGAGTTCATCGTGGAGTTCGCGCGCGATGCGGGCGCGTTCTTGTTCGCGCACATGCTGCAACGCGGCCGACAAGGCCTGGAGCTGACGATTGCTTTCCTGCAGATCGCGCTCGGCACGCTGGCGTTCGGTCAGATCGCGAAACACCGCGGTCAGCAGCATCGCACCGCGAAACATCGTGGTCGCCAGACCCAGCTCGACCACCAGCGCGCGCTCGGCGCACATGAGCTGGATGGTGCAGGGCAAGGCCGCGGCGCTGGTCGCGCCCGGCGCGATCTCGAAGCAGGCCAGCACCCGCGGCAAGGCTTCGGCCGGCACGCAGCGCGACAGCACCTCGCGGATCGGCCGGCCGACCACGTCCTCGGCGCGCACGCCGAGCAGGTGTTCGGCCGCACGGTTGAACAGCACGATGCGTTGCTCGGTGTTCATCGTCACGATCGCATCGCCGATCGATTGCACCATCAGACGCAGTTGCTCGTCGCGTTCCTTGAGCGCGGCTTCGAGCGTGGCCTTGCGCGCGAGGTTGCGCAGCGTGAACGCGCTCACGCCGAGCAGCACCGCGACGATGACCAGCGCCGCGCCGGCGATCGGCCCGGCCACCTGGCGCCAAGGCGCCAAGGCATCGACTTCATCGACGCCGACGGCGATGGTCAGCGGATACGACGCGACTTCGCGGTACGCGACATGGCGCACGCCGCGCGCCGCGTTTTCGGTGACGAGGCTCAGGCCCGCTTCGGGGTAGGCGGTGCTCAGGCGCGTGGCGTGCGCGCCGCTCGCATCGGGGCCGCGGCCTTCGCGCGGCTCGCCGACCAGCACGCCGCCGGCGCGGTCGAGCAGATGGATGCGGCTCACCGTGTCGAGGCTGATGCTGTCGTAGACCGATTGCAGATAGGCCACGTCGATGGCGGCCACGAGCACGCCGCGCAACTGCCCGTCGTCGCCGCTCAGGCGCAGCGCGAGGTTGTAGGTCCAGGCGCCGTCGATCGGCGTGACGCTCGACGTGCCGACGTACAAGGCGTCGCCATGGTCGTGAACGAAATGGCGGAAATACTGCGCATCGGCGAGCGTCAGCGAACGCATGACCTCGGGGCGCGATGCGCTCGCCACCCGGCCTTGCGCATCGACGATGAACAAGGCCTGCAATTGCGGCAGCCCCGCTGCGCGCGCGCGCAACAAGGCGGTGAGCGCAGGATGATCGAACGCCAGGCGCGCGCCGGTCTCGTCGAGGAGGCGGTCGCGCACGCCGCGCATGGTCGAGGCCACGCCGTCCATCGAGCGGCTGGTCTGCTCGCCGAGGATGCGGCTCAGGCTCACGATCTCGCCCTGGGCGTGATCGATCTCGCGCGCGCGCAGATCCATCAGCAATCCGGTCACGAAGATCGCGATGACCGCGACCATCAAGGCGGTGAGGCCGAGCACCGCACGCGCCGACGCGCTTTGCCCCAGCACCTTGCTCCATCGAATCCGCCGATCGGTCAAGCCTCGCCTCCGTGCTGAGCGACCAGGCCGCGCGCCTGCACCGACACAGTCTCGCGACCGACGCCGGTTCACAACATTAGTCCTTACCCTGGCATGGAGAAGCGATGTCCCCACGCGCACGCGCACTATGTGCGGTGCAACCAGCCCAGCCCCGCCGAGGTGTCGCCGCGCGGGCGGTATTCGCAGCCGATGTGGCCCGTGTAGCCGAGCGCATCGATGAGATCGAAGAGATAGGGGTAGTTCAACTCGCCCAGATCGGGTTCGTGCCGCTCGGGCACGCCCGCGATCTGGAAATGTCCGACCCGCCCGGTGGGCAGGTATTGCCGGATCTTGGCGGCCAGATCGCCTTCGACGATTTGGCAGTGGTAGAGGTCCATCTGCACCTTGAGGTTGTCGGCGCCCACGGCTTGCACGATGGCGTGGGCGTCGTCCTGGCGGTTGAGCAGATAGCCGGGGATGTCGCGGGGGTTGATCGGCTCGATCAGCACATCGCGCCCGATGCTCGCGGCCTGGGTCGCGGCCCAGGCCAGATTGGCCTCATAGGTCGCGCGCAAGGCCGCGCGTTCGACCCCAGCGGGCACGAGTCCGGCCATGACATGGATGCGCGGGCAATCGAGGGCTTGCGCATAGGCGAGCGCCTGGTCGATGCCGCGGCGGAATTCGTCTTCGCGTTCGCTCAGGCAGGCCAGGCCGCGCTCGCCCGCGTCCCAATCGCCGGGCGGCGCGTTGAACAACACCTGACGCAAGCCGTGATCGGCCAGGCGTTGCGCAAGCGTGCTCGCCGGCCAGGCATACGGGAACAAGAATTCGACCGCATGAAAACCATCGCGCGCGGCGGCGCCGAAGCGGTCGAGGAATTCATGTTCCCCGTACATCATGGTCAGGTTGGCGGCAAAGCGTGGCATGGCGTGGCGTGTGGTGGCGGGGTGATCAGATCACCATACCGCGTGGAAATGGTCGCGCAAGGATTGAATCTGGGTATCGGTCAAGGGCCGGGCCTGCGTCATCAGCCACAGGCGCGCGGTCTCTTCGAGTTCTTCGAGCACCGCGCTGGCCGCGGCGGGCGTAGCGTGCCAGACATTGGGGCCGAGGCGATCGAGCATCACCGCGCGGATCGGCGTGCCGCGCGCACGCATCGCGGCGATGCGCTCGGCCACGCGCTCGCCCACCGCCGGATCGCCGGGGCGATGGTAGGCGATCAAGGGCACGCGCCCGACCTTCATCACGAAGTAAGGCGTGATCGGCGGCACCACCGCATCGTCGCGCCAGACCCCGGCCAGCGTGAGCGCGACCAGATGCGTGCTGTGGGTATGGATCACGCATTGCGCCTGCGGGTCGGCGGCATAGATGCGCCGATGCAGCGCCAGTGTCTTGGACGCGCGCTCGCCGCCGAGTTGCACGCCGTCGGGACCGATCTTGGCCAGCGCCTCGGGTGCGAGCGTGCCCAGGCAGGCATCGGTGGGCGTGATCAGATAACCGTCGGGCAGGCGCACGCTGATGTTGCCGCCGGAGGCATGCGCATAGCCGCGCGCATACAGCGAGGCGCCGACGCGGCAGATCTCGTCGCGCAATGCGGCTTCGTCGGGCGTGCTCATCGCGGGGTTCATTGCGTGCGGGCCGGTGGCCGCGCCAGCACGGCAAAGGCGCGGGTGAAGAAATCGGGGCCGCCGAAGTTGCCGGACTTGAGCGCGAGGTGCAAGGGCGCGCTGCCGGTGAGCGGGCTGCGGGTGGCGGTCCAGGGCACGCCCGGATCGATCTGCGGCCCGATGCGCATTTGCACCACGCCGAGCGCCTGCACCACCGCGCCCGAGGTCTCGCCGCCGGCCACCACCAATTGGCGCACGCCGCGCTCGACCACGCCGCGCGCGATCGCGGCCAGGGTCTCTTCGACCAGGGCACCCGCGGCTTCGACGCCCAGTTGCGCTTGTACCGCGCGCACCGCGTCGTGCGCGGCCGTGGCGTAGTAGAGCACCGGGCCGCGGGCGAGATGCGTCTGGGCATGGCGCATGGCTTGCGCGACCACCGCGTCGCCGCGCGCCACCGCGAGCGGGTCGATCGCGAAGGCCGCTCCGCCGGCTTCGATGAAATGCCCGACCTGGGTCTGGGTCGCGAGCGAACAACTGCCCGAGACGATGGCGCGCAGGCCGTGCGCCGGCGGCAAGGCGTCGGTGCGCACGCCGGTCGGCAAACGTCCTTGTGTGCGCCAGTTCTGCGGCAGGCCGAGCGCGATGCCCGATCCGGCGACGATCAAGGGCATGCCGGCCAGCGCCTGGCCGATGCGCGTCAGATCGCTGTCGGAGATCGCGTCGACGATCGCCACGCCGAGGCCTTCGGCGCGCATGACGTCCAAGCGCGCGCGGATCGCCAGCGGCCCGAGCGCCACCACGTCGTAGGGCACCAGGCCCACGGGGCGCCGGGTCTGACGTTGCAGCACGCGCACCAGATTCGCATCGGTCATCGGGGTGAGCGGATGGTGCTGCATGCCGCTTTCGTTGAGCAGCGCATCGCCGACGAACAAATGGCCCTTGAACACCGTGCGCTTGTTTTCGGGAAAGGCGGGACACGCGATGGTGAAGCCCTGGCCGGGTCCGTGCAGCGCGTCGAGCAGGGCGTCGATGACCGGGCCGATGTTGCCGGCATCGGTCGAGTCGAAGGTCGAGCAGATCTTGAAATAGCACTGTTCGCAGCCTTGTGCCTGCAACCAGCGCAGTGCGGCCAGCGCTTGCGCGGCGGCGTCGGCCGCGGCGATGGTGCGGGTCTTGAGGGCCACCACGATCGCATCGACCTCGCCCTCGGCGCGGTCCGCGGCATCGGACTGCGCCGCGAGCGTCGTGTCGGACGGCACGCCGATGGTCTGCACGCAGCGCATGCCCGCGCGCACCAGGTTGTTGGCCAGATCGGTCGCGCCGGTGAAGTCGTCGGCGATGCAGCCGAGCACAGGTCGACCCATCGCCTCAGGCCCTGGTGTGCGGCAGATGGATGCCGGGGAAGATCTTGATGACCGCAGCGTCGTCTTCGCGGCCGAAGCCGGCGCTCGAGGCCTGCATGAACATCTGATGCGCGGTGCTTGCGAGCGGCAACGGAAATTTGTTGGCGCGCGCGGTGTCGAGCACCAGCCCGAGGTCCTTGACGAAGATGTCGACCGCCGACAAGGGCGAGTAATCGCCCGCGAGCACATGGGTCATGCGGTTCTCGAACATCCAGCTGTTGCCCGCGCTATGCGTGATCACCTCGTACAAGGCTTGCGCATCCACGCCTTCGCGCAGGCCCAGGGCCATGGCTTCGGCGGCGGCGGCGATGTGCACGCCCGCGAGCAACTGATTGATGATCTTGACCTTGCTGCCGATGCCGGCGGTGTCGCCCAGGCGATAGACCTTGGACGCCATCGCATCGAGCACCGCGCCGACCCGCGCGTAAGCCTCGGGCCGGCCCGAGGTCATCATCGTGATCTGCCCCGCCGCGGCCTTGGCCGCGCCGCCCGAGATCGGCGCGTCGAGGTAGGACACGCCCAGGGCCGTCAATTGTTGTTCGAGCGAGAGCGACCAGCTCGGATCGACGGTCGAGCACATCACGAAGACATGGCCGGCGCGCATCTGGTCGGCCGCGCCGCGCGGGCCGAACAGAACTTCATCGGTCTGCGCCGCGTTGACCACGACACTGATGATGATCTGGCAATGCCGGGCCAGATCGGCGGGGCTCGCGTGCGCGGTGCCGCCGTCGGCCACGAAGGCGTGCGCGGCCTCGGCGCGCACATCACAGACATGCAGGTGGTATCCCGCGCGGCGCAAGGATTGCGCCATGCCGCGCCCCATGGCGCCGAGGCCGATGACGCCGATGTGTCGATCGTTCATGGGGTCTCCTGGATTCATTGCGGCCCGATCGCAGGGCCGACTGCGGGTGCGGCAAAGACCAGATCGCGCAGCGTCAGGCTGATTGCCGGCACATAGGTGATGAAGAGCAGACAAGCGAGCACCACGAGCACGAAGGGCACGAGGTATTTGACGATCTGATCGAGCGAGATCCGGGCCACGGTGCAAGCCGCGAACAGGTTCACGCCGAAGGGCGGGGTGATCATGCCCAGCGCGAGGTTGACGACCATGATCGTGCCGAAGTGCACCGGGTCGACGCCGAAATGCACGGCGACCGGAACCAGGATGGGCGCGAGCACGATGATCGCGGCCGAGGTCTCGATGAACATGCCGATCACGAACAGCGCGGCGTTGACGCCGAGCAGAAACCACGCCGGCGAGCGCAGCACGTCGGTCAGCCAGGTGCCGATCGCTTCGGGCACGCCGGCTCGCGTGATCAGATAGGCGAACAAGCCGGCGTTGGCGATGATGAACATGATCACCGCGCTCGAGATCACCGATTTGCGCAGCACCGGCACCAGATCCTTGAAGCGCAGTTCGCGATGGATGAACAGCCCGACGACGAGGGCATAGGCCACCGCGATCACCGAGGCTTCGGTCGGTGTGAAGACGCCGCCGTAGATGCCGCCGAGGATGATGACCGGCATGAGCAGGGCCCAGCCGGCCTTGAGCGTCGCGCGCGCGACGCCAAGACGTCCGTCGCCGTCCTTGAGTCCCCAGCCTTTGTAGCGGCAGTACAGATGCACGAAGAGCATGAGCGCGCCGCCGATCAGCAGGCCCGGACCGAAGCCGGCGATGAACAATTCGCCGATCGAGACTTCGGCCGAGACGCCGAACAGGATCATCGGGATCGACGGCGGGATGATCACGCCGAGTTCGGCCGAGGTCGCTTGCAGCGCGGCGGCGTAGCTGGTCGGATAGCCGTGCTTGATGAGGGCCGGGATCAGGATCGAGCCGATCGCGAAGGTGGTGGCGACCGACGAACCCGACACCGCGGCGAAGATCATGCAGGTCAGCACGCAGGTCATGGGTAGTCCGCCTTGGAC